>NZ_JAKKRW010000032.1:0-74128 GCF_025653905.1 Shewanella sp. SM71
GGGAAATCTGTTATTCCAAGGCGCCGCTATAAGAATACACCTCAAGAAAGAGTCGATTGGTGCTTATATCGGTATCGACATTTAGTGGAGAATGCTTTTGGAAGAATTAAGCACTATCGAGCAATATCAACAAGATATGACAAGCTAGCAAGAAATTACGCCAGTATGGTGTCACTGGCGTTTATGTTAATGTGGCTGCCGATGTATTGCTGAACAACATTTGTACAGCAAAGATCAACAGACCCTAGTAACAGTGACATTATGAGCAGGCCTTCTGTTACCAACCTTCAACAGAAGGTCAAATTTTCACGCAAACAAACAGCGCATTACCTGATGCTAAATCCCACGGGACAATTTTTTCATAATCGTGTTCGAAAACATGCACTTCAAAATAGGGCGCTAACAATTCCTGCAGCTCAGTGAAGCTGGTAGCGACCATAGCATGTTGGTCTTGCCATTGCTCAATACTGTGGACTTCTTGCAAACCTGCGGCGTGTAACCCAGCTTCCAGCGAGCCTAAGCCTTTCATATCAGAGACAGGTAAAGGCGAGACCTCAGCAAACGGCTGACTGCTTTTGGCAATACTCAACTTTAATGACTGTTTCTCACCTTGCCCACTGTAATGCCAGCCGGATTCGAAGGCGAAATGACTACCATCAAACTCGGCAAAATGCTTAACCGAACTTGTGTTATCGATTCTGTGCTTATCGACAGTATTAAAACAAAACAGCCCACCGTCATTAAGTGCGCTATGCACACTGGCGATACAGCTTTTAAGGCGTTCGATGCAAGCACTGTAATGGATGGAATATAAAAAACAGGTAATCAAATCGACGCGCTCTTCTAAATAAAAAGCCGTCATATCTTGGAGGTTAAACTGAGCTTCAGGACAACGACGCATGGCCATGTCTAGCATAGGCTGATTAATATCAAGGCCACTGCACTGATAACCAAGGTCGATAAAATGCCGCACATGTGGACCAGTGCCACAGGCTAAATCAAGATGTTGCTTACCATTATTGCCGAGGAACTGATGCAGACGATGGATACTCGCGCTCTGTTGCTGGTAGTTGATATCGGAACACATTAAATCGTAATAACCGGATAAATCGGTATAGAGCGCGTTGGAAGACATAGTAGCGAATAGGTAACAAGGGCAATTTTAGGTGGCGCATGATATATCAGTTAGCCGATATCAGAAACAAAGAATTATCCATCGAGTCTCAGCACGTGTTATCACTCTAATCGTGCAACGATATCAATCCACCTAACCATTTACTTTTGGGAGTGAAAGCTTAGCTCTTCATAGGAACTCAAATATTCGAGTTGTGGTTTGGCAAAATAATACCCCTGAAAATACTCAATCCCTATTCCAGCGAGATAATTAAGTTCGGCTTCAGTCTCAATGCCTTCGGCCAAAACTCTTGTATTAAGCTCTAAACAAATACGCAGTATTTCATCCACAGCTAACTGCTTTTCTCTATCGAGATCGATATCACGGATCAAGGTCATATCAAGTTTTAATACTTGAGGGCGCAGGGCTTCGAGCCAGCTTAAATCAGCAAAACCACTGCCAAAATCATCGATTGCCGTGATAAAACCACGCTTAACATAGCTCTCGAAGATACGGACTAATTTTGCCCGATCAACAATTTGCTCGCCCTCAGTCACTTCGAACATGATTTTGTGAATATCAAACCCATACATGTCGGCGGCTTCAATCGTCGCGCGGATACAGGTCTCAGGGTTATATACGGCATTAGGTAAAAAGTTGATACTGAGCATCTTATCGAGTCCCAGCTTTGAAGCGGTTTCTATCGCTTTAACACGGCAAGCCTGATCAAAATAGTATTTATTATTTTCATTAATCCGCTCAAACACCCACGCAGCCCCTTCACCATCAGGGCCTCGAACAAGGGCTTCATAACCGCTAATCTCACGACTAGGCCAATGGATAATAGGTTGAAATGCCATTCGAATTTCAAATCCTAATGACTTACCACTTAAGCAATCCATGCAAGTTTGTTGCTTTATTCGAGCGTGAAAATCCATAAACGGCCTCCTGAACATTAACCTTACTAGTGTGAGGATAAATACTTAAATTTGCCAGTTTTTACTGTTCATCATCCTAATAAAATCCATCACATATAGAGTGAAGAATGCTATTTCCAAAAATATAAAACGATTGTAAACGGCATAAAAAAATGGATGAATCCCAATAGGAGCTTCATCCATCACCATATGCCTCTGACTGATTTACTTCAGTTTATAAATCACTTCAACTCTATCTTCTATGCTCACTTGACCATATTGATAGCTCTCGGCGGCGCCCATGGCATCGGCTTTGGCGCTCATGCGTAACATGACAGGTTGCACAGGGCGTTGATCGTAATAACGGATCTGCCAGATCTTACCTAGGTTTTCACCAAAGCCTTTAGCCAAAGATTCGGCTTTTTGTTTGGCATCCACAATCGCGGCTTGACGTGCTTTGGCGACGTATTCAGCTTCTTTGCTCGACTTAAGGGCGATGTTATTGACCCGATTCATGCCCTCTTCTAAGGCTGAATCTAAAATAGCATTCAAGCGGCTTAAGTCTGTTACAGTCACGGTAATTTGGCGACTGGCAGTATAACCCGTCAGCTCTGGCGCTTTATCCTGCACATAGACGTATTGCGGTTGAAGATTTAAATTCGCGCTCTGGATCTGATCTTTAGTCACACCCGCTGCGGTGAGACGGGCGATAAACTTAGCCACGGCGGCATCGGAATTATCTTTGGCGGCTTTAGCGGTTTTTTCGGTCACGGCCACTTCCACATTCACATCCGCCATATCAGGCTCGACTTGGATTTGACTCACACCCATGGTTTCAATATGCGGGAAATCGACCTCAGCGGCGAGTACCGCTGGCGCCATAAACGCGCTAGAAAAAAGACCACCCGCCACCAATACCGCTAAAAGAGAATTTTTCATAACTTACTCCAAAATAATGTGCTTATACCTAAACCACTTCAAATAGAACGCATATTCAAAACGAGACGGCTAAAACGACTGTGTCGCTTATTTAACGCTTAGGCTATCAGTAAAAAGTGCCAATACTTGTGCCAATATGTAACAGCATCAAGAAATTGTCTCTTGCCCCTATAAACGCGACCAATTTTAAAAAGGGTTAATTTTTCTGAAAAAATGTTTAGCGCTTTTTATCCAGATGAGTTCGACCATAGATCTTTGGCCTATCTTCCTATATCCACACCCCAAATAGGCCTTAGGGTTAACTGGCATATTCAGCGCCCCAGTTGTACACTTTTCAGCCAAAGCTACTGTACCTTTTAATCACTTCAGGTATAATCCGCCAACTTTTTTAAGGCGGCTTATACCTCAGCGAGAAACCATGACAGTTGAAACTTTTAAACCCAAGCAAACGACCACGCTTGATATCCCAGTCAAAACACTAGAAGCAGCAAGCACTAATGCTGTTACCACTGGGAATCGCATCGGTTTCGTGTCTTTGGGCTGCCCAAAAAACCTCGTGGATTCAGAGCGTATTCTGACTCAGTTACGCATCGACGGCTACGAAGTCACGAACAGCTACGACAATGCCGACTTAGTTATCGTCAATACCTGCGGCTTTATCGATGCTGCGGTGGAAGAATCTCTGGATGCTGTGCGTGAAGCCTTAGAAGAAAACGGCAAAGTGATCGTCACTGGCTGCCTTGGCGCCAAAGAAAACCAAATCCGCGAAGTGCACCCAGATGTGTTAGAAATCACTGGCCCACACAGCTACGAAGCCGTGTTGAAGCATGTTCACAAGTACGTGCCTAAGCCAGAGCACAACCCTTTCACCTCATTAATCCCACAAACTGGGGTTAAGTTAACGCCTAAGCATTACGCTTATTTAAAGATTTCAGAAGGTTGCGACAACCGTTGTACTTTCTGCATTATTCCTTCGCTACGTGGCGATCTCGACAGCCGTCCAGCGGGCAGCATCTTAGATGAAGCTAAGCGTTTAGTGGAATCAGGCGTACAAGAAATTTTAGTTGTGAGCCAAGACACCTCGGCCTACGGCAAAGACAAAGGCGGTCGTACCGATTTTTGGAACGGTATGCCAGTCAAACAAGACATTACTAGCCTAGCACGCCAACTAGGTAAAATGGGCGCTTGGGTGCGTCTACATTACATCTACCCATACCCATGGGTTGATGATTTGATCCCGCTGATGGCCGAAGGTTTAATTCTGCCGTATTTGGATATTCCAATGCAGCATGCAAGCCCGCGTATCCTGAAGATGATGAAGCGTCCAGGCCGTGTTGACCGTCAGTTAGAAGCGATTCAACGCTGGCGTGAAATCTGCCCAGATCTGGTGATCCGCTCAACCTTTATCGTCGGCTTCCCAGGTGAAACCGAAGAGGATTTCCAAATCCTGCTTGATTTCTTGAAAGAAGCTCGTCTTGATCGCGTAGGTTGCTTTAAATATTCTGAAGTCGATGGTGCTGTCGCCAACACCATAGCCGAGCTTATCAGCGAAGAGGTTAAAGAAGACAGATACCACAGATTTATGGAACTCCAAGCCGAAATCAGCGCCGAGCGTTTAGCCCGTTTCGTTGGCCGTACCTTAGACATTCTGATTGACGATGTAGACGAAGAAGGCGCCATTGGCCGCAGCTTCGCCGATGCACCTGAAATCGACGGCATGGTGTTTATCAATGGTGAAACTGAACTTGAGCCAGGTATGTTGGTTCGTGCCCGCATCACCCATTCAGATGAACACGATCTGTGGGCTGAAGTGGTAGATGCTGACACCCAAGACTAAGCTGTTCTGATATAGAACAGGCTATGACTCAAAAAGCGAACCTCTGGTTCGCTTTTTGTTTTTATCATTCGATGCACCGTAAACATTAACACTGCGAATGCTTCAGCATCCTTACTCCACTGTTTCTTCACACTGTCTTGGCCCACGATATTGATTCATTGCCAGCCTCAATTTCGCTGATTTATCAGCAGCTAGGATGAGACATTTTGAATTAAGCATTAAGCATCGGGTCCCAACATCTTATTGGCATCGACCCACAGCTCGAATTCTTCTGCCGTGACAAACTCAAGTTCTAATGCCGCTTGGCGCAGTGTCTTATGCTCGGTATGGGCTTTTTTAGCTATCTTAGCGGCCTTTTCATAACCGATATGTTGATTTAGCGCTGTCACTAACATGAGTGAGTTCTCCACATGCAGCGCGATTTGTGGCTCATTCGCCACTATGCCGACTACGCAATGGTCATTAAACGACTGGCAAGCATCCCCCAATAAGCGCCCCGATTGCAGCACATTGGCGATAATCATAGGCTTAAATACATTGAGCTCAAACTGACCATTGCTACCGCCTATCCCAACGGCGACATCATTACCCATGATTTGCGCACACACCATAGTCATAGCCTCAACCTGAGTCGGGTTCACTTTGCCCGGCATGATCGACGAACCCGGTTCATTTTCAGGCAGTAATAACTCACCAATGCCGCAGCGCGGGCCAGAACCTAACATCCTAATATCATTTGCGATCTTCATTAAACTGACCGCCGCCACTTTATAGGCCGCCGACAGGGCGACTAATTCATCGTGGGCAGCAAGGGCAGCAAACTTATTCGGCGCCGTCACAAAGGGCAAACCCGTGAGTTTTGCGATATTGTCCGCCACCTTAACGGCGTAATCCTTGTGTGTATTCAGCCCTGTGCCGACGGCGGTCGCACCTAAAGCTAACTCGGCCACCCGCTTGAGACTGTGCTCAATGCCTTCGATGGCATGATTTAACTGCGCGGCGTAACCCGAAAACTCTTGGCCTAACGTTAACGGTGTTGCATCCATAAAATGCGTGCGACCGATTTTAACGATTTGCGCAAATTCCTCGGCCTTATCCTGCAAGCTCTGCTGCAATAACGTCATACAGGGCAAAACGAGCTCAACCGCTTGGCGATAAGCTGCAATGTGCATGGCGGTGGGAAAGGTATCGTTGGAGGATTGCGAGCGGTTAACATCATCATTGGGGTGCAAGCATTTAACCGCATCGATAAGTTGCCCACCTGAGAGCACATGGCCGCGATAGGCAATCACCTCATTGACGTTCATATTGGTTTGCGTGCCCGAGCCCGTTTGCCAAATCACTAAAGGAAATTGTGCATCGAGTTCGCCTGCAATTAGCTCATCGCACACTTGGGCAATCAGTTGAGCTTTAGCTTGAGTCAAAGTGCCAAGTTGTTGATTGGTGATAACGGCGGCTTTCTTTAAATAGCCAAAAGCGTGGATCACTTCGACAGGCATAGATGCCTCAGCGCCAATACGAAAGTGCTGCCGCGAACGCTCGGTTTGTGCGCCCCAATAACAATCGGCGGGGACTTTCACCTTACCCATAGTGTCGTGTTCAACTCGATATTGCTGTGCCATGCGCATCTCCTTCGCTAAAACGCTCTAAGCGTTCACCATACTCGCTCAGGGCGAAAGTACAATTAACCTCCAACAAGGAGTATCAATAATAAGGCTGATTTAAGCGTAAAGATTGGCGTAAAGGCAGGTGGAAGAGCATGAATTGGTAGGATTAACGAGGCACTAACACAGCAGACTAACGCAGCGAACTGAAGCAGTAAAAAAGCAGATTAGCAAAAGCGCAGACCTAGAAAGTCAAAAGGGGCATCGCCCTTGTGCTGATGCCCCTTTCGGTTTTGTGCTTTACGGTCGTATGACCCTTTGCCCTTTTTCGCTTTCTCGGTGCGGGTCCTAAACAAGGGACTCGTCACTAACGCTTTTAGTGCGTTATCGGTAATGGTGCCTCGACCACTTTCGTGTTCTAAGGCCATATTTTGCGGTTTTTGCTTAGTCATTTTATGCCTCACTGCTTAATGAAAGTTAAGCCCATAGCCTAACAGCGCAAACTATAACGCAATCAAATCAGATGTACAGAGTTTGTGCACTCCAACATAAAAAATGACTTTGACTAGTAGGAAAGTATGATAGATTATTCAAACAAAAATAATATATTAGCTTAATAATCAATAAGATTTTATTAATAGGTTTAGTGAGTGGATTTTGCCATAACCTTTATTGGCACTCTGGTTACACTTTGTAATCGACAGATAAGGAGATCAATTTGACATCCGTGTTAGTCGCTCAACCTTGGCTCGGTGCACTGCTTTTACTGATAACGCTTCAAGCCCCGCTTGCCAACGCTTTTTCCAGTTCAGATTCCTGCGTGATGACTATGGGGTATCGCACCAGCGAACGCTTACCCTTTATTGGAGACGAGTCCAATAACACGGGATTTTATCACGAACTCTACCAAGCGGCGGCGGACAAGATTGGCTGCAAACTCAATGTGGTGCGCGCACCTAAATTACGTATTCTGCGGGATCTCAAACTCGGCAATATCGATTTTTATCCCGGCCTTAATTTCACCGAAGAGCGGGCTCAATACGCGCATTTTATCCCCAATGGACTTTCACAACGTGCGATTGGCATTAGCCGTGCTGGTGCCGCCGATATTCGCTCCATTGAACAGTTAGCCCATAATGAGATGACCCTCTTAATCGCTCCCGGCAGTTACGACTTTGGCGGTTTACCCGACAAAATCAAGGTACGCAAACCGCCTGAGTTAACTGTCCCTAAAGCCTTGGATTATTTGCTTTCAAACCAAGGTGACTTTTTTATTTATGATCAAACCACTTTGCATTATTACCTTAAAAATCGTGACCAAAGCCAGTTTAAACTCCACTATCACTACAGCGAATTACCGCAGGAAATGTACCTCGGTTTCTCGAAAAAAAGCCGCCACTACCGCGGTAGACACAACCCCAACTATCGCGCCGATATCCCCATCAGCCCAGATAACAGTCCCACAGTGTTAACACCAGATTCTAAAGTCTTTGAATTTGCCAAAGCACTCGCCGCCATGGATTCCCAAGGTGAAACTCAGCGCTTGTATAGCAAGTATTTTGGCTAGCTTAAATCACAAAAAGTACCACTAACGCAGAGTTCTATTGGACCTTTTATCAATTGAGGTACCAATAAAGAGCTAGGAGAATCATGCCTAACTGATTAAAAAGTGGAAAACTTGTCTTCTGCTCAAGCCATATTCTGATGTTTTAACTCGCTTTGTTACCCTCTGCGACAATATGCCGCACCTGCCACACTGAGATGCTCTTTATAATGCAGCGCAATTAATCCAAGTGAATGGAAGACAATAAGATGGCTGCAAATTCTGCGTATTTATCTCACCCGTTTAAAACTTCAGTAATTTCCTCATCCCTAGCAATCGCCATGGGCTTATCGCTAGCGCCACAGGCCATGGCTGACGACAGCGAATTAGCCAATATTGAACGCTTAGAGGTCCATGGCCAACAGACCGAAAACCGTAACGCCTTAGGTTCGGCTGAAAATCTACTGAAAGGGCAAGGAGTCGATTTCTCCGAAGCGGGCGGCGTATCGGCCCTACCTATCCTCAATGGCATGATGGGCGATCGCATCAAAGTGCTGGTTGATGGCGCAGACATTACCGCGTCCTGTGCCAACCAAATGAATCCACCGCTGTCCTATATCTCCGCCAATCAAATCACCACAGCCGAAGTCATTGCGGGCGTATCGCCAGTCAGTGCCGGTGGTGACAATATTGCGGGTGTGATCAAGGTTAGCAGCCTTAACCCTAAATTTGGTGAAAGCGAGGCTATCAAGTGGAATAGTGGCGATATTTCAACTGGATATCGCAGTGTGAGTGACACCTTATTACTCGGCACCAACGCCACAGTCGCAAGCAAAAATGTCAGTCTTAGCTATCAAGGCGCCTATGAAGATGCCAACAGCTATAAAGATGGTAATGGCGATAAAGTCATCGATACCCTGTACCGCGCACAAAACCATGCACTGACCGCCGCATGGCGCGATGAGACTCAAGAAGTTGCCATCAAATTGACCCACCAAAATATTCCATTCCAAGGTTTTGCTAACCAATATATGGATATGACGGATAACAAGAGTTACGGTGCCCTCGCCCGTTATCAACTCAAACTCGACGATGACGGTGAATTCAGTGCCCAAGTAAACTGGCACGGCGTGAAACACGAGATGGGCTTTTTCACCCCAGAAAAAACCGGCAAGATGCCAATGAACACTGAAGGTGATGACTACAGCTATCAACTGCACTGGCGTTTGCCAATGGGTGATGACAGCACCTTACTGGTCGGCCAAGAATATTATAGCTACCAGCTCGACGATGTTTGGCCTGCGGTGCCTGGCACTATGATGGCGCCCAATGACTACATCAACATCAACGATGGTGAACGCCGCCGCGCCGCCGTTTATGGCGAATGGCAGCAAGATTTAAGTCAAAGCTGGTGGTTATCGGCGGGCGTTCGCTTTGAGTATGTCACCACCAATACAGGTGAAGTCCAAGCCTATAGCAACATGCCTATGATGGGCATGCCCAATGTCGACGCCGAAGCGGCAAAAGCCTTTAATGCGATGGATAGAAAACGTGATGATAATCTGATCGACGCCACCTTACTGGCGCGCTATCAATTATCGACCAATCAACAACTTGAGTTTGGTTTAGCCCGCAAGAATCGTGCACCGAATCTGTACGAACGTTACAGCTGGGGCCGCGGCACTATGGCGACCACTATGATAGGTTGGTATGGTGATGGTAATGGTTATGCGGGTAATCCGGATCTTAAACCAGAAACCGCCCATACCCTTAGCGCAGCCTACAAATATAACGATGATAGCTGGCAAGTCTCGACCACAGCTTGGTACACAGCTGTGACTGACTATGTCGATGCCGAAGTCATTGGTAGCTTCAATCGCACTAGTTCGCCTGATGGCAAACGCAATATTCTCCAATTCACTAACTTAGATGCCAATCTCTATGGCGCACGTTTTAATGCGCTCTATCAGTTTGCCGAAACCAGCACAGGTAAATGGCAAGTGTTAGGCAAAGTGAATGTAACCCGTGGCGAGCGAGATGAAGGTGATGAACCTTTATATCAAATCAAGCCGTTGCAAACTGAGCTGGCACTGCAACATCAGTTAGGTCAATGGGAAAACAGTCTTTCATGGCAATGGGTTGCGACCAAAGATCGCGTAGATGACCGCCGCCTTGAAAATGAAACCGACAGTTACTCCTTGCTCAATTTGAACAGCAGTATGAAATGGCAGGATCTGACTGTTACCTTCGCCGTGAATAACCTGTTCGACAGCTACTATGAGCTGCCACTGGGCGGCGTGAGTGTGGCGGAATTTAAGGCCGATAATACCAATGGCTTTAACCAGATTGCCGGTGCAGGTCGCTCGTTTGAACTCAGCACAAGTTATGCATTTTAACGACTGATTTTAAAGGTACTGTTTTTAACAACATAGTTTTTAACCACATGGTTTTTAACAGCACGGCTTTTTAGGTCGAACAGATCTAATCCGAACGTTAAACAAAAAGGGCAAGCAGATTAAGTGATTAATCGCTTGCCCTTTTTTATGCTCAAACCACATTCATGCCACTAACACTAAAGCACAGGCACTAAAGCACTGAGACGACTTAAGCGCACTATGCAGCACGACTGAACGAGTGACACTATGGATTAGTTACCCGCAATCTTCATTTCAGATAACAAGATACCGCCGGTACGAATCGATGAGCGCAAATCAAAATCCTTACTCACGGCTTGCACGCCACGGAACATCTCTTTCAAGTTACCCGCGATAGTGATCTCTTCCACTGGATATTGGATCTCACCGTTTTCAACGTAGAAACCCGCCGCACCACGGGAATAATCGCCCGTTACCATGTTCACGCCTTGGCCCATGACTTCGGTCACAATCAAACCTGTGCCCATGTCTTTCACCAATTCGTCGAAGGTTTGGCCTGTGTGGCCGAGCGTCCAGTTATAAATACCGCCCGCATGGCCCGTGTTGGTTAAGCCTAACTTGCGCGCCGAGTAGCTGGTCAGCAAATAGGTTTCTAACATGCCGCGGTCAATAATGCGTCTGTCTTGGGTCGCCACGCCTTCACTGTCGTAGTTCGCGCTTGCCAATGCGCCCAGTAAATGCGGCTGCTCTTCGATATTAAACCAATCGGGGAAGATTTGGGTGTTGATCGAATCCAATAAGAAACTGGATTTACGGTATAAACTGCCACCGCTGATAGCACCGATAAAGTGGCCGATTAACCCTGTGGCGATATCTGGCGCTAATAAAATGGGTAAACGCGTCGTCGCGATCTTGCGCGCACCAAGGCGACTTACTGTCTTCTCTGCGGTCTTTAAACCTACCGTTTCAGGTGCAAGCATCTCGCTGAATTTACGGGCGATAGTGTAATCGTAATCCCGTTGCATATTGCCTTCACTATCTTCACCGATCACGCTGCAACTTAAGCTATAACGCGAGCTGCAATAACCGTTTAAGAAACCGTGGCTGTTACCATACACTTTAACCGCAGTGTGAGCATTGGCACTGGCGCCGTCGGAATTATTGATACGTGGATCGGCATCGAGCGCTGCAGTTTCGGCGCGGATCGCTAGTTGTGCTAACTCATCGGGGGAAATATCTTGTGGATAATACAGTTGAAGATCGCGGATCTGATTTGCCATCAAGGCTTTATCGGCAAGACCACTGAATGGATCCGGAGAAGTATAACGGGCGATATCGTCGGCCGCTTTCACCGCTAAGGCAATGGCCTCTGGACTTAAATCCGACGTCGATGAACTGCCCTTGCAACCATCGCGGTAAACCGTAATTCCTAAGGCACCATCTTTATTAAATTCAACGGTTTCAACTTCTTTTAAACGGGTAGAAACCGACAAACCTTGTTGTTTACTGATCGCCACTTCGGCAGCGTTCGTTCCTAATTTGTTGGCATATTCCAGCGCCACGGCCACCGCATCTTTCAGCGCGCCCAATTCACTATCGATTCTGTTCAAAGACACAAAGCTACTCTTTCGTTGTCGGCAATTGCCGTAGCATAACAAACACAAATCCCATTCACATTAATTATTCACCGCCGACTTAGGCTTGAGAGCGTATCCTATACCCAAACAACCTGAAGATGCAGGATTCAGCGGGAGTTTAACGCACTTTAGGCAAGGCGGTTATTTGCAGACCTAGCGGGCTAAGTTAAAAATAACCAACACAGCATAAAGTGCGTTAAAACCCGCCGGGACGGAGCGCCTAGGGCACTCCACTTCCGTGTTGCATCAATTCAAAAGGTGGCCGACATTCTGTCATTGCTGCGCCTTGAATTGAAGCACCCTAGGCGCTCTGAAACTCGTATATTCAGGTAGCTTGGGTATAAACACATTCACCTAGGCGATTTTTGGCTGGAGATGTTATTATTAGCCAGTAAATTACTTGAGGTTTTATCTATATGAAGATTGTTGGTGATTCAGAACATTTTAAACAGCCCTACGACATAGATGAAGATTATGTCAGCAGCAAAACAACGGACAAGCGTGATAGCGAAGCCGTGCAAAAAGTCGGTATGGAGCTTGTTTCACTGAGCAAGACTCAGCTAGATAAAATCGAGCTGGATGAGTTTTTGTACGACGCTATCCTGCAAACACGCAAAATCAAGGTCAATACTGAGGCGTATCGTCGCCACATGCAGTATATCGGCAAATTGATGCGTAATTTTGATATTGAGCCAATCAAGGCTTCACTCGCTATCGTGTTGAATAAAAACAACAACGAGACCGCTAAGTTACAAATGTTCGAAAAAATGCGTGAACGCTTACTCACCCAAGGTGATGATGAGATTCAAACTGTCGTCGAGCATTATCCGCAATTAGACAGACAAAAACTGCGTACTTTGGTGCGTCAAGCCACCAAAGAACTGGCCAAAGGCCCAGAATCAAAATCATCTAAAGAGCTGTTTAAATATCTACGCAGCGAAATCCAAGACTAATTAACTTCAGCCCCACAAGGATGTTGCTTATGCGACTTAGCAAAACGTTATCGGTATTTTCTTGGGCATTACTGGGCGCATTAGCGCTCAGTGGTTGTAATGGCGCAGCTGATGGCACCGACACTGACGGAACAACAGACAGCTACAGCTTAACGCTGGGCTATAAAACTGTAGTTAACGGCAAGTGCGCCGATGCAACCACCAATTTAAGCTTTGCCTCCGATACGAGTTTTTGTGCCGTCGCTACCTTAAAAAAGGGTTCGAGTAAACTTAGCGGCCAACTGATTAGCTTCGCTGCGACCTTAGATACTGTTGCGCCAGCAACAAAACTCACCAATGCAGATGGCGTTGCTGAAGTCATCATTTCTAACCCGACATTAACAGCAGAAGCTGGTACGGTAACGGCGAGCTATACGCCGTCTGATGCAGACGCATTAACTGCAAGCCGTAACTACGAGTTCGTTGGTTCAGACAATGGCAACACCATTGAAACCCCCAAACTCAGCGCCAGTATTTTAAACAGCTCAGCCTTAGTCACTCGCTTTAAAGTCGATGAGTCGGTGCAATTACAAGCCATATTGCTCGATAGCGAAAGCAAAGGTATCGAAGGCGCTAAAGTCACCTTTACTGCTGGTTCAGCGGCGCTCAATCCTGCCAGTGCGCTGACCAACTCTCAAGGTATTGCGCAGGTACCCTATACGCCAAGTGCAACTGAATTAGGGGCAAATGCCTTAACGGTCACTGTGGACTATCAAGGTCAATCGCTGCAAACCAGCAGTTTGTATGAAGTGCTGAGTAAAGATGCCGTCAATCAAGAAGGCACGCTGAAACTCGGCTCATTCAATGGCGCTGACTTTACCGAAGGTAAACTGGCTAGCACCTTAACCGCCGATGCCGATGGCGCATATAAAATCAGCGCAGGCGGTAGTTTTGGTGTAAGTGCAAGTTTAGTATTAGAGGCCAATGACGGCACGGTTACGCGAGTGCAAACACCCTCTTCCATCAGCTTTAGCTCAGATTGCACCACAAACAATAACGCCACACTCGATACCCCAGTTACGACTTTATCGGGTAATGCAAGCTCGACCTTCCAAGACACAAGTTGCAGTGGTAACAGTGGACGTAGCGACCAAATCATCGCCACGACAGTGGCGGGGAATCAAACGCTCACGGCGAATTTCCTATTCACACTGCAACGCCAAACGCTTGCCAGCTTAAGTTTTGAGTCAGCAGAGCCTGCACAAATTCGCATCAAAGGTGCGGGCGGCACAGGTTCAAGCGAATCCTCTTTAGTCAGCTTCAAAGTCACCAGCGCCAATGGCCAACCCGCAGCGCAACAGAATGTCAGCTTTACCTTAGATACGGTTGTCGGTGGTTTAAGTTTTGCCAATGGCACTGCGAATGCGCAAAGCCTGACTAACTCCCAAGGTATCGCCAGTGTGCGCGTATTATCCGGTACAGTACCCACGCCAGTACGCGTGGTTGCCACTGCTGTTGATACTGATACTAAAGAAGTCGTCACTAGCCAATCTGAACAGTTAACCGTGAATACTGGTCTACCTCAACAACTTGGATTTAGTTTAGCGACGAGTAATGCCAACCCTGAAGCGGGTAATATTGATGGTGAGAAAGTCACAGTGACAGCAAGACTGTCTGATAGTTTTGGCAACCCAGCGCCCAATGACACAACAGTTAACTTTACCAGTGAAGGCGGCCAAATAGAGCCAAGCTGCTTAACCCAAAATGGTGTCTGCAGTGTGACTTGGACATCAAGCGATCCAAGACCTCAAGACCATCGCATAACAGTATTAGCCTACGCTTTAGGTCACGAAACCTTTTTCGACACCAATGGTAACAACCAATTTGATTCGGCCGATGGTAGCGCCATTGCAAAAGCTTGCTTGATAAATGGCGTTCCTGTGGCTTGCAGTGGTAACGGCTTAGATGTAGAAACCTTCCACAACTCAGGCTTTAGCGATTTGCCGACAGCCTTTCGCGATGATAACGAAAACTTCGCCTATGATAGTGGTGAACGCTATTTCGATAACCTCGCTAGCGACACCTATAAAGGTGCCGATGGCAAGTTTAACGGCCCTCAATGTCAAGGCGCACTCTGCGGGACAGGACAAGCGAATAAGACTTATGTTCGTAAAGCAGTTGTGATGATAATGTCTGGCTCAAAAGCCTATTTCTCCCTATGGCAAGATGGTGTCAAAGTATATGAAGATCGCCTAGGTCAAAATATTCTCAACAATCTTGAGTCTTTAACGGCAATTCCTGCAGGGCAAACATCCGAATTTACCGTAAAGTTCTACGACAGTGCCGATCAAATTCTGCCCTCTAGCACAACGCTTAATATCGATGCGGATAAAGGGGAATTACTGTCAACGCCTTATACTGTGCCTAAAACGAATGATGCTAATGCAAGTATGGCGGACTTTTACCTCAAGAATACTGAAACCGCTAGCAGCCAAGTGGTACTAACAGTGAATACACCAAGTGGTGTTGAAACCTTGCTTAAGTTCAATGTGTTGCTGCAATAGCCAGTAATGTATCCGTAAAACAAGGACCCGCCAATGCGGGTCTTTTTTTAGCTCCAGATGCCAATGATTACCTATCATTGGGGCCGAGATAAAACACACAAAGAGACGTATCTCCCTGGCTTTCCCTCTTGCTTTCCAATGCCTCCTGTAAACACTCAGTTACCCTTGTTTGTCCTCTTGTTCTCCCACGTTCGCTTTAGCTGGACTCATCAGCCTCAAGGTAAAGAACGTCATGGCGCTGAGCACCAGCGCAATTTCGAGGCGGCCAGTGGCGACCGATATCCCGATAGCTCCCGTTAACCATAGACTTGCAGCTGTTGCAGTACCTGAAACAAAGCCTTTACCTTTCACTGCATTTTTAAGAATGGCACCGCCACCAATAAACCCTATCCCTGTGATGATACCTTCCATCACACGGGCTTCTGCATCCGTTGAACTCAGTACCTCAATACCAACCAGCATATATCCGCATGCGGCAACCGCGACCAGCGGAAAGGTTCGCAAGCCCGCCGTACGTTCACGCTTTTCGCGGTCCCAACCGATCGGCAGGGCCAGAATAAAGGCAAACAATAAGTCGCGTACATGCAGTGCGGCAACACTTAATTCAAGATCAGGTATTAGGTTCATATGCCTCTTTACAGGAATATTAAAGTATTTACAGGGAGTTAAAAGTGAATAAAAAAATCATAGTTACTCTTGCTTATCATCCTTTAGATGCGACAAAACAGGTGTTCCTCAGCCAGTTTGAAGGAGGCAAATTACAATGTCAGTGCGCTGCCGAACTGAACAAAAAATCAGCATGTCGCGATATTGTTCCGGATCGGGGAAGGTACGCTATCGAACAGACATAGCCTATCAACTGAATAAGAATCGATAAAGGTTGGCGGTTTGAGCGGTATCTCTATTGTCAACATTCCCCACCTCATCGGAGAACAATTATGACTATGACCAAAAAAACAGTTCCATCACGGGTGCAAAGCAAAGACGCTCCGTCCGTCGCTGCAACTGAGGGTATGGAATCTGTACTTAAAACGAATGACATAGTTGCAAAGCAAGCTAGCGATAGCGATATCTTGGTCGCAGCTATGCCCTACAACATTAATAAGGCATTCGACTATGGTCATGACAACGCCATGGCACCAGTACCCAGCGTGACAGTGGAATTACCCTCTATTTCATTGACGGCAAGCACGGCAACTGAAGATATCGAAACGGCTAAAACCGGTAGTGCAGTGCGGCCCGGAATTAACCCAATGGTCAATTCACTCAATCGGGTTCGTGTCGATGCAAGCGCTCAGCCTTTGACCACCAATCAAGGGGTTCGCATTAGCGATAATCAAAACAGCTTGAAAGCCGGATTACGTGGGCCATCCTTGCTTGAAGATTTCATCCTGCGGGAAAAAATCACCCATTTTGATCACGAACGTATCCCTGAACGAATCGTTCATGCACGTGGTTCAGGAGCTCACGGCTACTTCAAAGCCTATGATGCACTGGGCAAATATACTCGCGCGGCACCTTTTGCCGAGCAAGGCAAAATCACCCCTGTGTTCGTACGTTTTTCTACGGTAGCTGGCGAACGTGGCTCAAAAGACACGGCGCGTGATGTGCGCGGCTTTGCAGTAAAGTTTTATACCGACGAGGGCAACTGGGATCTAGTTGGAAATAACATGCCAGTATTCTTTATTCAAGATGCGATGAAGTTTCCCGATCTAGTGCACGCAGTTAAGCCTGAGCCACACCACGGCATGCCTCAGGCAGCATCGGCCCATGATACGTTTTGGGATTTTGTTTCACTGATGCCAGAGTCCACCCACATGCTGATGTGGGTGATGTCGGACCGCGCTATACCGCGAAGTTATCGCATGATGCAAGGCTTTGGCGTGCATACCTTTCGTTTAGTGAACGAAGAGGGGCAATCCGTATTTTGTAAATTCCACTGGAAGCCGCTGCAAGGCACGCATTCATTGCTGTGGGATGAGGCGGTGAAAATATCGGGCGCCGATCCTGATTTCCACCGACGTGATTTATGGGAGGCCATAGAGTCGGGCGAGTTTCCGGAATGGGAGCTCGGGTTACAAATTTTCAGCGAGGAGCAGGCCGATGGTTTCAGCTTCGATGTACTCGATTCAACTAAGCTGATCCCAGAGGAACTGGTGCCAGTACTGCCTGTTGGGCGTATGGTGCTTAATCGCAATCCTGATAACTTCTTTGCCGAAACCGAACAGGTTGCGTTCTGTACCGCACATGTTATTCCGGGCATAGACTTCTCTAATGACCCACTGCTTGCGGGTCGTATCCACTCCTATGTCGATACTCAAATTACCCGCTTAGGTGGCGCTAATTTCCACGAAATCCCGATCAATGCGCCACTAGCCCCAGTTCAAAATAACCAACGCGACGGCATTCATCGTCAGGCGATCCATCGTGGCCGTGTTGCCTACGAGCCAAATTCACTGGCGGGTGGCTGCCCATTTCAAGCCGGAAGCAGCGGATTTGTATCGTTTCCAGAAAGAATTAGCGAAGACAAAATCCGTGGCAAGCCGGAAAAATTTGCCGAGCACTATCTACAAGCCACTTTGTTTTTCAACAGTCAAACGGCTGTCGAAAAAGCCCATATTGTCGATGCATTTCGCTTCGAGCTCAGCAAAGTTGCAGTCCCTGCCATACGCAATCGGATGCTGTCCTCGTTGGTGAATGTCTCCCCTGAACTTGCAGTTGAAGTTGCAGCAGGCCTAGGCATGGTTGTTCCAGATGCAATGCCCAAGGCCATCGCTGAGCCGCAGTTACCTGAAGTAACAGTCTCTACCGCCTTGTCGCTGATGGCATTACCGGGCGAATGCGGTATCCGTACACGTCAGATTGCCGTGTTAATCGAGGATGGAGTTCACCATGCATCCTTGGTCAACCTTCATTCGGCCTTAGTGGAAGCGGGGGCTGTCGTTCATTTTGTAGGGCCACGAATAGGGAGTTTTGTGGGTGCCTCAGGCGAGAAAATAGAAGCGGATAAATCGATGGAGAATTCTCCGGCTGTGCTGTTTGATGCCTTGGTCCTACCCGATGGAAACGAGGCGGTTCAAGCTCTCGCAGGCTATAGCCACACAATCCCATTTATAAAAGAGTTGTACCTACACGGCAAAACAATCCTCGCTTTAGGTGACGGACGGGAACTGCTGGATTTGACCAACATTGGATTCCGCATGGAAGAAGACAGGGGGATCCTGCTAGTAGACAGCAGCAATATGGCTGAAATTGTGCCGGTTTTTATTGATGCGGTCGCAGCTCATCGCCACCCTTCTCGCGATTCAATAATCTAATAACGCTGTAAGCACATGAAGCTGGACGATTATCTATCGCACGCGACCAACCACTGCTTAAAAAATGCCACTAAAGGATGAAGCGATGAACAAGAAACCTTATATCAAAAAACAACTGCACGAGTTGCTGTATCAGGCTATCGAGACAGAGCGCGGTGGAATAAAAATCTACGAAACTGCCCTGTCATGTGCGCTAAACAAAGATTTAAAAACTGAATGGCAAACATACCTTGAGCAAACCCGTGCCCACGAACGAGTACTTATGGATGTTTTTAGTGAACTAAGACTGGATCCGGACACGAAGACTCCTGGTCGTGAAGTCGTGGCTCATATTGGAAATTCGCTGGTCAAAGCGATGCAAATAGCAAAGACACGAGGCAGCACTGCCGCAGCGCAACTGGTCGCTGGCGAGTGCGTAGTTCTGGCAGAAACGAAGGATCATCAGAACTGGGAGCTGATTGGACATCTGGCAGAACACGGTGAGGGCGAAGAAACCAATGCACTAAGGACTGCATTTGAATTGGTGGCGCAAGATGAGCACCATCATCTCTATCACACTAAGGGATTCCTACGTGAACTATGGATCGAATCACTGGGTTTACCCGCCGTCCTACCGCCGCCTGAGGAAATTAAAAAAGTGGAAACCGCCATTGGCGCCGCGCGGGCAATAAACCTACGCGATGACATGTTGAAGTCTAAAAGCTAATGGATATGTATGGCGGCATCAAATAGCGGAGTGACGCCAACAAGGAAGTCTGTGCAGTTATAACCACACTGTTTTTCAGTTCCAACAACAATGCCAACACTGTGGATAACCTTACTACCTTATTTATAAATACAAAAACATGTCAGAAGTTAACCTAGGTATGGAAACGATGAAAGATCGCCGCATACCAGCAAACAGCATTGACGCCCCACACGGACGCAGCGCCGTCTCATGGGCAGCCATCTTTGCAGGAGCGGCAGGTGCCGCAGCGCTGTCACTGTTATTAATGATCTTAGGCACTGGGCTGGGTTTCTCTGCTATATCACCGTGGAGTATGGAGGGCATCAGTGCAGCAACCTTTGGTGTTGCTGCAATCGCATGGCTGAGTTTCACTCAACTCGCCGCGTCAGGCATGGGCGGTTATCTAGCCGGACGACTACGCACCAAATGGACAGATGTACATACGGATGAAGTGTACTTTCGCGATACCGCTCACGGCTTTCTGACTTGGGCTGTCGCATCACTGCTAACCTTTGTGGTACTGACGTCGGTCGTGGGTAGCATTGGCAGTGGCGTCCGTGATAGTGCTAACGTTGTCAGCAAAGCGGCAAGTGCAGCAGGTACTATAACAGGAGCCGCAGTGGGCTCGGCAGCAACGCTAGCCGCAGGTGAAGCTGGCAATGGCAACCATTCCATTGGCTATTTTGTTGATTCACTGTTCCGTGATGACTCTAACGGCTCCCGTAAAAGAACAACACCGCAGGTAAACAAACCGGCCCAAGAAATCCCAGCAGAAAGAATGACACCTCAGGTCAATGAGCAAATGCCTGAAGTCAAAACTGAAGCTACAGCCCCCCAAGTAAACGCATTGGCAAACGAGCAAGCCCCTGGAATCTTGCCAATTCCAGTCCGTGAAGTCTCACGGATACTCGCACAGGCACTGCAAACAGGTACATTGCCGCAAGAGGATAAACGCTATATAGGTCAACTCATTACACAACGCACCGATCTGACTCAGCAGGAAGCAGAGCAGCGCGTGTCACAGGGATTTGAGAAAGTGCAAACCACGCTGAAAAATGCGGAAACTACGGCTCGCCAAGCTGCAGATGAAGCACGTAAAGCATCAGCCTATGCTGCACTTTGGATGGCGGTAGCACTATTGTTGGGCGCATTCGTCGCAAGTGTGATGGCTATTTTCGGTGGCCGTCAACGCGATGCTTAATTCGCACACTGTTTATTCAATTTAAAGGAGGTTGTTATGCGTTCAGTATTACTTTGGTTTATCGGGATCCCAATTCCGATCATTATCTTAATCGCGCTGTTCTTTTAGAACATGTGACTCCCTTTACCAGTATGCGGAGTGCTATCTGGTAAAGGGTTTTTATCGTCTAACTTAGGTGAATTGCCATGCATTGAACTCAACAGTCTTTAGGGGACCCTAAGAGGATTAACGCATTATTCACACTTATACCAAGGCAGCGACAGCAATAACCCAACTCAACTAATTTTATAGCTCTACTGCACGGCGTAACCGGAAACTACGTAAAGCCAAATACAATGCTCCCACTGCCGCCCAAATGAGCCCTAACTCTAGTGATTGTGGCTCTAAGTTCACCCAAAGCACGCCAATAGTGCCGGCGCCACACAATGGCAAGACTAAGTATTGTAAGTGGTCTCTAAAAGATTTATTACGTCGATCCCTTAGGTAAAACTGCACAATGACAGATAAATTCACGAAGGTAAAAGCGACTAAAGCACCAAAATTCACTAAGGCTAGCGCCATTTCTAAATCAAATGAGACGGCAGATAGCGCAAGCGCCCCCACCAACAAGACATTAAATGCAGGGGTTCGCCATCTAGGATGGATATAAGCAAACCCTTTACGTGGCAACATATTATCCCGCCCCATCACATATAAAATCCGTGCAACCCCAGCATGGGCAGCCATACCGGATGCCAATACAGCAACAGTGGTCGCGACTAATACGATGGACTGGAATAGATTACCACCCACATAGAGTGCAATTTCAGGCAATACCGCATCAAGCTGTTGAAAGCGGGAAATATCGGGGAAATAGAGCTGCAAAAAATAAGACACGCCAACAAAAATCACGCCACCGAGTAAAGCCGTCAACACAATCGCGCGAGGAATAACACGTTGAGCATCTTTAGTTTCTTCAGTCAGTGAACTTAACCCGTCAAAGCCGAGGAAGGAGAAACACAGAATCGTCGCCCCTGTGAATAATGGCGCCATCGCCATATTATCGGCATAAAATGGTCGCACACTCGCAACGACACCTTCGCCTTCACCGAGGGAAATGCTATAGGCCATTAGACCAATGAACACCACAATAATAGCGATCTGTGCAAACACTATCACCCCATTAAAGTTCGCGACGAGATCAATCCCCTTGAGATTAAGCAAGGTCATTATGGTCACAAGAGCGAAAATAAAGATCCAAGGTTCGACGCTGGGAAACATGGCGGTTAAATAGATTTTTGCGAGCAACATATTGATCATTGGCATAAACATATAGTCCAGCAGCGATGACCAACCCACCATAAAACCAACATTCGGGCTAAAGGTTTTTTGAGCATAAGTGTAGGCTGAACCCGCATAGGGATATTTACGTACCAAATGACCGTAACTAAACGCGGTAAATAAAATCCCCGCCAATGCGAATAGATAAGACGTAGCCACATGGCCAGAGGTGATCTCGGAAACAATACCAAAGGTATCAAAAACGGCCATCGGCGTGAGATAAGCAAGCCCCATCACCACCACTTGCCATAAGTTGAGGGTCTGCTTCAAACCCGGATTTTGTTGGCTCATCAGCACACCCCCATTGTACAGGGTTGAACACCTAAGCACGCATCTGCAATTAGTTTTTGCTTGCGGCTAACCGTCTGCACTCTCGGTTTAATGGCTAACGCAACGACTTGATTTACAACAACTACCGACAATCCGGTACACAACAGCCCCATTGGTCTTTCCTCAGTAAAATAGGTTCAACTGAACCTCATATCATTTCCGGATGTTTACCGGCCTCAATTGTTTTAAAACACATACGCCATAAATAAAAAATAACCGAGATACTGAGTATCTCGGTTATTTTTTCGGCGCGCATTCTCCCCCAAAACCAACAAGAAGACAACCCAATAAGGGCCGTTTGATGGCTATCTGCACGATGAGCGTTAAATTAACGGAATAGAATAGACAAGGATAAAGATGGCTTAAAGCAGTTTGAACACTAAGACACGCTACTAGAATATGACAGTAAGGCTGATGACATGCCGAAGGACAAGCTCAATACTGAATAATTTTTTCACTTGTTTTAAATTTGTTATTGGAAATAAGGCAGATATAGATATAATCTTCCGGCAAAAATTAAACAGGGGCAGTTTAATTTGCGAAGCAACCGCTTCATTTGTTTTATCGCATCAAAAGGAAGATGAAATGCGTAAAATTACTTTAGTCTCTCTGACCATTGGCAGCTGTTTTCTCGCCGCCTGCGCCGCAAAACCACCTATTATCGCTCAAGAAAAAACCGTTGAAATCGAGGGTGTTAACTTAGTTTTTGGTGGCAGTTTTGATACAGAACGCAAAAACATTTCACTCTCAGTGAATGGCGATTCTGTTATGAAAGGCACTTTCCCGCCTTATACTCCGACTCAAAATTTGAGCGGTAAATACAAGGATTTCAAAATTTCTAGCCAATGCTATTTCGGTTCAGTGCTCAGCAGCCAAGGTGGCGCATTTGGCGCGATTGCCGGCGTCATTCAAGCGACTAAGTCGAGCTCAGGCGATAAGTGCGATATGCTCGTCGATGGTAAAATTGTAGAAAGTCTTTACTTCTAAAGATTAATTACAGAAGTACCTAAACAGCCCCTGTAAAGTTCAAGCCCAGTAAACACTCGCGAGATACTCTGTCCCGCGAGTCCATCAAAGCTAATTAGCTTCAGCCAACAATCTCACTCTGCGCTTAATCCCCAACATCGCTAGGCCGAAAAAGACCGCAAATAAGCCCCATAGTTGCAGCCATTTTGGTATCACACTCGCCCAACTTGCGCCCATTTGATTGAGTTCTAGCATGCCCATAATCGCGGGTACCGCGGGAATAAACTGTGAGCCGAGTACTAAAGGTTCTGGGATCAACGCTATCGGCCACACAAAACCTGACACAAATAAAATAGGCATAGAGATCAGCAGTAGCACTTGGGTGGGTAAATCGCGGCGGGTGAACAAGGTGCTCATGGCAACACCTACGGCGGCGGTAGCCAGTAAAAACGGCAATAACCACAGCGCAACTAAACCAAGGCTCGCTTGAATACTCACGTTATACCAGTGATAACAATAGCCCACATAAAAGCTGGTAAAGAAGATATAAATCAACATGAAAGCAAGAATACGACCACAGACTAATTGCACCGGTGACACCTGCTGCCAATACCCTTTATGCCGCCATTGCCCAGCCCCTAAAATGCCAGTACCTATGAGTAAGGTTTGGTGCAAAATCAGCAAGAACAGTCCAGGTACTACATAGGGCGTATAACCTAGGCTCTGGTTAAAGGCTGGCACACTGTTAAGATAAAGCGAGTTTAAACTCTCTTGGGCCTGCTTAGGATTTTGTCCTTGAGCAAGCATGCCAATCAATTGCACTTGTTTACCCGCATCCATTCCAGCGCTAACTAAGCCTTCAACAACCGCGGAATAAATCAAAAAGTAACTAGCATCACCGCCATAGCTTAGCGTCACACCTTTACCGAGCAATAAATCGCGGCGGAATCCTTCAGGGATCACAAGTAAGCCGTGGGCCTTACGCGTCTCAATAAAACGCTTCGCCTCGGTAATCGAACCAACTTGGCCTATGACTTGAATTTTTGCGCTGGCATCGGCATGACGGATCAATTGACGGCTTAGGGAAGAATGATCTAAGTCCACCACGATCAGTTGTTGCTCGGTCGGCACTTGATTCAGATAGGGCAAAGGATACAAAACCGAATAAAACAGTACACCGCCAAATAAGGTCACAGCGATCGCTTTATCGCTAATAATGGCCTTAAACTCAGTGAGGATCAGTCGCCACAGACTGAGCTGACGTGGTGTGTTTGCGTGTTCGCTATTGGATAAATTCATCCTATTGCCCCTTCGCAGATATAGCTGCGTCCGAGTCATAAACCGTCACTGCAGCATTGGTGTTAACTGTGGTAGGCAGTAATTTACGCGACAGGAAATATATCAAAGGTATCAGACAGATAAAGCCCCAATAACTGGTGATTTGGCTAGCTACACTTGGCCAAGTAGCGCCATAACTCACGATACTAACATGGGACTCAATATAATGGCTCGATGGCATGATAAGTCGCCACCACTGGGCTAATTGCGGCATTTCGTGAGTCGGAAAAGTAATGCCCATAAAAGCAAACGCTGGCGCAAATAAAGCGGTACAAAAGCTGATGACCCGCGCACTGTCACGCATCACTACAAATATTAATAACACTAAGCTCCAGACTGCCAATAACATGACTAATTGCGCGAGCAATAATAGGGCTAAACTCCCCGCCATCGGCAGAGCAAGATACAAATACAGCCAAGCTAAAATAAAGCCGCCCTGCAGCATCAATATCGGCGTAAACAGCACCATTTTCGCCCACACCTTAGGCCAAAAATGTTCAGTTAAGAGATTCGACATGCCATCGGCATGAGTGGTAGGCGCTAAATGCAGCTCTCGATTTAAACTGTTTGCCATCACTAACATAGATAACAACTGCCACAGCGCAATCAGCACTGGCGGTACTAAGAAACCTATGTAATTGTTATTTCGGTTAAACAGGGCTGTTGTTTGGCTTTTGACTGGGCTTAAATTCACTGCGACTTGGGATTTCGGTGTACCATTTGCGAGCTGCTTTAAACCCGCCACTTGCTGTAATCCGTCGCCTAAACTCAGCTGAATTTGGCTTGAGAGTAACTTACCCACCAGCAAAAATTGACTGTTGTAGCGCACATCAATTGTAGGCTTATGGCCTGTAAGTAAATCCTTTTTCATATCATAGGGAAAAACCACAATAGCGTAGACTTTCGCCTGTTGCATCGCGCTTATCGCCGAGGATAAGTCGGTAAAACTTTGCGGATCGGTAACCGGGTTTGCCTTAAGCTGACGGGTCAACATGCGGCTCAATTGACTATGATCTTGGTCGACAATCGCCACGGGCAGTTGCCTTGGCAGACCTGCACTGAATAACCACCATAAGCATAAAATCCCCAGTAGTGGAATATAACTTATCAGCGCTAACTGCCAAGGGTCATGCCATAGGGCGCGCAGCTCACGGCGAACTAACGCTGTGAGCAACGCCATAAGGCTTATGCTCGATGGCAGTGATTCGCCCTTAATCTTGTCCGCCGCGTTGGCGTGAGGCGCACGTTCAGTCACGACTTTTACTCACTTCGCAGCAGCACAGACATGCCAACACGCAGATCGGTAATCGGCTGGTTTGGACGCAATTCCACTTCAAAGGTTCGCATATCAAAATCATGGCCACTTTCAGTCGAACGCCAAGTGGCAAACTCACCCATCACACTGATATGGGACACAGTAAAATCCACATCCTGCCCGAGTGCCGGAATCGTTAATTGAATTTTTTGACCTTTTTTGAAACGTTTAAGTTGGTCTTCTCGCACTTGGAACACGGCCCAAGCATCCTGCATATCAATCAAACTGACAATCGGAAAACCACTGGGTGCCAATTCACCCGCCTGTAACAGCACGTCGCTGATCTCACCCGATTTAGGTGCGCGCATTTGGCTATCTTCCATAATGGCGCTAACTTCTTTCACTGCACCTTCAGCCTTACGGGCATTACCTGCAGCAGCCACTTTGGTTTCCGTCCGCGCGCCTTCTTCTGCCATTTGATACATGGCTAAGGCAGCTTGTTCTGTGTATTTTGCCGCTTGCCATTGGGTAAAGGCTTCATCGCGTTTTTGTCTTGCCGCCACACCTTCGTTAAATAAGTTTTCGACTCGGGTATAGGTGGTTTTAGCGAGCGTTGCCGCCGCCTGCGCCTTGAGCCATTGCTCCTTGGCTGCCATCACTTCTTGGCTGCGAGCACCGTTGTTGGCTTCAAGCTGCATCGCCTTAGCGGCATCACGACCACCTTCGGCCTGCATTAACTTTGCATCTAGCTCAGGACTGCGAATCGCGAATAATAAATCCCCTTGGGCCACACTATCACCGCGGCGCACGAGCACTTGCTCGACTCTGCCTGGCACCTTGGACGAAACATTGTACTCACGGGCTTCAATCTGGCCCTGCAACAAACTCGGCTGCGGGCTATAAGCGAGCTTGAGTCCATAGGCTAAGATAAGGCCTAATGCGACCAACGCCACAAGGGCAAGTATTCTGTTAGCGCGCATTGTTTGTCTCCTGCACTTGGGTAGGGGCTGTGGTACGACCGATAAATTCATCTAGTTGACCACTAATGGCCATTAATCTGGCATAGGCTTGCACATAACGATAACGGGCAGCCAATTGCTGAGTTTTCACCGCGCTTAGTTTCAGCTCCGCATCGACTCTGTCGATAGAAGTTGAAAGCCCTTGATTAAAGGCGATGTCACGCAGGCGCAGGTTTTCAATAGCAAGTTCGAGCGAAGTATCGAGCGCCGTCACTTCTTCCTCGGCCTGTAATAATTGGCGATAGCTTTGATCCACCAGCAGGCTCAAGTCTTGTTTAGTTTGTGCCTTGGTATAACGAGCTTGTAAGAGTGCACTTTTCGCCGCTTCGACCTTACCGCTACGGCCATCGCGGCTGATCAGTGGCACATTGACCCCAACCCCAACCATCCAGTCAGGTGTGATGCTCGTCAAGAGTGTGTCTTCTTCATACAAGGTGTAGTTACCGAAGAGGAAAACCGTTGGATGGTATTTACCTTTTTCCAACGCTATTAAACCGTTCGCTTGCGTTTCTTTCGCTTCGAGCAATTTGAGCGCCGGATGTTGGCTCAGGGTAATTTGGCTGAGTTGAGCGAATGAAGGAGCCTGTGGCAGTACAAATAAGGGAGAATTTGTGCTCACCTGACTTTGCTGTAGCATACGTGCCAGCGCGATCACTGCCATTTCGTGTTGCCGACGAGCACTGCCTAAATTGACTTTAGCATTGTCTAGGGCAACCTGCGCATTGAGGCGCTCGACCTTAGCAATTTGCCCTTCTCGCTCTAGTGCTAAAGCATGATCAACATGCTTAGCTAACGAACCCACCAGATCAGTCTGAGTATTCACCAATGCCAACGTCACATCGACAGCGTAATATCTATCCACCAGCAAGGTAAATAAATCACGCGTTGCCAATTGTAATTCTTGTTGCTTCTCGGCCACCATAGCCGCGTGTATACCTTGAGCCGCAGTGATCTGTCCGCCCGTATAAATCGGCCACATTGCCTGTAAGCTGGCGCTAAAAATATCTTGTTCACTTAAGGGCAGCGGCGGAATACCCGCAATAATGCCCCCAAGCGATGGCGGGATAGAAATCACAGAATTTAATTCTTTCAGATCAAACTCAATCGGTTTATCCAAATGAATATAATTACCGCGAATGTCTAATGAGGGGAAATTTAAGCTCTCGCCCGCCTCTTCTTCACCCTTAGCGCGGTTAACTTCCTGGGATTGCGCTTGCAACTTGTCGCTCACCTTCAGCACTTGCTGCCAAGCATCAGTAAAGCTAATCGGCTGAGCATAGCCAGCCGAAGGCAATGATAATAGGCACAGCCAGACCACACGTGATAGTTTCATTAACACCTCTAGAGTAGTTACTCTAATTTCCTTTGCGAATGATAACATTCATGGTGGGTAGCGACTAGAACCCATAGACGTAAGGTTCTAGGTTTTATGCTGTTCCGCCCACGGTGAGCTTATCGAGTTTTAGGGTCGGTTGACCCACACCCACAGGCACACTTTGACCATCTTTACCACAAACGCCCACACCTTGATCTAAAGCCATATCGTTACCGACCATAGAAATCTGGCTCATAGCCTCAGGGCCATTACCGATTAAAGTAGCACCCTTAATGGCTTGAGTAACTTCACCATTTTCAATCAAATAGGCTTCGGATGCTGAGAACACAAACTTACCCGAAGTGATATCAACTTGACCACCGCCAAAGTTAGGGGCGTAAATACCCTTCTTCACTGACTTAATAATCTCACTGGGATCTGACTCACCGGCCGTCATATAAGTATTGGTCATACGTGGCATAGGCAAATGCGCGTAGGATTCGCGGCGACCGTTACCCGTTGGCGCAACACCCATTAAGCGAGCATTGAGTTTGTCTTGGATGTAACCCTTTAAAATACCGTCTTCAATCAATACGGTTCTTTGGGTTTGTACACCTTCATCGTCGATGCTGAGTGAACCACGACGATTAGGCAAGGTGCCATCGTCGACCACAGTCACTAACTTAGACGCAACTTGCTGACCAACCTTGCCGCTAAAGGCACTGCTGCCCTTACGGTTAAAGTCGCCTTCTAAACCATGTCCAACCGCTTCGTGGAGCAATACACCGGGCCAGCCATTACCTAACACCACTGGCATTTCACCCGCTGGTGCATCGATGGCGTTAAGGTTAACTTGCGCTTGACGCACGGCTTCGCGGGCAAAGGCGAAACACATAGGTAAACCTGTGTCATCGCTTGCCATTAACACGCCGTAGTCATGACGACCACCACCACCAGCGCCACCACGTTCACGTTTACCGTTTTCTTCCAAAATCACGCTACAGTTAAAACGCACCAGAGGACGGATATCGGCCGCCAGAGTGCCATCACTCGCAGCAACGAGGATTTCTTCGTGCACACCAGCAAGGCTAACCACCACTTGAATAATCCGGCTATCTAGACTGCGAATAAAAGCATCGGCTTCTTTCAGCAGGTTGATTTTTTTGACTTCTTCCATCGCCGCAATCGGATCTAAGCTGTCGTATAACGCCAATGCTTTTTGACGTTTAAAGGCTTGTACCTGAGTCTGCTCACCCGCACTAGCAATGCCACGGGCAGCCTGTACTGCAGCGCTTAAGGCGGCAGGAGTGATATCATCTGCATAGGCAAAACCCGTTTTCTCACCGCTGATGGCCCGCACACCCACACCGCGTTCAATATGGAAACTACCGTCTTTGATGATGCCGTCTTCCAGCACCCAAGATTCGTGGCGACTACCTTGAAAATAGAGATCGGAATAATCGATTTTGTGCTGATGTATGGTGTTTAGATAGGTTTGCAGGCCATCTAGCGCTAACCCATTCTTCAATAAACTTTGCTCTACTTGTGCTAAAAATGGCATCTATGCTCTCTTTGACCCCAAGGGATCTTGATATTCTGAGTGTAAATTCGGTGTACTAATTCTATGTGTTAATGCTGCGTATCGACTCAAGCGCAAATTCAGCATTTCAACTCGTCTGCTGGCTACTGGCACATTATTTCAAGCTTGGTTCAAGGAAACGATTATGCTGCATGACGGGCATTTTACTGCGAATACTGTGCAGTTCGGTTAAGTCGACCTCAGCCTGTACCCAACCAGTACCGGTTTTAAGTTCAGCCAAAATATTCCCCCAAGGACCGACTATCATGCTCTGCCCCCAGGTTTCGCGGCTACCTTCGTTATGCTGTCCCCACTGAGCTGCAGCAAGAATAACGCATTGGGTTTCAATCGCTCTTGCCTGTAACAATACCTGCCAATGGGCTTCCCCCGTCACCTTAGTGAAGGCAGAAGGGACAGTAATAATCTCAGCCCCCGCAAGGCGCATCGCCCTAAACAAGTCGGGAAAGCGTAAATCATAACAGATGGTTAAGCCAATTTTGCCAAAAGGTGTATCGATAACGCTAATGTGATCACCGGGGCAGAAGGTTTCGCTCTCGCGATATTGTTTTGTACCATCGGCAACATCCACATCAAAAAGGTGCAGTTTATCGTAATGCCCTAAAGTATCACCTTTATCATCAAACAGATAACTGCGGCTATAGACACGACCATCCTCAGCCAACGCCGGAATAGTCCCCGCGACCATAAACACCCGATACTTGGCGGCCAGTGCACTTAACGCCGATTTGAGCGGACTCTGATGAACATCGCCCGCATAGGCAAGTTGCTGACTTTCATGGCCACCAAACAGTAAGCTGCATTCGGGTAACACGACTAAATGGGGCGCATCGGCATCCCGTTTGAGTTCGTTAAGCTGCGATTCGATAAACTGCAGATTGGCGCTGACGTCGCGACTGCTCTGACATTGCAACAGGCTGATGTGCATTCTGCTCTCCCTGAATTTGCTTAATCGGTTCTACTGCTTCGCGATGCTCTGGTATGGCTGGCACTTCTGGCGTAGGTACTACTTGAGGTTGCTCCCGCTTTAAATCGGGCGCTTTAATTTGATCTGTTGCTGGCTTTAGCTCTTCTGACTTTGATTCTTCAGATCTGGCCTCTTCAGGCTTAACGTCTTGTGGCTCGAGCGCTTCTGGTTGTGTTGCTTGAAGCTGTGGCTCAGATTTAGCGTTGCTTGGTTTAACTTCAGTTGACTGAGCTTCAGTTAACTTAGTTTCAGTTGGCTTAGCTTCTGTTAATTGAGCCTCGGTCGATTTAGTTTCTACCGGCTGAGTGATATCGGCGTTATGACTCGCGGCTTCAGTCGGCACCGCTGGGCGCTCAACGCCAACCACAGGTAAAATAGATTCTGGAATTTCAATCTCTTTACTCTTACGCTCTAACTCTTCGACCACAGGCTCTGCCATAGTCCCTGTCACCCGAAAACGAATTTCTGAAATCACTTCAATCACAGGCTCAAGCACTTTTGTTAGGGCAAAGGCCCCCAGACCCAGTGTCCAAGCGCTGGTACTGAGCAATACGACAGTCGGCACACTTGAGGCCAACTGCGGCACAAAGCGGATATCGTAATTCAAACTTTCAGTGGTGAGATCCGTATAGCCACGCACCTTCATATTACCCGCGATGGCATCCATTTCAGTGTCAGTGGTTTTCACCACGCCATTATCAATCTGCAAATTGCCATTGAAAGAGTTGAAATACATGCCCTGACCGAAGACATCGGTGAAATCCAGCGACAGTTTACGCACCAGAGAATCTAAACTGAACAGGGAGAAAATCCGCGCGCCCTTGTCACTCACCTGAGATAAGTGGCCTTTGCCTAAGTTGAATTTCACCTTGCCATTTAAGGTTTCGAGGGAGAAGGCATAGGGAGCACCTTGCCAAGATAAGTCCGCATTAACCTTCAAGGGGGCTTCATTAACGCCAGGCTCTATACCCAATTGAGCAGATAGATAACTAAACTGAGTGGCATTTAACTCAACACTGAGATCAGTTTTATTCTGTCCAGCCTGTTGCTGCCAAATGCCACTGCCCTGCAAATTGACATTGGGCGTAGTTAAAGACAATGTTTGAATCTTATATCCTGCCGCTTGTGGGCTCGCCTGCAAAACGAGCTTTCCAAAGGATTTATCGAAGAAACGAAAATCTTCCACATTCACTGCAACTGGCGGCAAGTTAGTGAGCACTTGATCACTGGCAAAATCGGCATCCGTGTTCGACTTTACCTTAGGTGAAAAATAAAATTTATTCGCCACAACTTTGAGACCTTGAGTTTTCCAATTTGGATAGAAATCGATCCAACCGTCAAATTCGTTGGCAACGGTATTAAAACGCCATCCCGTCTCGTTAGGCTTAGCATTAAGCCTAAGCTCCGTCAGTTGTTGCCCTAAAAGATCGAGCCGACCGATATGAGAATCGATACTCGCCACCGCGGGAAATAAACTTTTATGGGGAATATCATCTACTAAAATGCCCGTTTTCGGTATTTTCTCTTGACCAACAAAGGCATTAATCACAGGTAACCATTCGGCTAATTTGGCCTTACCGAGATCGACTTGAATATGACCTTGTTCTGTATTTCTGGCTTCATCCTCATCGAATAAACGCCCCAATAACAAGTCAAAATAACTAAAATTTGCACCTTTATCGGCATCGAAACCACCGATAAACTCGGCATGACTGGCAAGCTTGACATCAAGCGTCGCATCATCTTGATCGCCAACAAACTCAGCGACTAAAGGTCGTGGTTCATTTTCGGGTTTAGCAAAGTATCCTGGGAGTAACAGTTGCGTCCCCAGCATATCCGAAGTCACTTTGGCTTGGATTTGATAACCTTGCTCAGTAAATAGCATAGTCATAGCACCGTCCCAACTGATTTTTCCCTGATAAAAATCGCTCAAGGGATTGTGTAATTCATCGGGGAGACGGCTGAGATCCCAACGACTTTTCAGCGAAAGATTAAGGCCAAAATCTTTACCTTTAGGCTGAGTGTCGAAAGTTAAACTGAGCGGTTGTTCGAACAAGCGCGCTTTGATGCCTTTTCCTGTCACAACTTCATTCGCAAAGTCGACTACACCAGTCACGCCATGAAGTTGAAGCCCTGGCTGAGCAATATATACAGGCGTATTATCAAAACGGATTTGACCACGAATATCTTCGGCTTCACCTTCATACAGTGGAATGCTGATGTCTAAAGTGCCAGTGACAGCACCTTGCACTTGCACGACATCTAAGGTTTTACCTACTGAGTTCGCCAAAGGTGAGGCTTGTAACACCTTAGTCGCCGCACTGCCTTGAGTAGCAAGTTCGGCTTCAATCCTTAGCAGCGTCTGTTCACCAATGGCGGGAATAAATACATGGGCACCTGTGGCATCCACATTCATCAGCTTGCCTTGGTTTAACCAAAGATCCATGCGGGTATTTTCAAACAAAGCGTTAAGGGACAGATCTGTGACCGCTGGCCAGTCGGGTTGAAACTGAAATTTGGCATCTGTTAAGGTAAATGCTGCCTGAAACACGCCGCTATTATCATCGAAGGGAAAACCACTTAACGAACCACGCCAAACAACTTGCGCATCTTGGGTCTGACCCGCTTTAAGCCCAGTATCCAAATACTCTGCCAGTGATTCACCCATCGCCTTATTGGGGAAATACTTGTCGGCATTAGCCACATTGTTGATACGAACATTGGCCGCCAGCGCCATGTGTGCAGCACCGCTAAAGTCCAAATTCAATGCCGCATCAACGCCGATATCTTCGTTTTCAAACTGCAACTGAGGCACATTTAAACTCAGATGTTCAGTATCGAATTGACCATCAATTGACGCACCATTGAATACTAATGGCGCCGAAAATTCATCACCAAAATCGAGGGTGTACACTTGTTCAGGTAGAGAGAAATACAACGTCTTATCTTGCCAGCGAAGGTTCACATCGACAGGATGAGTATTGGGAATACCGTCAACCTTCTGCCAATGCAACTGCTTCACTTCGGTACTGGCGAGCAAAGGCTGGTCGGCTTTTTGATACAGGCGGATTGGTCCAATACTAGCCTCTGGAGCTAACGCATGCCATTGACGTAATACGGCTCTATCGACTCCAGGAAATAGCGGCAGCAGCGGCAATAGACTCTGAGTATTAACTTGATTCACATAGGCAAATAATTCATCGTTTTGACGCTTCGCGGCCAGCGTTAATGCCGGCCAATGCTCACCATTGGTGACAAAATCCAGTCCTGAACTTTGTACTTCCCAACCCGTCGCCTTTGGCTGCCAAACAATATCGCCCGCTTGAATTTCAAATTTCTGCGGCTCTTGCTTTAATGTCCATTGCAGCCAGCTCGGCTCAAAATGAACCATAGCAGAACTGATGCTGCGGTCGGCAAACGTAAGCCAAGCCTTAAGATTGACAACCCCTTCTAAGGGTAACTTTTGAGTGGAATCATAGGGATTAGGTTGACGTGAAGCCCATTCACCTAAGTCTAAAGAGTTAGCCGCCAAATAAATCTGCCCAGTCAAACTGTCGGGATTTGCACCATCGCCATTGATATCTAACTGTAATCCGAGAGACTCATGCTTAGAGGCATGACTATCAAGATACAATTCTCCCGCACCGCGGTGACGTTCACCCTGATTGCGCCAGTTCAAATGACGAATATGGATCGGGCGAAACTCTTGGTGCATGCTCAGCAATTGCACTGTGGCATTGGTTAAGGAGAATCTATCGAGTTGTTTGAGTAATAGGGCATAGAGCCAATCGAGTTGCGGGGCTTTATTAATTGTGGCGGGATCGTTCTCGGTAAGTTTATCCATGTCTAAAGCGACATGGACACCCTCAAAAATAACATCTTCGATTCGCGGGGTGAGCGTGAGCAGCGATTGCCAAAAATCTAACTTCACTTGTACGTTCTTGATCATCAAGGTCACAGGCAGTTGTTCCTGTGGCGGGATCACTAAGTCATCGATGTTAATTGCAGGGCCAAATGCCTGCCAATGGGCGGATAACTCCCCCACTTGCACATCGACTTTATATTCGCTTTTTACGTAATTCACCAGTTGCTGGCGAACTTCATCAACCTGCGGTAATAAGCCACGGATCAAACTGACGGCAAGCGCAAACAAGACCAAAATAAGCGCCAGAAATTGCCAACAAAAACGGCTAAATTTTTTTGCAGTAAAAAGCGTAGCCACTACATCATCACCACATCATATTTGTGCTGTGAGTACATAGGCTCATTTTGCAAACGGATGCGCTTACCTATGTAAACCTCAAGTTCAGCAATAAGATGATTATCATCGGTATGCAGACTTTGATACACGGCAGGCGAACAGTACAACAGGAACTCATCAGCATCGTAGGCACGGTTTAAACGGATTATTTCGCGAAAGACCTCATAGGAAACCGTCTCGACTGTCTTCATGCTCCCCGTGCCATGGCAGGCCGGACATTCGCCGCAGACGACATGCTCTAAACTTTCGCGGGTACGCTTACGGGTCATTTCGACTAGACCTAACCCCGAAAAACCACTCACATTGGTTTTCACCCTATCCTTAGATAAAGCGCTGGTTAAGCTGCTAAGAACACGAGCCTTATGATCCGCCGTCATCATGTCGATAAAATCGATAATAATGATGCCGCCGAGATTACGCAGACGTAACTGCCTCGCTATCGCTTGGGTCGCTTCGAGGTTGGTATTAAAGATGGTTTCTTCAAGATTCCTGTGCCCCACAAAGGCGCCGGTATTGATATCCACAGTCGTCATGGCTTCGGTTTGATCTATGATCAAATAGCCACCAGACTTAAGCTCGACTTTACGGCCGAGTGCACGTTGAATTTCGTTCTCCACATCGTAGAGATCAAAAATAGGCGCAGGTCCTGAATAGTGCTCAATCTTATCGGCAATCTCTGGCATAAACTCCTGCGCAAAAGACTGCAACTCGGCAAAAGTGCGGCGAGAATCCACTTGAATACGGTCCAGCTCAGTACCGACAAAATCACGCACAATACGCACAGGTAAGGCTAAATCTTGATACAGGAGCGACACACCACTGCGTTTACGTCGCTCACTCACCTTTGACCAAACTCGGCGTAAAAATGCCGCATCTTGGGATAACTCATCTTCCCCTACGCCTTCGGCGGCGGTGCGGATAATAAAACCACCGTCATCATCAACATAGGGCAAAGTAATTTGTTTGAGGCGACTGCGTTCTTCTTCTAGTTCAATACGCTGGGAAACACCAACATGGCTAGAACCTGGCATAAAGACTAAATAACGGGAAGGCAGCGTGATATCGGTCGTTAGGCGTGCGCCCTTAGTGCCCAGCGGATCTTTAACCACTTGCACCATAATGTCTTGCCCTTGACGGACTAACTCGGCGATATCACGAACAACGAAATGACCTTTCTCAACATCGGCGACACACTCAGTGTGCGGTACTATGTCGGACGCATGTAAAAAAGCGGCTTTATCTAAGCCAATATCGACAAAGGCGGCTTGCATACCGGGTAACACACGGCTGATTTTACCTTTGTAAATATTACCCACTAAACCCCGTTTCATCCGGCGTTCAATATGGACTTCTTGCAGCACACCATGCTCAACTAAAGCAACGCGCGCCTCAGATGGAGTTACGTTGATCAGTAATTCTGAACCCATCTTGCGCTGTATTTTATTTGGATTTAAGCGACTGGTATTCACGACTCACCCCATTCGGGAAACTAGATTAATTAATCGAAGTTACAAACTCTCTAAGCATGAAAACCGAATAAAGGAACAAGGTCAACGTCATTGGAGTACTCGATTCAGAGCCCTAAACGCCAATAAGGTTCATTCTAACCTCAAGCCAAAATCGCAATATAAGCAACCAGCAGCAGTTAAATAAAGCCAACTTCGGCTAACAACTCACGCGTTTCAACCAGAGGTAAACCTACAACGCCAGAATAACTGCCTTCAATTGCAGCCACAAAGCAACCGCCGAGCCCTTGTATGCCATAACTGCCCGCCTTATCCATGGGCTCTTTTGAAGCCACATAAGCCTCAATGTCAGCTGTCGATAAAGCGCAAAAACGCACTTGTGTTTCGACTAAGCGCACTGAGGTTTTTAAGGTTGAGTCAGACTCGCCTGCTTTGTAGGTCAGTGCCACAGCCGTCATCACAGTATGCGTTCTGCCAGACAGTTCACTGAGCGTTTGCTTAGCATCGGCCACATCCAGCGGTTTACCTAATATTTGATTTTCAAGCACTACGATAGTATCAGAACCTAATACAGCAGGCTGTGACATATCTGCGCATAATGCCAGTCCAGCTTGGGCTTTTTCAGCAGCTAAACGTCGTACATAATCCCTTGGCGCTTCGCCCTGTTGCACAGTTTCATCAATATCAGGTGCCACTTGCGTGAAACTAAACTCAGGACGACCGAATCCAATCTGTGCCAATAATTCTTTGCGACGTGGCGAAGTTGAAGCTAAAACTAAATCCACAGTTAACGAACCTTATAATGACGTCGAACCCGACGTAAAATCCAAAATATCCAAGGCCAGATCACTAATCCTGAAATCGCAGGTAAAAATAGATCCGTTTTGAAAACAGCCTCTTGCATCACAAATTCCACCCAGTAAATCACTAAGTGATAAATACAAATCAGTAGCATGATCACTAACGACTGCTGCCATTGAGGGAAGTTTCGCAAACGCTGGCAATGCAAGATAGCGATATAAATAACCAAAGACATAGCTAAAGAGCGCACACCTAAGGTGGCTCCCAATAAAATATCTAATACTAGGCCTAAAACCCATGCGGTTAAGATGTTGTATCTGTGGGGTAATGCGATAGACCAATAGAGAACAATCATTAATAGCCAGTCTGGACGCCAAGCATCAACAGCACTTGGCAAAGGCATGATCTGGCTGATCACGCCGATAAATAATGTCACCCAAACAATAAAGCGCCCATTGGCGGCCTGAAAACTCATTAATGCACCTCAGCCACAGGAGGAGTGGTTTCCGTTGACGGTTTGGTCGCAGGCGCGGTCACAGGTTTAGAAGCCTCTGCTGGCGTGACACTTCCGCCAGCAGGAACAGCGCTATCTGCTTTTGGTACATTATCGCTCGATGAATGATCCGCAGCAGGCACGGTAGGCTGACTCGGTAAAGTCACACCTGAATCGGGGGATGGCCAAATCAACAATAAATAACGAATACGATCTAAAGCCGCTAAAGGCTGGGCGGTGACTCGAGCGTAACTTTGGCCATCTTCAGTCAACACTTCCATAACCCGCGCAACCGGATAACCTTCCGGGAAACGATTCCCTAAACCTGAGGTGACCAGCAAATCGCCGACACGAATGTCGGTACTCTTGGCCACATGGCGCAGCTCTATTTCATCTAACTCACCCGTACCATTGGCAACAAGGCGCACATCATTACGGGTGATACGCACAGGTAATCCGTGTGATACATCGGAGAGCAATAACACCCTACTGGTCATTTCACTGACTTGTACCACTTGGCCAACAACCCCTTGGGCGTCGACCACAGGCTGCCCAACAAATACACCACTGCGTGAACCATGGTTTAACACCGCATAGTGATGGAAAGGATCGCTAGCAACCTCCAATACTTCAGCCACCATTTTGCGCGAATCAAGGTAGGCTGGTGAGCCCAACAGTGCGCGCAAACGTTCATTTTCTTGGCGTAAGTGTTCGAAACGCTGTAAGCGTTCACTCATCAGCAATTGCTGCCTGAGCAGCTCTTTATTCTGCAACGCTAACATATTGCGGGTGGCAAAACTTTCAGACGACCAGTCAAGCGCAACACCGGGTACGCTCGCTAAATACTGCAATGGACTAAAAAAAGAGGATAAGGATTGCCGTACAGGATCGAGGCGATGATTAGCCACGAGCAAAGCCACCGACAAAATAATTGCCAGTGTCAGACGGAATTGGTTTGAAATACCACGAACAAAAATTGGCTTCATAGGAAAGCTAAGGCGGTGATTAACCGCCCCATACCGAAGTTAAATTAGGTTTCTTCGGAGAACAGATCGCCGCCGTGCATATCAATCATTTCGAGGGCTTTACCACCGCCACGTGCTACGCAGGTCAATGGATCGTCCGCCACCATTACAGGAATTCCGGTTTCTTGCATTAATAAACGGTCTAAATCACGCAATAAAGCGCCGCCGCCAGTTAACACCATACCGCGCTCAGAAATATCTGAAGCTAATTCTGGTGGAGATTGTTCTAACGCCACCATCACAGCACTTACGATGCCAGATAATGGCTCTTGTAAGGCTTCTAAAATTTCATTGCTGTTCAGTGTAAAGCTACGAGGTACGCCTTCTGCCAAATTACGGCCGCGGACTTCGATCTCGAGCACTTCATCGCCAGGATAAGCAGTGCCGATAGTGTGCTTGATACGCTCAGCCGTAGCTTCACCAATCAAACTCCCGTAATTACGGCGGACGTAGTTGATGATCGCATCATCAAACTTATCACCCGAAGACGAATACACTACACCATTAAGTGAAATAATCGCGACTTCAGTGGTACCACCACCGATATCCACCACCATAGAGCCGGTCGCTTCAGATACGGGTAAACCCGCACCAATCGCAGCTGCCATTGGCTCTTCAATTAAATACACTTCGCGAGCACCAGCGCCCATGGCTGATTCACGAATAGCACGGCGTTCTACTTGAGTGGCACCAACGGGCACACACACAAGCACGCGTGGACTTGGACGAAAAAAGCTATTGTTGTGCACTTGTTTAATAAAGTGCTGCAACATTTTCTCCGTCACATAAAAATCTGCAATAACACCGTCCTTCATTGGGCGGATAGCTTGGATATTGCCAGGCGTTCTGCCTAGCATTTGTTTAGCTTCTGTGCCGACCGCGGCAACAGATTTCTGACCGGAGCCACTACGCTCACCACGTATAGCAACAACAGAAGGCTCATTGAGGACGATGCCTTCGCCACGAACATAAATTAATGTGTTAGCTGTACCCAAATCGATCGATAGATCATTAGAAAAAATGCCGCGTAGCTTCTTAAACATGTAACTAGCCTGTATTCTGTGGAGTCAGAAGAAAAGAAAAATCAGCTAACTTTATCAATGCCACCCTGATTCCACAAGACCGAGGAGGTTAACAATCGCTAATGAAGTGATTTTTTTTCAAATCGCCACGTAAAAAACAGTATTTAAGCGGAAAATACTGTTTATTGACGAAAATATCAGCAACAAAAAACGAGTAAACATACAATTCAGCAACAAATATCAAACTAAGGCATTTCATTTAGAATCTGTTACAAGCGTTTTCGTCGACTTTCAATAAGTGAAATGGCAGCCCATTTCAAGGGAAAGCCTGAGTTCAATTTAATAAGAGAAATAACTCAGATTAGTTTACCTCACGCCAATAGATTATTTTGTCATGCCCTCGATAACGACCAAAATACGCACTTGCCCGCGGTTCAGTGACCGCTGTTGGCGATACGCCATTCCAATTCCAGTACCATTCTAGCCATGTCGGCACATCCAAGGGCGCCGTCACTTGGCCGCGGTATGGCAACCCACTTGTTGTAACGGCTTGCCAGAGTAACTCAAATTGGCCAGCTTGGAATGTTGCAGTCCCGCCAGAACGCACAACACTTTGTCCCGCCACTAAGTCGGGATCAAAATTGTAACCAAGAGCGGAATGATCAACCTGCGAACCCAAAGCATACACTGCCGTTGTGCAGTTATCGGCAGTATTTAAGGCCCAGCTGCTGCCATTCCAATATTCGGCTCGAGTCGGCATACGCAGTATTTCTGTCTCAGGACCATAGGTGTTATCCATCACCACACGACCATGACGAAGGGTTTGAGTGCTGATTTTCTTAGCATTACAGTTAGTGCAAGTGCCTGTAGATGCCGCATCCATGTCTGGTGAGGCCACATAGCTGTAAAGCCCATTCGGCCGAGGATCGTTATCCATCAATTGCACGCCAATATCGAGCAGCTCGAAGGGGCCATCCTGATACAGATTCGTCGCCACATTTGGGGTCACCCGACTAAAGTTAGCTTGGTAAGAAGCATCGACCGTCGCCACACCTTGATTCCAACTATCAGCCTTTATAGGTAAGGCACTTAAGCGACTCTGTAAATCGACACCATTATTGTTGTTTTCTCCCACTAATTTGGCAGTGGCGAGGGAAAATGGCGGGAAATAGTTTTTCGTTATATCCCCCGCGATATTTAAAGCACTGAGCTCCATCAACATAGGGAACAGCTGATCCATATAGCTAAAGCCGCCACAGGCAGGTATGACCGATACGTTACTGATTAAAAATCTATCGGGCACAAAACGGCCAATATTAGCTGAATATCCAATTGGAATATTTAAGCTGCTTGCCGTCCCTAAATAATTTGGGCTCGCCTGCGCTGCAATTTGGAATACTCCAACTTCGCTGATGGTCTGATTACTGATGGTATTGAAATTATTGGCCTGCGCCGAGTGGCTATAGGATGCCACGCCTAACGTCCCATCAAGTCCGCCGTTGGCAATGCTTGGCGCAACGACTTTGCTGGCAAGCTTCATCTGCGCATCACTAAAGTTAGGCGTGGATAAGTTGCCCGAACAAAAGTCCGGATCGCCATCTTTTTCCCATGCCATCGCTTGTACTGTCATGCCGAAACTTTGTCCGGCTTTACGGTAAGCATTGCAGCTCATATTCGCACTTGGGCAACTGGCACTGGCGTCCACAGGCTTAACACACAATCCCGCGGGTACGCTGACAAATTGGTCTGAACCTGCCATGACTAAGCCCTGTTCATCACCAGTACCTGTATATTTTGCATCTAATTGTAATTTACCTGCATCAGGGTAATTTACTAAAATACTTGCTTGCCCGTTGGTATCAAACAGCAGGTTCACCGCCGTAGGCAAGGCACTCGAGGTGCCAATTGCCGTATTGTTGATGGTGACGGCTTTAGGCGAGATAGGCGCGCTTGGCGTTTGGTAACTGCTCCAGAAATTCAGCGTTTTGGTCTGGCTTTGGAAGCTTGGGACACACTGCTTCGTCACATCGGATTTTTTCACCGCTTTGACTAACACTTGCTCGGGGCGATTCGCACGCTTATCGGGTACATCGAATACAAAACCACTGTCGGCAAAGGTGAGTGAACAATTGTTTTCACTCAAGCCACCATTACCAATACGGCAAAGGGTTTTGCTTAAGGGTTTGGTGGTGGGATTAGAGCCCTTCACCCCTAAAGTCACTACACCGGGAGTATTTCGCCTCAGTTGCAGTTGCGCTGTGCCACCGCTAAAACTCACTTGATTACCGCCAACCCATACGCCATCTGCCGCAGAATCAGGTAATAAGGTTGCGCTAAGAGGTGCAGTAAAGAGTTGACTACAACTCGCATTTGCACAGGCTCTAATCGTTACCGTCTCAGCATTACAGGTCAGACCTTGACCCGTATGATCAAACTCAAAATGATCGATCTGAGCACCAATAGGATTCGATTTTAACGCACAAATTTGCACGTTATCGATTTCGTGGTTGTTATTTGAGCCCCCCGTTGAGCCCGTTAAAGACAATAAAAAATCACTTGGAATGGCCGCCTGACCATTTTGTGCTGCGGCGTTAAATGCGGGAACTAAAGTCACAAAACCAGAACCTGTATTACGCTCAATTTTCACAATAGATTGATTCGCGGCTTGCGAATCAATTGTGATTTTATACCTGTGCGCAGGCGACACATTATTGCCGTCTACCGCAGGCGATAAGCAACTACCGTTCGTATTAGTAGTGCCATTACTACAAGCGCCGCGTAAATAATTATACCCTGACGTGCCGACACCCGAACCGCGAACCGCAACGGACTGGCGTCGCTGGCCGACATTAGAACTACCGCCTTCACCAGAGAAGTTACCGAACTCATCAATACCAAACCCAAGCCAACCACCCGCGAACCCATTAATACCAGGTTTATAACCGTAACCCAATGGACCGCCAAAGGCGCCAGGCTGCGGCGTTATAGAAGCATCCGATAACACTACCGCAATGCCGTCGGCACCATTGCCACCATAGGCATAGTGATCAAACTGGATCTCCACTAAGTTAGCTTTTCCAGGAAAGAGTCTTTGATAGGTAGATGCCGTAGATTGGTCAGATTTAGCTTCGGTTAAGCGTAATCGACCGCCTTGGATAGAAGGGGTAAATCCTCCACTACTTTTAGAAACAACCCAGTCATTACTCAAAGTGCTTTGGGAGAAATTATCGTTAAAGCATTGTAAAACAGGTGCAGGATTACAATTTGGAACAACATCAATCTTTGCTGCATTATCGTCAAATTTAATACTACTATTGCCACCTAAACTAATATTTCTAGCAGTAATAGCTCCTTCCAAAGAGGAACTCCCCTCTAGCACCGCATTCCCTTCAGCAACAACATAGGATTTAAGATATGCCCCTCCATTGAGAGTGAAATTTGAGTAGCTATAAATGAGAAATTTTTCTGGTTGCCCAACTGTGTTTAAGTTGTAATGCCTATAGTTATTTTTAATAAAAAATGACACGGTACCAGTTGATGGGAATACCAGAGTTACACCGTCATTAATAGATAAATTCTCAATCCAATATTGTCCAGCAGCCAGCTCAATACGGCCCGAAGTAGCTGTAAGGGACTTCATTTTATATATGCCACCATCACTCACAAAACGAATTGTCTTATCAGAACCGCCCTCCAGTAAAATACGATTATATTCACCTTCAACGATATCAATTTTTGTATTATTCCATGTTGGAGGGCCGACATCTACAGCACTTGAAGATGAACATTGAGAGAAATCAATACGATTAGAAGGTAAAGTTGCAATATAATCTCCAGCACGGCACCAACGATAGGAGTTATTAGATGTTACACACAAATCGTCAAAGCTGTTTCCTCCTTGAAAATAGTTATAAGTTGGCAAGTCACTATACCAACGACCAGCATTATTAGGGGCATTGTATAAATAAGAACTGTTGAAGGTAATTGAACCGTTTCTATCGTAATTGTTTACACCTTCTATAAATGTTTTAGTCCAATCGGCTTTCACTAAATGGGATGTGAATGCCATGATTAGGGGCAAAAGGATTAATGGGAATTTGGCTATTATTTTGTTAAATATCATTTTTGATAGCTTAGTTGCCACGGGCTTCTACCTCAACTTGTCGACTTACACGGGTATCACCACTCTCGCATACCGCTTGGCTCTTAATGTGGTACTGGGAGAAAGACCCCACAAAATACCGCGTACATTGCAAAGTCACGCTACAGGCATGAAAACCTACCACATCGGGTGGCGCCCAAGCGCTATTTGCCGAACAAACGCCCACGGCACCATTTAGCGGAAATAATTGCGCCAGCGCCGCATCGGCGCCGCTGTTTGCCGCAGCTAAGGCACGCGTCCCCCACACCTCTTGGGTGAGCCCGGTATCACCGTCTTCCACAATATTGATCAGTGCCGATGCCAACAGAAACATCACGGTAATCACGAACACGCCAATAATCAATGCACTGCCGCGTTGACGCGCAGGTAAAGCAGTTCGTTGCAACCTTGCTAGTGATGTTCTGGGTAAGATTCGCATTACCGAGTGATGACCTGTCGATTGACGATATAAATTAAGGGACATTGATCACCTGCACTTGATGTCGATATTGGAACGTCTCACCATTTACATTAAACCGCGGTTGTAAATGCACCATGGCATTATTCACTAGACTAGATGGCGTTAAGATCAACGGTAAATCTGCGCTATTACTGAGTACATTAGCGACACTCTGCGCCATTAAAACGCCAGAGCTCATATGCGCCGGTGTTGGCTGGCTGACATTAAACCCATAGACAGTATAACGTTTTAGAGTTAACTCATTGCCTGATGGCGCTTTTTCAAAACAATAACTCACGGGGGCCGAAGCAAAATAAATCCGCTGCCGCGGCGACGCCTCGGCAAAGCGAGTTGACCCCATAAAGGTAAGAGTGACTTGATTAGCCTGATTAGGTGGCTCACCTAGGGGGGTAAAAGTCTTAATCTGTGCCCGTTTTTGTCTGGCGCTGTTATAGACATCGCTATCGGTCAAAGGATAAATCCAAATATATTGGTTTTCCTTAATTTTATCGGTCGCATTGAGAATTACAGTTCCCATTAAGGCAGTTGCATTCGGTGCTATCGGCATAGATAAATAAGTGGTACTCGCCTCGATCGGCACAAACTCAACACATTGATAGGTTAACGAATCGGTATTAAGACGTACACTATTAGGCAAAGCACTACGCAGCTCACGGGTCATTCGCTCAACGGCAAAACGGCTCTGACTCAGCACTTGATCGACTGAACTCGACTCAACAAAAATCCGCGCACCAAAAATAATAAAACTACTCACCCCGACCACAAGAATCCCCAGAATCAAGATCACTGTGACCATCTCGACTAAGGTAAACCCCCGTGTGGATGCTTGCATACGCTGTGCAGTTAAAGAGCCCATTAGTAATTGCTCCTCACCAGATTGTAAGTGATCACTTCGTTGTCCGGCGAAGTCACATTAATGGTCACTAGCTTAGTATTAGGCACTGGCCCATAGGCGACAGTGACGCTTAAGCGATAGTTAGGATAAGCATTTGCATAGGTTTGGGTCGAATTGAGCATAGTGGCGTTTTGACTTAAACCGTGATAATCGTCCACATCGTTAAAATCGTTACGGCCTTCGCCTTCATTAGGCCATTTCCACTCTGATGGCCCTAAACTGGTCACATTTGAGCAAGGTAATCCTAACGGACTACCACAGGCAGGCACACCGCCATTGGCATTGGTGTTTTGATCGTAACGCTTTCCCCAGATCTCATTCATCACCGAATGAGCAAGCTCGGCACTCTTCACTCTATGCAAAGTCTTAGCCGCACGATCCGCCTGTGGAAATAACATACTGGTTAGCATCACTATCGCAATGGCAATCACCAGCATGCCAATCACTAATTCGATAAGGGTAAAACCCTTCTGTGGTTTGGCTTTTTTGGATGTTTTTACTGATGCTTTGCCCAATAGCAACCGAGGATTAATTCGCATAAATATAACCCTCGCTGGAGACATTAATCACCACAGTGTCATTAGCAATCACATTTATGCATGGTCCATTACAGGCCAACGAAGGCCTACCATTGATATCGAAATCGAGGCTGAAGTTACTGCTGTTAGTACTCACTAGCACTAATTGAGCACCTCCTTGAAAAGCCTGGCTATAAAGCGGGTTTGGCGATAACGCGGTACCAGAACAAACCGCCTCATTTCGGGTAGAGAATTGACTCACTTGATAGCCAGTCTCGGAGACAGTCACACGGAAACATCTGTCGGTATTATTGAGCGTTTTCTGCTGCACTTGGCGCAGTTCAGCGATAAATTCATTGCGTAGGCTATAGGCACTGTAGGACGACGGGGTAAACAGGCGTGGCAGTACAACCACAGCAAGAATTGAAATCAAGATGATGGTGATCACTAATTCTACTAAGGTAAATCCGGCCTGTTTTGACATAGAAAAGTTAAGCATCGCTCGGGTTAATTACTGATTTGAAGTACTAGGTTCAGTTTCTGCCAACGGTATGATTAAGGCAAATAAATGTCGGCAAATTTTGGCGGACTCATTTATTTAAAATCATGTCAGAACCGCATTTTACCTAAAAAAAAGGCCTGCTAGGCAGGCCTTTTTATGAAAACTTAAAATTTAGCAAGCACTAGCAGCTGGTAACGAAGTAAAAGATGGTAATGTTGTTAAGTCTTTAGCTTCAAAATAAGTCAACTTACACGCCGCAGGTGCTCCCTTCTGCCAGATTTCAACTGACTTAGCTTGTGTTCCTGACGCTGCCGTTGCCTTAATAACCCATTCTGCGGTGCCAGTTGTTGAAGTTGCCTTACCATCAGCACCTACGTCAAATTTAACATCAACACCTTTTTCAAGTTCATCTTTAGTTGCTTGCAAATAGCCAAAACTTGTAATTACGGTGGAGGTACCAATATTGATTGATGGTGGAGTGCTTGCGTCAAATGCCAACTTCTCAACACCTGAAAGTGCAGCTTTTGAATATACTAAGCTGTTAGCGCCTTGAATTGCCCCTTTCAATCCTTGTAAAGCTGACACTCTTGCATCGGATTGCAAATTAATAAACTTAGGTGCCGCTGTGACAGCAAGAATACCTAAGATGATGATCACTACTACTAATTCAATTAAGGTAAAACCTTGTTGTCTTTTCATTTAATACTACCTTTCTATGACTTGATGGTTAATTAAGTGAGGCAATTTATGACATAAATTACCTCACTATAAAATATGACCTACTCGCAAATGATCTCGCGGTTAAGGGGTAAATGGAGTCTGAGTAAAACTTAATACTTTGCCTGTTCCAGGGTTATACACTATCCCCTTGGCACCTGCGATTGATAAATCGGGAGCGGGAGCGGGCACTCCTGTGGTTGGGTTTAATACCAAGGACACCACTTGGTGATAAACACATAAATCTAAACCCGCGACGACTGCGCCGGTAATGGCATTCGCGCTGCCACCGGCGGCATTAATCACCCGCGCTGTATATCTTTGATTGCGTGCATCTTGGTTAAACAACACATTGCGCGGCGCACTCTGCAACACAGTGTTAAACACTTCTTGGCAACTGGCATTTGTCATAGCTGTCGCACTGGTTACTGAAGTTCCCGTTGGATAGCCAAAACGTGTATCGACATTTACTGTGTTACCATCGAGGATAGCACTGCTATTTTGACGACCATCGACTTCCCACTGTGAGCGCACAAAACTCACCGCCGTCGATAAGCCCCCTGCCACAGCATCAACACTGGCATCTTCGGCATCTTCGGTAATATTTAAGAATCGAGGGATCGCCGTTGCGGCGAGTAAACCCAAAATCACAATCACAATCACAAGTTCGATTAATGAGAACCCTGTTTGCTTAGTTTTCATATATATGTCCCCAGACCTCAGAAATTTTATTCTAACAGTTAAATCAATTTTAAAAAGCCATTGAGTTAACAATATTTTACGGAGCAGTCAAAAAAATGACCCTGCCAGAGTTCAGTTGATAGCCTAAACTATCGCCATTTTTAGACCGATAGTGGCAGCTATTATCCTTAGCCAAATAATCCGCCTCTAGACCTAAATTATCAGTTTCGGCGCCCATTAACTGTTGCCACAAATCTTGGCAGCCTTGATCATTTAAGTGCTTAGGTTGTGGCCATCCTAAATCATTGATATCGACAACACTCGACTCAGTTTCTGGGGAGAGATTATCAAATACCTCCCAGTTCAACTGCAATTGCGCCGGCTTACCCAAAGACAACCACTGGGAACGCACCATCACCAGCACATTTAAAAAACGGGCGTGTTCCACTTCCAATCCACGAGCCGCTATTTGCGGTAGCGTAAAAAAATACTTAGCTCCGATCACCGCCATGATAGCCAATACAATTCCAATGGCGATCATACGTCCATAGATACGTAATAGATCGCTTTCAGCCTTTTGCTGAGTCTGCATTTAACCTCAGTCCCACGTATAAGATAGGAAATAAATATTATCCATATCGCTTACTTACCGCCTTTGACCACATTGAGCATATCCCACATTGGCAGGTATATCCCCAAGGCTAACACTAAGACAATCACGGCCACAAAACCGATCAAAATTGGCTCCAATTTCGCGGTGAGGTTCTTTAAATCATAGTCTACTTCGCCCTCATAGAAATCTGCCGCATCATTGAGTAATTGATCGATTTGCCCCGTTTCTTCGCCCACAGCCACCATTTGCAGCACTAGTGGCGTAAATAACTTGCTCTGATTCGATACCCTCAGCATAGAGTCGCCAGACTCTATGCCACGGCGCATACCGACTATCTTGTCGTGCATGTAGGCATTGTCCACCGCATCGGCGACCAGACTCAGGGCTTGTGTCATAGGCAAGCCTGCGCTCAACATCATGGAAAAACTACGGCAATAACGCGCTAGGGTCGAACGCTCGATAATCGACCCTACGGCGGGAATGTGTAACTTCCACTTATCCCACTGCTTCTCACCTTTTTCGGTATGATGCCAGTAACGTATGCCGATAATAGTGCCAATCAGCAGCAGCAGCATCAGCCCCCAGTAATTCACAAACAGGTTAGAAGTGCCAATCAGCACTTTGGTCGCCCAAGGTAAGTCGGCACCAAAGCGAGAAAACATCTCGGCAAACTTAGGGATCACCATGATATTGAGGATCACCATAGCCAAGGCAATGGCGATCAACACAAACATGGGATAACGCATGGCCGATTTAATTCGTCGCCGCGTCTCTTGCTCACGCTCTATGTAACCCGAAAGTTGAATAAAAGCATCCTCCAACTTACCCGTGTTCTCCCCCACGTGCACCATAGAAACAAATAATGAATCAAATACATCGGGATGCTGGTTCATGGCCGATGACAGAGGTCGGCCCGAGGTCAGCTGCTCGGAAATATCATTGAGAGCGGCTTTCATTCGCTGGGAATGGGCGGTTTCAGACAAGCCCGCTATCGCCCGTAGAATAGGGATGCCAGAACGGGTCAGGGAATACATTTGCCGGGTAAAAATCTGCAATTCCTCTAGGGCGACTTTACTGCCAAATAGCTGGCCGATGGAAAACGACTTCACCACCTTAGCGACTTTAACGTCGAGGGGAATGATACCCCGTGCCAAGAGCATATCTGCCGCGGCACTTTCCGACGCCGCATCCAATTGCCCGCTCACGGATTGACCTTGGCCACTGCGCCCACGGTATTGATATATTGGCATAATTACGCCCCAACACCTTGCTGATTAATGATATCCATAGAGAGGGGGATCTGTGATTCACTCACATCTTCCACCAGCTTTGCCACCTCTTCGAGCGTGGTCATGCCTTCACTTAAATATTGCAGGGCCGACTCGGCTAATGGCGTAAAGTTAGGACTCTGTAACGCGGCTCTGGCAAAATCCTGCGGATTACCCGTTCGCATGGCATCGATCATCTTCTCATCCAGTTCGAGGATTTCGAAAATCCCGATCCGGCCGCGATAGCCACTGCCGTTACAGCTCTGACAGCCAGTACCCATTCTAAAATTTGCCGTCGAAAAGTCTTTACGGCTCACACTGCTCAGCCACGCTTTCTCCTGCGCCGTCGGCTGATACTCCACCCCACAATTATGGCAGACTCGGCGCACTAAACGTTGGGCGATAATCACCCGCAGCGCACTGGCGACTAAGTAACTGGCGGCGCCCATATCGAGCAAACGCAGCGCACTGGTGACCGCATCGTTAGTATGCAAGGTCGATAACACAAAGTGACCCGTTAATGCGCCCCTAAGACCAATCTCCACGGTTTCTTGGTCACGCATTTCCCCCACCATGATGATATCGGGGTCTTGACGTAAGGTGGTGCGTAATACATTTGAAAAGTTTAAGCCAATCTTATGGTTAACTTGTACTTGGTTGATCCGCGGCAATTGATATTCGACCGGATCTTCGACCGTGATGATCTTACGGTCGGCGGTATTGAGCTCGCTCAAAATACCGTACAAGGTGGTCGTTTTGCCGCTACCCGTTGGACCTGTGACCAGTAGCATGCCGTGGGGACGTTTAATCTGTTTACGAATACGCGCCAAAATAGCAGGCGGCATACCGGTTTCGTTTAAGGTCAATAAACCCGCCGATTGATCGAGCAAACGCATCACCACAGATTCGCCGTGGTAAATCGGCATAGTCGACATACGCACATCGATATGATGACCTTTGATTTCCATATGAAAACGACCATCCTGCGGCAAACGTTTTTCGGAAATATCGAGACCCGCCATCAACTTAAGCCGCAATACTAAAGCGGCAGCAATATTAACTTCATTCAGAATCGTTTCATGTAGCTGACCATCGATACGCTGGCGAATACGTAAGGCTTTATCACCGGGTTCGATATGAATATCCGAGGCGCGCATTTGCACCGCATCTTCAAAAATCGACTGCAACAACTTAACCACTGTGGTTTCATTGTCACTGTCACCCGAAGTCAGACTGGCTAAATCGAACATCTCATCGGCGGCGTATTCCTCTTCGAGCTTACCGGCGATCTGGGCAATTTGGTCTGTACGGCGATATAAGTTATCAAACGCTTGCAGCAGTTGCTGCTCGGGCGCTACCGCTAACTTCAAACGCTTAGGTGCGATAAGCATTTCGAGGTGGTCGAGCGCCTGCAAATCCGCGGGGTCGCTCATCGCAACTAATACGCTATCGCCCCTGTCTTCAACCGCTAAAGCGCGGAAACGTCGTGCTTGCACCTCAGGAATAAGATGCACTACTTCCGCAGGGATAGGCATTTTACTGATATCCAGCAAAGGCACATTCAATTGTTGCGACAAGAACTGCAGTAACTGATGTTCAGTAATCGATTGCAAATCAATCAGAGTACGACCCAGTTTTTTGCCCGTATTGCGCTGCTCGGCCAACGCCTGTTGCAACTGCGCTTCAGTAATAATGGCTTCTTGAACTAACAGATCGCCCAAACGCATTTTTAATCTGGGTTTCATTGGCTATCTCCTAGCTGAGTCAAACGTTGTTCAATAAAGGCACTCGCCTGCACCGATAAGCCTCTGTGGCCTAATGCCGTCCGATAGGCTTGGCGTGCTTGGGGAAATTGCTGCTGCGAATCGAGCGCATAGGCCAGCCCCATCCACCATTTAGCCTGTTGAGGTTCTTGTTGTAATAATTGTCTATAGGCTTGCTCTGACAACGAAAACTGTCCTAACTTTTGCGCTAAATCTGATTGTGCCATCCACTTTTGTCTCGCCAGCGGATGCGTGTCAGGTATGTTGGCTAACGTCGCTAATGCGAGATCAGCCTGACCAGAGGCTTGCTGAACCCGAGCAAGCAATAAGGCAAAGTCTAACTGCTGTGGGAATAACAGCATGCCTTGCTGTAACACTTCACTGGCTTTGGCTAATTGACCTTGCCCATAATGCAGCGCAGCTAACTGCTTGCGCGCTTCATGCATACTGGGATCAAAGCCTAATGTTTGCTCATAATAACTAATGGCATCTTTGAGTTTGCCATCCCTTTCAGCCTCACTCGCTAAGGTGAACCGCTTCTGCGCCAGCTGCTTTGGGGTCAACTTCACCTCAGTAATCGCCATTTGCCCTTGCTCTTGGGGCATGAGTCGATTAGCGCCAGCATCTGCTTTAACTTCTTGTACTTTAAGCTCATTGATCGCGTTACGGTCATTATCGGCGGCAACACTGGCACGTTCTGACATCATTAATGCAGAGGGTGCGGCAGCAGTGACCTCGGCGCTTCGCACGCTCGATGTGACACGATTTGACTGTGAATGGCTTGGCTCGCTTGCCGTATCGACTAGGTCATCTGCGAGTGCTGAGCTGTCATCTTGTTGCCGTTGTGACTCTTGTTCAACCTCGTTTTCTGATTCAAATTCTTGCGGCTGATTAAGTACAACGTCGTCGACACTGGGTTCAAGCTCTTCACTCTTAGTCGTAAACTCCTGCGTAGTCGCAACTTTAAGCGGTTCTTCGACGACAACGACGCTTGCTGGAGACTGTCTCGAGGTAATCTTGTCTACCTGCACAGGCTCGATTTGAGTCTGAGTAGATTCATTTTGCCCATTTGTTTGAGCCGAAATAATCGCTTCAGCAGGCTTTGCCATGAAAAGTTGCCAGCCATAAACCGCGCCGCCACCGAATAGCAATGACACACCACAGAGCAGCACCCCATTAAACGGAGCCCGCCTGCGAGCTAAATATTGCACCTGTGGCTGAGCCACGTTGCTGAGCTCATGCCCCTGCTGACGCTTGTCGAGATCCTGCAGCATCTTGTTGATCACGCTCATACAACACCCCTGAAAAAGTGTTGTAATCCCAAACCGAAAGCCACTGTCATCAAAGTGAAAAAAGGCAACCATTTCCACGATAATAATCGGCGAATACTTGCATCTTCGGTGTCTTGAATTGCGGCTTTAACGTGGGAGGTTTGCACACGAGTAGCGCCTTCGCCGAAACTCAATAACAAGGCTTTATGGGCAAGAATATTGATCAATCTGGGGATCCCTCGGGACGCATAGGCTATCTGACGTGTTTCCCGTGATGTAAAGAGTGGTTCGCCCGCACGCCCTGCTATGGCTAATCGGTGGCGAAGATAAGCGTCGGTTTCATCCCATGTCAGTGGGCGAAGGTTGTAGCTAAAAGTAATACGCTGTCTTAATTGCCTAAATTCTTGGCGTTTAAGCCTGTCATCGAGTTCGGGTTGCCCAAATAACACTACCTGTAATAATTTGCGTGTCTCGGTTTCCAGATTAGTGAATAACCGCAGCGCCTCAAGACTGTCGTCCGGCAATGCCTGCGCTTCATCGAGTACCAATACGATGGCGTGCCCGTGGGCGCTCAAAGCTAAAAGCTGCTGTTGAATAAGTCCAGTGAGTTGCTGCTGGTCGATATTGCTGGTGTATTTAAGGCCCAGCTCACTCGCTACCGCCCAACGTAATTCAGCTGGCGTGAGATAAGGATTAGGCAAATATGCGCAATGAAACTGACTCGGCAATTCGTTGATGAGCTTGCGGCAAATCAACGTTTTACCAGTCCCCACTTCCCCTGTCACCTTGATAAAGCCTTCGCCCGTTTGCAGCGCGGTTTGCAAGACTTGCAAGGCTTCCACATGTGGCGACAGGCCGAAAAAAAATCCGGTATTGGGTGTCAGTGAAAATGGAGGTTGGCTTAGGCCAAAATGCTTCTGATACATAGAAGCTTACTTTGTCTCCGGATACCAACGATCTAATAAGGTCTTAGAACGTTGCAGCTCCGTTTTCCAAGTATCGACACCGACTATCGTAGGTTTTAAGAGAATAATAAGCTCGGTTTTCTTCTTCTGCTTACTACGGTTTTTAAACAATTCACCTAGGAAGGGAATATCACCCAACAAAGGCACTTGTGATACCACTTCGATGTTTTCACTCTTCATCAAACCACCAATCACCACCACATCACCGGAAGCCGCGCGGATGACAGTATCAGACTCACGAATTTCACTCTGAGCTAAGGGTAATTCCAGTAATTCGTTACTCACTTTGATATTTTTTCTCTGCTCTTTTACATCGATAACAGATGGATGCACATGCAGTAACACATTGCCGTCACTATCAATTTGCGGCGTAACGTCTAAGGCTATGCCCGAGAAAAACGGCGTAAGCTCGACTTGCGGAGTCGTCACAGGTGTTGTACCCGCAACTGTGGTCGAAGAAACGTCGGTGACAAAGTACTCATCGGAACCCACTTTAATTACGGCTTTTTGGTTATTCGATGCAGTGACCCTTGGGCTAGACAGTACATCCACATCACCTTGGGTATCTAATAGGTTGATCATAGTCGTAAAGTCAGAACCTTTAATACTCAGCGAGGTCACGCCACCAATAGCCGAGGTGATTTTATCACTTAAACCTGGGCCCGCTGATGTACCAAAATTCACATTCGTATTGCCAACATGTCCCAGCACATTATCCCATTGGATACCTTGCTGATAACCATCGGATAATGTGACTTCGAGGATCTTCGCTTCTAAAATCACTTGGCGCTGCAAATGACTTTCTGCGGAATTTAAGAAAGTACGCACTTGGCGTAATTCACTAGGAAAAGCACGAATGGTCACTAAACCCGCCTGCGGCGTAACAACAACCTGACGACCGCCACCCGTTTCGCCGATTATCGAGGATAATGTCTCTTTCAACTCTCCCCAAAAATCTGTCTTAGTACGCGAACGGATAAAAGTACCGTTACTACTATCGCTACCGCCATTACTGCTCGAGTTATTGCCATTACTGCTGTTCGAGTTATTATTATTCGAGCCGCTATTGTTTGAATTGTTATTGTTCGAATTACTATTGGAATTATTGCTATCCGAAATCCGTCCTGAACTCACTGACGTCACAGATAAGCCATCGCGTTCCATGTAGAGATAATTCAGCGGAAACGTCTCGGTACGCATCCCAGCAGGAAACACTCTTAGGATGCGCCCTTCGCGACTCACTTCGTAGCCGTAGATATCTTCAACCACTTGAATTGCTTCAGTTAACGTCACACCTTTAAGGGATAATGAGATCGTACCTTGCACGTCAGGATGTACGGCAACACTCAGCGGTGTACCTTGGACTAAGCTTGGAAAAAATACTTTAGCATCAACATCGTGGGCGGATACATCGAAACGACGCTCAGTTTCCAACGTGGGGGTCAAACCTGATAGCAATGCGCCTGAATTCAATTCCCGCTGAACCGCGTCCGGCATAGTCGCAGGCGGTGGCGTCGTTGATGCCGTTGCCGTCGCCATTGAGGCCGCTAATTCCGCCTTACTCGCCTCCGGCTGTGGCCTATTTGTGGTCTGACACGCCACAAGGCAAAGTGAGAGCAGAGGTGTAAAGTATTTAATCGCTTTCATCTGAGGTGTATTCCCTATCTCTCTGTTATTGCTTGAAACAATGTCAATTTCCGTCCATCGGACAGCGATACATAAGTGGGGGTAATTTTAACGATACTCAGCCCCTGAACGCTGTCGCCAACAGACAATATCTTGTTATTTATCACAGCATAAGCCGTGTTTCCTGAGCTTACTATGCTGTTAAGTACAAGCGCCTGATCCTGCGTTTGACTCGCATGACCCTGCACAGCAAAGCCTTTACCGGGCAAAGTCGGGTCGCGCAGCGATTCAGCAGATACCATAGGGCTACTAACCAATAACAACACACTGATAATATAAGACTTATTTAGAAACACTGATAAAGTCCTTATTAATACTCAAGGTATAAAGTTCAATCTCTACAGTCGCTTTTGGATATTCCGCGACTTTATAGTCGAGACGCTTCCAATAAAGTTTATCTGGCATGGCCTCAACGGCTTCCACAAAGCGCAACACAGAAAAATAATCACCCTCTAGACTCAAACGAATACCATGACTATATAGATTGAGTTTTTTCTCTTCACTCACGGGTAACAAAGGGATGGGCGCTATCGACATAAACTTAATTAATTTAATCCCTTGCACTTGTCCTAGTAAATTACCCAGCAACTGCGGCATATAGTCTGCCGGCACCATATCCACCATCTGCTCATCGAGCTGGGCATCTAGGGCTTGATTCTGTTGCTGCAACAGCACTAGACGCTGTTGGTAATCTTGATTGGGATCTAACGCTAAACGTTGCTGATACAAGTCAATCTGCTGAGCCGAAATCGCGTTTTCCTGATCTAAGGCTTTTAGTTGTTGTGAAACAGCCAGATGGGTTTTCCACAGGGACTCTAAGGGTAAATAACTCAGCATGCCGACCACGGCCAGAATGGCGACTGAGATCAACACTCGCTCACGGCGACTTAGCGCATCAAACTGTTGTCCTAATTGGGCTAACTTTTGCTTCATTGCGCGGCTTCCTCCTTGTTATCGCTTTTCAAGGTAAAGGCCAAAGGTTTATCTTCACCGCGATCCATGCTCATCGACGAGAAAGCTTGCCCCTTTAAAGTCTGCGTAGTTTTAAGTTTGCCAATCCACTGCGGAATGCTTTGAGGATGGTCGGCAAAACCTTCGAACATAAAATCTTGCTCATTAATGACGATATGACTAAGCCAAACACTCGCATCCGACACGACGGCTAAATCTTTAAGAACTGGCGCAAAACCACGGCTAGTTAAAGAAGTCCTAAGACTCAATTCTCCCATGAGTAATTGCTTCAGCTCTAACTGTTGTGCCGCTAAATCGACTCGCGCAACAAGATCGGCATCGGGTTTACGCGCAGCAATTTGTGCTTCTAATGCCTGTTTTTGGGTATCGAATTGCTGCTTTTGTTGGGCAGCCAACTGCTGGGCCTGTTGTAACTCACTGACTTGCCAGTAGCTATAACCACCTAAAACCGCAAATAAGATCGCAAAAACCAAGGCGTAGGCACTTAAACGCGCAAAGGTTAATCTTTGCTTCGGGGGCAATAATGAAGGAGTGTAAAGATTGACTCGGTATTTAATCACTCAGTACCTCGATAAAATTCAGCAAAGGCTAATCCCGCCATTCGCGCGCCAACACAGCTTTTATCAATGACATTCACAGCTTGATTGAAGTTTGCCGAGACTAACTTAGCTAAAGCATCCACGGCACCATCGGCGAGGAGTTCGATAGAAGATACCGGAGCCTGTCTCAATTGACTTTCAAAATAATCCATAGAACGCTGAATTTCTAAGCTTAAATTGTCTGCCATGCCATAACTTAACTCATCCGCTTGAGTCTTATCCAATTGAGTAAATCCGCGCACGCGACGCTGCATATACAGCTGACCCTGCTTAACCACAGTCAGTAGCAATTCTTGACCGGGATTATGGCTTACCACCAGACGCGCTTGGTTGTCATCATTAAATAGGTTAGTTACGGCTAACTCTTCGATACTAATACCGAAAAGTTGTAAATCTTGTTCATGAATGGCCTGCACCATACTCACTAACTTAGCTTTATCCACCACCACAACATTGATTTTATTACTCGGAATGGGTGACTCAAAGTAATCCAAATGGATTTGCGGTACAGGTAGCGTGACCATGTCTTTAATTGACCACAACAAGGCTTGGGATAACTCGACAGTATCGACATTCGGTTTATCGGTCAGCAGTAATTGATAAAGGCCTGAAGCCAAAATCAGCTGTAACTGTGCATTGGGAAAGGATTTAGCCACAGCAGCAAACGCCAATGACCAGTGCTCATCTTTCAGCTCAAAGGGTAACCACTGCTCAGCATTTTCTTTTTGGGCAGGTGCGTAAACCCATAATTTATCGGCGCAGACATAGACACCAAGGCTAGTCGGTTCTGTTCTCTTCTGCCAAAAGGCTAATCGACCTATAAGACTTTTTTCCATAAAGATGCCTATAACCAACTGAATTTAAAAGCTTGAGTAGTCTCTTTCGCACAAACTTCCTGTCACTCCACTCTCCAGTGCTCCTTGACCTATGACCTGCTCGATACAGAATAAAAACCGCAAACGTCATATTTTTGGCACTGGCTAGTTTAGCCGCAAATGCTCGTATTTTATAGATAAATACGTGAATAATAGGATCTATTTGTCTCTAAGACGACATTAATCACCCAAACACTGAACTTCCCTTACTTAGCCTCTATGGGTTCACTGAAATACATTCCTTGCGCTGCGCCAACACCGAGGATTTGCAGTGTCTGCCACTCTTCAAAGACTTCTACCCCTTCGGCGCAGACTTGTACTTCCGTTCGATATAAACCACCAATCAAACTGCGAATAAATAATTGGTTTTCTGGTCGTAAATGAATATGACGCACAATGGATCTGTGTAACTTAATTAAATCAAAATGGCATTCGCGAATGTAATAAGTACCGACAACCTGCTGACCCACATGGTCGACACATAATCTCGCGCCCATTTTACGGATCATATCTAATTTAGGCTGCAACTTATCTTGATGTTGAATAACGATATCTTCAGACACTTCGAAAATCAGTCTCGTGGTTAGATGGCGATATTCTAATAGCGTCGTTTTTAGCCATTGAGTGAAGGCTCGGCTCATTAGCGAATCCAAACTCAGATTAATACTGTATATCTGCGGCGCTGATGTCTTAATTGTTTGAGCATTCGATACGCCGTCTGCTAATTCATTCGACAATAATAACAATACCCTCTCAATAATTTGCCGTTCGACCTGTGGCATTAAGCCACATTTATTCGCCATAGGAATAAAGAGTGTGGCACGGATTAACGCCCCCTGATTATCCCGAGCCCGCGTAAATATCTCTTTATGGTGTTCATTACCATCTGAATCAATTATCGGCTGGCTAAAGGGGAAGAATCGCCTTTGCACTAACGCGTTTTCTAAAAAGCTTCGCCAACGCACTGAGCCTTTGGCAAACTCTTCATCAATCGCGCCTTTGTCGTACATAAACCAATTACTATTACCCTGTAATTGTGCCGCCCTTAAGGCCATATCGGCTTCTTCAATTAACTGAGCCGCATTATCGCCTGCGGTAAAATAAGCGCATCCGAGGTGGAAAAAGTTATCGCTATTCTCAACATCAGGCAAAGGCTGGCTTAGACATATCTTGAGTAGTTTGCTGGCAAATTGATCCGCTTCAATTAAGGAGATTTGCGGCACGACTATGGCAAATTGATTATGGGAGCGACGGGCAAAAATACTATTAGCTTGAGTTTGCAGCAATTGACTTATCGCATTAACTGTCGAGTTTAATAGCTCTTTCGTCACGGCTTCACCTTGGGATTGCTGCAATAAATCCAGATCATCCATTTCTAATAAATAGATTACCCCGTGGGCAAGCATAGCCTGATTATGACTAAGGGCGTCGAGACGATTATTCAAAAAGAGTCGGTTACCAATGCGAGTTTCCGCATCGAGAAAGGTATTAGAACGGATGAATTTGTCGAAACGCCCCCGCTCCTTTTGGGCGTCTTGTAACTCTTCTAACAACTTAGTCAAAGCACGGTTAATCAGCCTTGGTTTACCATTTCCGGGGGTAGCGAGTGCTTGCTCATGCTTACCTTGCAGAATCAATCGACTGCGTAAGGCTAATTCTTCAATGCCATCGAGCTGCTGTGAAAACCATAAATAACCAAAACGCACTAAGGCAGCCACGGCTAAGATACCGACCAACAAAATCAGAATTTCATACCAACTGAAAGTGTAATGTTCAAAGGGCTGAGTCAAGGTTAACTGCATACGCAAGCCAGATGTCGGCTCTAGCACATGGTCATACACCATGGCATTTTGCGTAGTCAGATTGCCTTCATAGGCAAATAATACTTCATCTTTCAAGGTCAACCGAAAATTAACGGCATTGTAAGCAAGCAGCATGGGCGGTAGCCAGGCCTCTAGCTCCCAATCAGGTTGGTGTTGGAACTGATCCACTAACATAGTTTCGAGTTCAGCGACTTTTTGCTGCTGAAATTTATAGGTCAGCTGCACGAAACTCATCATAGCGCTCAGCAAAAATACGAAGGCGATAGCGGCTAATGACATTAACCAAAAGCTGGTTAATTTTGTAGTTAACATTCGGGTGAATTTCATCTATCCGCTATCCTGCAGGATTATTATAATTATTTGTGCGATTTTAACAGAAGTTCAACAAAAGTTGTCCGTTGATTATTCAGTAGCATAACCTAAAAGGCAACTAAGACGCTGTGACTTTAATGTCCACTTAAAAACAAAAAAGAGGCTAATTAGCCTCTTTTCGATGTTTTTACCACTTTTAGCCTAGTCGGCGTATTTAGGTAAAGTGGTGATAGCAGCCACACCAGAGTCGATAGCCGCTTGTGCAACCGCACGGGCGACATTTGGCAATAAACGTGGGTCCATAGGTTTTGGCAGCACGTATTCAGGGCCAAAACTCAACGACGTCACATTAGGATAAGCCTTCAATACACTCGCAGGCACAGGCTCTTTCGCCAGTGCAGCAATTGCATGAACTGCCGCAATTTTCATCTCATCATTAATGCAAGACGCACGCACATCCAATGCACCACGGAAAATAAACGGGAAACACAATACGTTATTCACTTGGTTTGGATAGTCGCTACGACCCGTACCCATGATCAAATCACTACGCGTTGCATGAGCAAGTGCAGGTTTGATTTCAGGATCTGGGTTAGAACATGCAAAAATCACTGGCTTATCGGCCATCAGCGCGACTTCTTCTGCACCAATGACGTCAGGACCTGATAGACCTAAAAATACGTCAGCACCTTTAATAACATCAAGAAGCGTGCGTTTTTCGGTATCATTCGCAAAGAGTGCTTTATATTCATTAAGATCTGTACGACCAGAATGAATAACACCTTTAGTGTCTAGCATGTAAATGTTGGCGCGATTCGCACCGCATTTTACCAGCATAGTCATACAAGCGATGGCAGCAGCCCCCGCGCCCATACACACAAAAGTCGCGTCGCTGATCAACTTGCCTTGAATTTCCAGCGCATTGATCATACCCGCCGCGGTCACGATTGCCGTGCCGTGTTGATCGTCATGAAATACTGGCACTTTACAACGAGCAATCAATTCACGTTCGATAACAAAGCATTCGGGCGCTTTAATATCTTCAAGATTGATACCACCAAAAGTGTCAGCAATAGCAGCAACAGTATTGATAAATTCCTCAGGCGTATTATGCGTAATCTCAATATCTGTCGAATCGATATTCGCAAAATGCTTGAACAATAATGCTTTACCTTCCATTACAGGTTTAGAAGCCAAAGGGCCCAAATTCCCTAAACCTAAGATAGCCGTACCATTGGTAATCACGGCAACCGTATTACCTTTATTGGTATAACGATACGCATTGTCAGGATCTGCAGCGATTTCGCGTACTGGCTCAGCCACACCTGGGCTATAAGCTAGGGCGAGATCGTGACTCGTTTCGGCGGGTTTGGTAAGGCAAACTGCGGTTTTGCCTGGTATGGGAAATTCATGATAATCGAGTGCTTGTTGACGAATATCTGACATTTTAAAATCCTGAAATGCGACATTTATAATTTATGAGAGTAAGACCTACCAACACACATCTAGTCTCACCAAAGGGTGATGTCAATAGTCTGGCTGGTCGGGGTAAGATACGCCAATAAGGGGAATTTATAAATAAGAGATTCATAAATTTCACTTTAGCCGCCAAATAGACCCTCTAAGCTTAGTTTTATAAACTTATCTCCTATAATAAAGCTGCATTTCTTAATATGTTTTGTAGGAAACAAACATATATTTTGTAGTTACTGCGCTAGTTGTAGCGACTTAATCTCAAAAATGTTGGTTAAATTACAATATATGGCGACTAGCATATTTATCTTATAGTTAATTGCTATAAATAAGTCGAATTATACACTTGAACTCTCAATACAGAATAAGTTGACGATTTATTGAGTGAAGTCGTACCAGCTAGATATGTAGAATAAGCGGAATAAAGAAAATCGACGAATAACAAAAAGCAAAAAGGCGCCATAGGCGCCTTTTCTAGAAACATTGCAATCGCAATTATTTCTTTGCAAGCACTGCGAAGCGCTTGTTGAATTTGTCGATACGACCGCCGGTATCAACAACTTTTTGTGTACCAGTGTAGAATGGGTGACAAGCACCACATACGTCTAAATGCAGATCTTTACCAGCAGTAGAGTTTACTTTGATAACGTTACCACAAGTACAGTTTGCAGTGATGATAGCGTATGTTGGGTGGATACCTGGTTTCATTGGGGTTACCTCAAAAGTGTAAGGCCATGTCGCTCTTCCAACCCGTAGTCGGACACCACATGCATGTTAATAACAATATGTTTAGGGCGCAGAATGGTACAGCATACCTACAAGGGATACAAGTAGATTATCTGAGCGTTTGCTGGTTAATCTGTGTCTATTTTGACTTTAGTTAAGCGGCTTATTTTCCCGCTTCTTTAGCCTCAAATACCGCCCGCGCCTCTTTAGCATCAGAATGCTGATCCAAAATCATTTTCGAAGGACAAGATAGCACCGCATTGCTCTTGAGTGCATTGATTCTATTCTTCGAGAAAGCCACAGGATTTGCCTCGTAAATCGCCAACATAGCGCCATATACACTCACACCCCAATCCTTGGCATATCGATTGGCGATACGCCACAACGTCTCGCCAGCAAGATACGTTAACTGGCAATGTTCGGGCGTCTGTGAGGCCGTTTCAGCAATATTCTGTTTTTGCTCATTATTTGCCGTTTTCACTATTTCTGGAACCACAGTTTCAGTTGCAGCGTTTTCAACAGCCCCTTTTTCAACAGCAATCGTCTCAGAGGTTTTAGCGAAGGCGTTTATCTCAGTAGCCGACGTATTTTGTTTATTCGCGGCTTCAGGAAATCTAAAGCCAGTCACCACTTCTACCGTTGGTACTTTGGATTGGGTATTTGCAGCAGTAGCAACAGTCGCTGCGGGCGTTACCTCTGCAACTGGCTTTGGTTCTGCCACCACTTTTACAGGCTTAATGCCCACTTTATCCGCACTTTTTGGGGCGCCCGCTATGGTGGTATTTTTAGTGTCCGAAACCGCTTTTGTCGTTAACGCGGCAGAGGCAGGTTTAGCTGTGCCGAATAAATTGATACTTTTGACGTCATACCATCGGTCAAGACGATACTCTCTCACTAAGAGTTTAGCGCTACTATCCTTCACATCTTCAACGCCAGTGAGTAAAACTAAAAAGCGATTAATCTCCTCAACCATTAACCTTTCTTCGCCGCTTGCTTGCTGCACAACAAACTCTAAGCGCGACATATCTTGATTGTCTGCGATCACATTCACCCTGAGTTTAGGGTAAGCGCCTAATTCAAACATCCGGCTATTAATGCTCACATGGGAGACTTGTGCCATGCTAGGTGCACTGCACACCAAAGCAAGTAGACCTAATGATTTCACTATATTAGCCATTTATTTACTCTCAACTATCCTTGGTAAACCATCATTAGGGCTAGCCCTAGCCAGCCGCGCTGAGTACACTAAACCACATTCTTGTCTAAGACTTGCCTGCATATGTCATTGTTTGTCGAAGTTGCGTTACCTGTGCCTATGCGGCAAACCTTTAGCTACCGCGTACCCGAATCCTATCCTAGTACACCGCAAATAGGTGTGCGCGTTAAAGTTCCCTTCGGTCGTCAACAATTGATCGGGTTAGTCACTGATATCACTGAGTCTTGCAGCTTAGCCCCAAAGCAAATTAAGTCTGTGCTCGAGTTTATCGACGATAAACCTTTACTGCCTGAATCACTTTATAAATTAACTCTTTGGGCTGCGAGATACTATTTTTGCAGCCAAGGGCAGATGCTAACCCAAGCCTTACCTGTGGCCCTGCGTAAAGGGCTCGATGCCGCGCCACAAAAAATCCAATTCTGGCAATTAACTGAAATAGGCCAAAATATTGCGCCCGAAGCGGTTAAACGCGCACCCGCACAGAAAAAACTACTCGAGTTACTCAAAACCGCCAGCTTAACCCAAGAAGAGGTTATCAGCTTAGACATCAGTAAAGCGGCGCTTAAAGCCCTAGAAGATAAAGGTTGGGTGGCACGCCATGAAAAAATTGCAGAGCTTAACCTCGACTGGCGCACCACACTCGAAATGGACGAAACGCCACATAAACTCAATAAAGAACAAGCCGTCGCCGTTGCCACTTTAAATCTGCAACAAGGATATCACTGTACTTTATTAGAAGGCATTACCGGTTCGGGTAAAACGGAAGTCTATCTTGCTGTACTCGAAGAAATCCTCAAGCAAGGCAAACAAGCGTTAATTTTAGTGCCTGAAATCGGCTTAACCCCCCAGACAATCAATCGCTTTAAGCGCCGTTTCAAAGTCAATGTTGCCATTTTGCATTCAGGGTTAACTGACAATCAGAGGCTCGAAGCATGGCGCCAGGCCCGCTGTGGTCAGGCTGCAATCATTATCGGCACCCGCTCAGCATTGTTCACACCTATGGCGTATCCCGGCATCATCATACTCGATGAAGAACACGACAGTAGTTTCAAACAACAGGAAGGCGTTGGTTATCATGCCCGCGACTTGGCAGTCATGCGTGGCCATTTAGAAGCGATTCCGGTGATTTTGGGCACAGCGACGCCCTCACTCGAAAGTCTACAAAATGCCTTAAGCGGCCGTTACCATCATTTACAATTGGGTGAACGCGCAGGTGCGGCTAAAAAAGTGCGCCAAGGCATTATCGACATTAAAAATATGCCGCTGAAAGCCGGTATGTCAGTGCCGCTACTGAACGAAATCCGCCTGCATTTAGACGCTGGCAACCAAGTCTTGTTGTTTCTCAATCGCCGCGGCTTCGCACCAGCCCTGCTTTGCCACGAGTGTGGGCACTTACACGAATGCGACCGCTGCGACGCGTTTTTCACAGTACATCAATCCCTTGGCGAAATTTGCTGTCACCATTGTGGCAATCAATACGCTATCCCCAAGCAGTGTCACAAATGTGGCAGCACTATGTTGATGGGCCAAGGCATAGGCACAGAACAGCTCGCCGAAGCGCTGCAACAAGAGTTTCCTAAACATCCAGTAGTGCGCATCGACCGTGATACGACCCGCCTTAAAGGTTCATTAGAAACCCACTTAAATGCGATTCATAAGGGGGAATATAAAATCCTCGTCGGCACGCAAATGCTAGCTAAGGGCCACCACTTCCCTGATGTGACGCTTGTTGGGTTACTCGATGTCGATGGCGCTTTATTTAGCGCCGACTTCCGCGCGCCCGAACGTTTTGGACAACTCTATACCCAAGTTGCAGGTCGCGCAGGGCGCGCCAGTAAACCCGGCACGGTATTATTGCAAACTCACCAGAGCGACAATCCCATTTTGCGGGATTTGCTGCACCGCGGTTATGGCGAGTTTGCTCGCAGCCAGCTCAAAGAACGTCAACAAGCACTGCTGCCGCCAGCATGGCACATGGTGTTGGTGCGCGCCGAAGCACATTTAGCCAGTGATGCCGATAACTTTCTCAACGCCTTTGCCGCGCTTTTGCCGCAAGATAAAGAATTTGAGGTGATTGGTCCTATGCCAGCGCCCTTAGATAAAAAAGCCGGCAAGTTCCGCCGCCAACTCTTATTCCAAGCTAAAAACCGCAATCGCTTGCAACAAGAGTTTGAACGTATTCATCCGCTTGTAGAACAACTTATCGAAGCTAAACGCTGCCGATGGAGCTTAGACAGAGATCCACAGGATCTCCTCTGAGTCGAGTATTTGATAAGTATTTAAGCGCCATTTGATAAAAAATCATCGGGAAGATAGCAATTGTTAACCACAAACGGCTAAAATATGCGGTTATTCCCTGTATTCACTCTTAAAGTTAGTGCCGATTAGAACCCATGAAATCACATATCCAATCATTACTTGAACAAACTCTAGAATCCTTTAAACAACAAGGTATTGTGCCTGCTGACTTTGAAGCACGCATTCAGGTAGATCGAACCAAGGATAAGAGTCATGGCGACTTGGCAACCAACTTAGCCATGATGCTAACCAAGGTCGCAGGCAAGAATCCACGCGAATTAGCCCAACTGATCATAGATACCTTACCGGCTTCGGCTTTTGTAGCTAAGGTTGAAATTGCAGGACCAGGCTTTATCAACTTTTTCATCAACGACAGCGCCTTAGCAGATCAACTGCAAAATGCCGTCAACGATGAGCATTTAGGCATTAAGTTACCGACACCACAAACCGTTGTTGTCGATTACTCTTCACCCAACCTCGCCAAAGAAATGCATGTAGGCCATCTACGTTCAACCATCATTGGTGACAGTGTTGTGCGTGCGTTAGAATTTTTAGGCCACAAGGTTATTCGTCAAAACCATGTGGGCGACTGGGGCACACAATTTGGTATGTTGCTGGCCTATATGGAAGAGCTGCGCGCCAAAAATGGTGAAGAAGCTCAACTTGAACTGTCTGATTTAGAAAACTTTTATCGTGCCGCTAAACTGCGTTTCGACGAATCAGCAGAATTCGCAACCCGCGCTCGTCAGTTAGTGGTCGAACTGCAATCTGGCGACGAGTATTGCAACAAACTGTGGCGCGAATTTAACGATATTTCGTTAAGCCACTGCCATGAAGTCTACGCCCGTTTAGGTGTGAGCCTGACCCGCGCCGATGTACACGGCGAAAGTGCTTATAACGCCGATCTCGAGCAAGTGGTTAAAGATTTAGATGCCCAAGGTTTATTAACCGAAAGTAACGGCGCTAAAGTCGTATTCCAAGAAGCCTTCCGCAACAAAGAAGGTGAGCCACTGCCTGTTATCATCCAAAAGGCCGATGGCGGCTATTTGTATGCCACCTCAGATCTTGCGGCAATGCGCTATCGCTCGAACGTGTTAAAGGCCGATCGCGTCTTGTATTTTGTTGACCTACGTCAGGCACTGCATTTCCAACAAGTCTTTAGCCTAGCGAAACTGGCTAAGTTTGTCCGTGAAGATATGTCATTAGAACACTTAGGTTTTGGTACTATGAATGGCGAAGATGGCCGTCCATTCAAAACCCGTAGCGGCGGTGTCGTTAAGTTAGTTGACCTGTTAGAAGAAGCCAATGTGCGCGCGCTAGAACTCGTTCGTAGCAAAAATCCTGATATGGATGAGGCCACGCTGACTGAAATCGCCCGTGTCGTTGGGATCAGCGCCGTTAAATATGCTGACTTGTCAAAAAACCGCACCAGCGATTACATTTTCAGCTTTGAACAAATGCTCAGCTTCGAAGGCAATACCGCACCTTACCTGCTGTACGCTTACACCCGTGTTGCGGGCATATTCAAGCGAGTAACCGATCTGGATCTCAGCCAAGCGAAAATCGTGCTTGAGCATGAAAAAGAGAAAGATCTCGGTAATAAGTTGGCGCAGTTCGGTGAGATCCTCAATCGTGTTGTCGATAAAGGTCAGCCGCACGTACTGTGTGCTTATTTATATGAATTAGCGGGTGCTTTCTCTAGCTTCTACGAAGCTTGTCCAGTGCTTGCCGCCGATAATGACGCGCAAAAGAACAGCCGTTTATTACTCGCGCAACTGACGGCTCGTACGTTACAAAAAGGCCTAAATCTACTCGGTATTGAAACCTTAGAGCGGATGTAAGCCATGAGTAATCGCGATTATGCCAATAGAAGGCCGCAGTCGGGCGCTAAACCGCGCCCAATCCGCGCGACTCGCCCAACTCGAGCAAAGCCTTCACAATCTAAATCGGCGCCGCGTAAGAAGCTGCCGCTGACCTTGATAGGCTTTGTCATACTCGCTGTGGGTTGTTTCGTCTATTTCCTGTCAAGCATTAAAGATAATGCTAAGCAAGAAGTGAAGCCGATACCCGCTCCAGCCAAGAAAACGGAAGTACAAGTTAAGCCTCAAGAGACAGCAGTGCTTACTCCTAAGGTCAAAGAACCTGAACGCCAAGCGGTCGTTATCCCAGTAGAGACAACTGAAACTGCTGAGCTTATTGTTCCGCCAAAGAAGGATCCTAATGCTCTGCCACCACAACCAAAGGAAGAATGGACCTATCTCAACGAGCTTGAAAATAAGCATGTTGAGGTCGATATTCCCGATATTGTTGCGAGCAGAACACCGATGCAATATCAGTTGCAGTGTGCTTCTTTCCGCCAAGAATCACAGGCGAACGAGATGAAAGCCGTCATCGCTTTCCAAGGTTTAGAGGCGCAAGTGAGACAAGTCGAAGGTACAACCGGCGTATGGTACAAGGTTGCTTTAGGCCCCTTCGAGCGTAAACGTGATGCAGAGCGTAAACGTCATACACTGCAAAAAGCGGGAATTAATGGTTGCCAGATTCTGGCGATTCCTAAATAAGGCTTTAGCCTACTCCTGATAGACTATTAAGAATAAATAGCGGCCAGCGTTTTATCGCTCGTCGCTATTTTTTTATCCGTTACTTATTGATTCTGCCTACCCATAAAAACTCAGTTTTAAACAACAACTCATTTCAAATTTGCTGATATACTAAATTTATAACCCATTATTTAAAAACAACAAAATCCTTTATTAAGAAAGATTAATATGCAGTTTAATTGACCTAGATCAAACTTAGGCGTATCTCTTAATTAACAGCAAGACCGCTGTATCTGTGTCAAATCCAACCTCAGGGTGAAGTATTATGAATGCATTAATCGAGATAGAAGCCACCGAATTCAGCCAATTGTTCAAGAGTGGCGACATGCTGGGAATTAGGATGTTTATGGAACATGTGCGCATGCCGCTGGATGTTCAAGACAAGATTTATGACGAAATTTCTGCGCTTCAGCATTTAGAACAAAACCAAATTGCCAAGCTCATTGAAACCCACGCCCATTCCCAAATTCATGAACGCCTAGCATATTAGCCTTCCATTCAATGAAAAATTTATCTATGCCCAACTGCAGCTTCTGGCGGTTCATTCAACAGAAGCTGTCTAACCCACCCACTCTCCATCACACAGAATCAAATTTCAGCCAAAAAATAAGGCCAAACACCTGAGTATTTGACCTTAATGAACTAGCTAGTTTCAGATTTTAACCACAGCCTTAGCTCGGTTTTTCTTCCGTTAAGCCTATGCTATTCATCCAGTAATCGAAATCCACCATATTACCCGGCAATACGACTCGACTATTCTTCTGGCTTAAGCCATCGAGCTGTTTAAAGTATTGCTCACCGAGTTGCATCCGCAGGGCATTGTGACCACCCGGTGCGGCAATAACAGAGGCGAGACGTTCAATCGATTCTGCCGTCGCACGGGAAATGGTTAAAATTTCCTCAGCCTTACCTTCGGCTTCGTTAATCCGGCGCTGCATCTCACCTTCAGAACGGTTTACCGTTTCAGCTTTAACCCCTTCAGAACGGTTAATTTTACTCTGTTTGTCGCCTTCACTCTTAGCCAATAATGCACGGCGCTCACGCTCGGCATTTACTTGCATTTCCATGGCATTTTTAACGGTTTCAGGTGGTGTGATATTTTTTATTTCATAACGATGCACACGTATTCCCCACAGGGCACCCGCTTGATCTAAGACTTGCACTACCTTAGCTGAAATCACATCACGCTCTTCAAACGTACGATCAAGATCAAGTGTCCCTATGACAGAGCGCGTCGTCGTTTGCGCCAACTGAATTGCTGCATAACGATAATCGGTAATACCATAGCTGGCCTTCACAGGGTCAGTCACAGAGATATAAATCACCCCATCCACTTCAACGTTTACTTCGTCGCTCGAGAAACATTCCTGCGGCGGTACGTCGATGGTTTCTTCTTTCAAATCATGAATAAAAGCCACTTTATCCACAAAGGGGATCAAAGTATGGAACCCCGCATCTAACGTACTGTGATACTTACCTAAACGCTCAACAATAAAAGCCGATTTAGTGGGTACTAGGCGGATCGATTGAAATAGTTTAATCACAAAAATGGCAAATATTAGTCCCCAAATTGCCATCACAATCAAATCTGTATCTACTGGAATATTCATTATCGCGCTCCTTTGCCAAGATTATTCTGGCCACTCATAGTCTGAGTGACTTGCTCCATGCCTTCGAAGAAACCTTCAAGTTTTGCCATTTCAGCGGGAACAACAGAGACTTGTGCATCATTGAGGATCTTACCAACTTGAGCAATAAACTGTTCTTTTAATAGCATATTCATCGCATCTGTACCGCCATTGACGGCTAATGCTTGCGAGATCATTGCCATACCTTCGGATTTTGCTTTGGCTATGATAGCGATCTCCTGACCTGTACCTTTAGCTTCATTAATCCGTTTCTGTTTTTGACCTTCTGACAGGTTAATGGCCTCTTGGCGCTCACCTTCAGACATATTGATCATCGCGGCTTTTTCGGCATTCGCTAAGGTGATTTCGGCACGTTTACGGCGTTCAGCTTCCATCTGCTTCTCAAGAGTGTGGATCACATGGCGTGAAGGCGTGATATTACGAATTTCATAGCGCAATACCTTGATTCCCCATGGCTCGGAAGCCTTATCTATTTCCCGCACGATTGATTCATTTAAGCTATCACGTTCAGAGAAAGTCTCACTCAAACTCAGCTTACCGATTTCAGATCGCATAGTGGTCTGAGCTAAATTCACCGCTGCTTTACGGTAGTTTTCAATACCATAACTCGCCAATTTGCCATCCATCACTTTTAGGTAGACCAAGCCGTCCACTTCAAGTTGAGTGTTATCTTTGGAGATACAACTCTGTGGCGGCACATCTAATACTTGCTCACGGGTATCGTGACGGTAGGAGACGCGATCGAAAAAAGGGATCAAAAAATGAAATCCAGGGCTTAATACTGCGCGGAATTTGCCAAGACGCTCAATGACATGCACTTCACGCATCGGCACAATTAACATCAACTTATAAAGAATAAAAAAGATAAATAAAATGACTAAGGTAAATACAAACATAGATTCCATCCTTTAGTTTTTGGAAGCTTCTATTGAAATAGGCTCAACGACTAGAGCGATATTTTCACGACAAATAATTCTGACTTCGGTACCCGCCTCAATAATGCTGCCATCGCCAAGCGCTGGCCATTCACTACCTTGAAACTCCACCCGCCCGGGTGTTTGCCCAGGACCTATAGTCTGCTTTACGCGAACAATTTGATTGTATAGTTCGATTGCTTCATCCGTGTTATCCACATGGGAATCACCACCAACGAGCCTCTGAGTGACTTGTCTGAAAGCCAATAACAACACAATGGCAGAGATAAACCACAGGGTCATGCTCTGCACGACACCTTCGACCAGTCCTATGCCTAACGCACCTGCCACGACTAAACAAGCCGCACCCAGCAACACTATTATGCCACCTGGAACCACTATTTCGGCGAGCATTAACACTAAACCAATCACTGCCCACACTAAAATCGGATTTGAAAACTCCATATTTCCCCCTGAAATGAGAGTGTCCTTTACTGCACTATAACAGCAGAGTTTCGGATAATCGACATAATATGTCAAAATTTACCCTATCAAAACGCACACTCAATCACCTATGACTTAATCCTCATTCTCCCATATCCGCCCACGAAAGCCGTTAGGTTGTTTTAAAATTAAGCATAATCAATTCAAAAAGATAGCAAAAACCCAATCAATAAGCAGCACGATAACAACAAAACCCATTAAAAATCAATTATCTAAAAATCAAATCCCTCACCTAATGATTATGTGATTTTGACAACAACATTCGATAAAAACTTTGAATAAATGTAAATTTTTGCATATATTGCCCCCACTTTTGAGCAAGTCCTTTGACGTACACTCGCGCTAGGTTTGAACTTACCCATCAAACCATGCCATAGGTCAGAGAGCGGATTGAGTAAGACACGAATTAACTTCGACCTATACAACAGGAAATAACAATGAAAAAAACATGCCTATGCCTAGCACTAATGCTTTCTCCTCAAGCATTTGCGGGTGACTTAGTACAGTGGTGGGATTTCAGTGCAACAGCCCTCTATGGCGAAGACTACGATTTAGCGCCATCAGATAAACAAGCCACTATTACCTTAGAAACGGCTGGCGGCTGGAAATACGGTGATTGGTTTGCCTTCCAAGATTTTATCTATTTCAAAGGTAACGACACGGGCATGGAAAGCACTACCTATGGTGAAATTTCGCCACGTTTTAGTGCCAGTAAAATTCTTGGCGAAAAAATAGCCTTTGGCCCAATAACAGACTTGTCTCTAGCGTTAACCTATGAAGAAGGTGAAGGCCCAGTCCACAGCTTACTTTACGGTTTAGGGGTTGACGTAGCAGTACCATACTTCACTTATCTTAACTTTAACACCTATCGCCGCGATGGTATGAGCACTGGTAACAATAGTGACGGCTGGCAGTTCACTCCTGTATTTCGTATCGATATCCCTGTTGGATCTGCCAACATAGTACTCGATGGCTTTATCGACTGGGTATTTGCCACCGACGATAACGGCTACGAGGAGAACTTCCATTTCAACCCACAGCTAAAATACGATCTCGGAAAGAGCCTGTTCGGTGATCATCAAGCCAATAAATTATTGGTGGGTATCGAATACGATCTGTGGACCAATAAATACGGTGTGAAAGGCGTCGATCAAGACACTTACTCTGTGATTGCTCAATACCATTTCTAATCAGTATCGGCATAGTTTTAAAGCAACAAAAAAGGTGCCATTGGCACCTTTTCTATTCTGAGCACTCACTTTGCAGGGGAGTGTTGCTTAGCTTACTAAAAATTAAGCTAACAATTTTTTCGCTGCTGCAACCACGATAGAAACCGCACTCACTTCAGTTTTCTTCATTGTGGCTTCATTAGGAATTTCTTGTTGGGTGCGGTTTACAATCACACCAGCAACGCAGGCTGCACGCCAACCTTGAGTGGCACACATAGTGAACAAAGTGGAAGACTCCATCTCATAGTTCAGTACGCCCATATCTTGCCATTCTTTCATTGAACCCGCGAAACGACGCGTTACACGGCCTGTGACAGTGTCATAACGCTCTTGGCCTGGGTAGAAAGTATCAGAAGAAGCTGTTACGCCAATGTGTGGCTCAACACCAGCATCGCGACACGCTGCAACCATAGCAGTGGTACATTCAAAGTTTGCAACCGCTGGATATTCCATAGGTGCAAAATGTAAGCTCGCGCCATCTAAACGTACTGAAGCTTGAGTAACAATCACATCACCCACATTAACATGAGGTTGGATTGCGCCTGTAGTCCCTACACGCAGGAAGGTATTCACACCTAATTGTGCAAGTTCTTCTACTGCGATAGAAGTAGATGGACCACCGATACCAGTTGAACACACTACTACTGGCTTGCCATCGGCATACGCTAAATAGCTTGTATACTCGCGGTGGCTAGCAAGAAACGTCGCATTATCCATTAGTTCGGCAATACGTTTTACACGCTCTGGATCACCAGGAACGATTGCTAAGGTTGCACCATCGAGCATCGCTTTGGTCAAACCTAAATGAAATACATCAGCCATTGTGAAAACCCCTTTCATTTTTGATAATTAAATTCTTATAAAATCGACTTTAACCTAGTATCGAAGCGGTGAAGGTTAACTTGATCACAGAATTATCGGCAAGAAGTAATTGTTTAGTCGTAATGAAATTACCAACTACACCAGCATCTGCTCACAAGATAGCAAATTTGCCCATATTTCGAATGTCAGTCTGATTTATACCAAACAAAGTGTGAACCAGATCCTGAACTCATGCCAGAGTCTGTGGCAACAAATGCCTAAGACACTGATTTAAAATAGATTAAAATAAATCATCCATTAGTATTAATCTAAGTGACCGCTAAAAGTGATCTAAGTCACGTTTAACGACTTGGTATAAGGTTAGGGTTAAGGCGTAACCTGAAGTGTAGTAAATGACGACAAGGAGAATGCCGATGTTTCCAGAGTACAGAGAATTAATTTCCACCCTGAAAACCCAAGATGCTCATTTTCAACGTAAGTTTAATGTAGTGGTCAAGTAAAATTGGCCACGATTTTAGAGTCATTCCAATATAAACGTTCTGACTCATTTGGCGTTAACCCACCATTATATTGATGGGGTCTGGTCTCACTGTAATATCCAGTGATGTAATTTGTGATCTCTTTATCTGCTTCTGTAAAATTCCCATAACCATTGGCGGGTATCCACTCAGATTTCAAACTTCTAAAGAAACGCTCCATTGGTGCGTTATCCCAACAATTCCCGCGGCGACTC
>NZ_JAKKRW010000033.1:0-24805 GCF_025653905.1 Shewanella sp. SM71
CGACTGGGCAGATCCCTAGGCATTACTCACCCGTCCGCCGCTCGCCACCTCAGGAGTAAACTCCCTTGTGCTGCCGCTCGACTTGCATGTGTTAGGCCTGCCGCCAGCGTTCAATCTGAGCCATGATCAAACTCTTCAATTAAAGTTTTGTTGCTTCCGTCTTACGACTTCAGCGGCTCAATGAATTCTGATTTTTTGTTCCCACTTAAAAGCAGAAACAAACTGTACATATTGCTATGAACACTCATTATTACATTGATTTAATTCTTTGATTACTCACTCGAAAGTAAAGTAATTTCGATTAACTCAACACCTGTGAGTGTCCACACAGATTTCTTGTTTTATCTTGTTAAAGAGCAACTCAATATTCGTAAGAGAACTTGAGTACCACACTGAGCGCCGAACGCTTCCAGTTGGCTAGGGCTGCGTATTCTACGCATTTCCCGTTTCGCGTCAAGGAGTATTTAACAACTTCTTTCTGCGCTTGAATTAAGTGCTTAAAAGCGACTCAATTCAACCTAACTCGTCAGCTAGCTTTCGCTGTCTGCCGTGTCAGTGGATGCGCATTATAGGCAGTGAAACTTTTTGTGCAAGGGCTTTTTAAATGAAAAAAGATCGCATGGCGATCTTTTAAACAATGGCGATTATTTTACATGCAAAGTGCCTATTAATTGGGCTTTTTGCTGCCTTTATCGATAAAACCTTGGATTAGCGAGACGGCTTTTACGTCATCCCAATCAACATAGGATCGAACAAAGGCAATTAATTGACCCTGTTGATCAAGAATAAAGGTCGCAGGAATCGTGTCGAGCGGAAAAACGTTCCCAAGACTTTGTGGTTGATCGTAGTAAGAGTTGAAATTCGCCATACCCAATGAACTTAAGAACGGCTGAACCTGCTGCTTACCTTCTGCATCAATAGAGATAGGCAGCACTACAAAATCTTCAGTCTTGAACTTAGTTGCTAACCTTTCGATTGCAGGCAACTCTCTGACACATGGCGGACACCAAGTCGCCCACATGTTAACCATAATGATCTTGCCTTTAAATTGGCTGAAGTCGATAGCTTTACCATCGACATCATTAAAGGCAACAGGTTCAATAGGAAAAGTCTTTGGCAGTACATTGATCAAATCAACCGTTGATTCCATCGGTTTAGCCGTTTGCTGCATACCAGGGTACGCATGCGCGACCCCAGCAACAAATACCGAAAGAATGGATGACAACATGAATGCCGTTATGACTTTATGCTTCATTTTGTATTGCGCTTTAGCAAGGTATCTAACTCGCGCTGATCTTCTGCGCTAATTTCGTTCGGCACATTACCGCCAATACGTTGCTTACGAATGAAGATGAATCCAATCACTAGACCCAGAAGTAATAAACCAATAGGACCTAACCAGAGAATGTAGGTCTTGGTTTCCATCTTAGGTTTATAGAGAACAAACTCACCGTAACGACTGGTCATAAACTCGATGATCTCATCATCCCCTTTTCCTTCGTCAACCATCTTGAATACCTCAAGACGCAGATCTCGAGCAACGGGTGAATTGGAGTCGATCAAATTTTGGTTTTGACACTGTGGACAACGTAGTTCATGGGCCAAAGACAAACCGCGCTTTTGATTTTCAGGTGACTTGAATTCGTAAGTATCAACTGGTGTTGCCATGACGGCGGTCGTCATGCTGAACATCAGCACTAGACCACCTATGATTTTTATCAGCGTTCTCATGCTGCGCCATCCTTCGCTGCTTCAGCTTGTAATTGTTGGATCATAGGGTAAAGGGTTTCACTCCATACGCGTTGGTCTATTGGACCTGCATAACGGAAACGGATAATACCGTTATGATCAACAATAAAACTCTCTGGTGCACCATAAACGCCAAGATCTAATCCTAAACGCCCATCTTTATCATAGATATTAACGTTGTAGGGATCGCCCTGACGTTTTAACTCTTCTAACGCAGGAACACGCTCATCACGATAGTTGATCCCGTAAATTGGCAAAAGATTTTTACGTTTTAGCATCACTAAGAAAGGATGCTCATATTTACAAGATGGACACCACGTCGCCCATACGTTAAGTAATGATACCTTACCTTTTAATTGCTCATTCGTTATTATCTCAGCCGGTGTTTCTAGGCGTTCCAGTTGGAAAGCCGGAATAGGCTTCCCTTCCAGTGCTGAATCCAATTGCTGCGGATTCAGAAATAACCCTTTATATAGAAACACCCCCATGGCGAGAAATATGACCAATGGGATAAACAGAACCAACTTCTTCATACATTCCCCAATTATTGAGCCGTTGCCAATTTTGCCTTTTCGGCCAAAGGCGCGACGGCTGCAGTGACTTTCGCACGGTAACGTTTATCCGATGCAGCGAAGAATCCACCTATCATCATGAAAATTGCCCCAAACCATAACCAACGCACGAACGGCTTATAGTTTAAACGAACCGCAAATTCAGTGCTGGTAATAGGGTCACCCATAGTTACGTACAAGTCACGGAATAGACCCCAGTCAATACCGGCTTCTGTCATATCCATAGTTCGCACATTATATTGACGACGATCGGGTTTTAGTAATGTCAGTAGCTCATCGCCCTTGTAGATCTCTATCTGTCCCTGCTGTGCAGTGTAGTTAGGACCCACTACGTTTTTGGTCTCGAGATACTTAAAAGTATAACCGGCGAGTTCTTGGCTTACACCAGGTCCCATACGAACACTTTTCTCAATCGAGTAATTTGACACCATAGTGGCACCAATCACAGAAACGGCAATACCGAGATGCGCGAAGATCATACCAAGCTGACTACGGCCCATGCGGCTGATGCTGATATCACCTTCTTTCGACTTGACCATGTTATAGGCCGCTCTTGCGGTAGCCAGAATAATCCAAGCAGCGGCAGCAATACCAAAGGTAACCCAAATATTGAATGCACCATCGACGATAAATGGCGTCACAATACCGATAACAGCAGCAATCATTGCCGGGATCAATAGCTGACGCTTAAGCTCGCCCGCTTTCGATTTTTTCCAACGAATAATTGGACCAATACCCATAAAGCCAAATAGCACTAATACGATAGGCACGAACACCGCATTAAAGTATGGAGGTCCAACAGAGATCTTACCCATGCCAAGTGCATCGATGAGCAATGGATATAATGTACCCAATAGTACCGTACCTGCGGCAACCGTCAGTAGCACGTTACACACTAAGAGCATAGTTTCTTTAGACTTAAGCTCGAAACGGGCTGGACTACTCATTTCACTGGCACGTAAAGCAAACAGTGTTAATGAACCGCCAACAGCTAAACCAAGTAACAACAGGATGAACATACCGCGGCTTGGATCGGCTGCGAATGAATGCACTGAGGTTAATACACCTGAGCGAACAATAAAGGTACCAAGCAAACTTAAAGAGAAAGCGAAAATAGACAGTAATACAGTCCAGTTACGGAAGGCACCGCGTTTCTCAGTCACAATCAAAGAGTGAACAAGCGCAGTACCCACTAACCAAGGCATAAAAGAGGCGTTCTCAACAGGATCCCAGAACCACCAACCGCCCCAGCCTAATTCATAATAAGCCCACCAAGATCCTAGTGCGATACCGCCCGTAAGGAAGGTCCAAGCGGCCAATGTCCATGGACGAGTCCAACGAGCCCATGCAGAATCGAGACGGCCGCTCATCAGCGCAGCAATCGCAAATGCAAAGCTTACAGAGAAGCCCACATAACCCAAGTACAACATAGGAGGATGGAAGATTAATCCCACGTCCTGCAGCATTGGATTTAAGTCACGACCTTCGGCTGGGATCGGGAATAAACGTTCAAATGGGCTAGATGTGAGTAGCATAAACAAACTAAAGCCAATCACAATAAGAGCCAATACTGCCAGCACACGGGCAGTAAACACTTCTTCTAAACCTTTGCTAAACAAGGCAACCGCAGCCGCCCAAGTTGATAAAGCAAACACCCAAAATAACAGTGACCCTTCATGACCGCCCCATACGGCCGAGATCTTAAAGAAGATAGGTAACTGAGAATTTGAATGATGTGCCACATAGGCGACCGAGAAATCATCGACGGCAAAACTATAAGCCAGCACGACAACAGATAAGGTAATAAAAAAGAACATTCCGTACGTTAATGGCCAAGCGTACCTAACAAGGTATTGGTCTTTTCTGGCAACACCTATTAGGGGGACGCTGATTAATAAGAAGGCAAAAGCCACCCCTATTATCAACGCAAAGTGTCCAAGTTCTGGGATCATGGGTTTTCCTCAGTCTTCAATAATATGTTGATTTAGAAAGACTCTATCTCAACGCACAACATGCTATTCACGCAAATGCACGAAATTTTGCTCATTTTAGTATTTGCTATTGTTCCTGTCTGCCTCTTTCGTACAAAACTGGGTTACTTGTCTCATTCTCAATTTTAGAGGTCGATGAAAGTCACGGAAGAGGCTCAGTTCTGCATGTGACCGACAAATGACACTTAAGTTTCATACAAAATTTACAAGAAGAATCAATTTGTGAACCAGTGCCCAACTATAAGCTTTCAGCACTGGGATTACCTTATATTACTGTTCAATGAACAATCTTTACGTATAATCTTGCTTCCAAGCCTAGCGGTTACTCCGCTTTCTGCAAACTAAAGTGAATATAGAAACAATGACGACATTTTGGATTTTTATTGCGCTTGTTATGTTAGTCGGCCTGATGCTGATTTGGATCCCGCACTTCAGACAGCAAAAATTGCTGAAAACGGAAGAAGCCGGAGTTCGTAAACAAACGAACCTTGAATTGTTCAATGAGCGCTTAGGCGTTCTTGAAAAAGAATTAAGTGAAGAGCTACTCGATCAAGCCGAATTTGATGCATTGAAGAAAGAACTGGAAATCAGTCTACTCCAAGACATCAAACAAGCGAACGACGATTCACTGGTCAACCAAATAAAGCCAAAGACGATTCTGTGGCCGTCGATCATGTCAGTTTGTTTGATTGTTATCTCAGGCTATCTCTATCAACACTTAGGCGCCTTCGAGAATATTGATAGTGCTCAACAACCTGCAAATCCACATGCGGGAATGGATACGGCTCAAATCATGATGCAACGCGTGCAGATGATGGAAGCTCAAGTTAAAGCCGAGCCAGAAAACAGCCAACTGTGGTTTAGCTTAGGTCATGCTTATGTATCGGCAAACCAATACGATAAAGCGATTGCAGCTTTCGATAAAGTAATCGAATTAGTCGGAAAGCATGCAGAATTGCTCGGTCCAAAAGCAACGGCGATGTATTACAAAGCGGGTCAACAAATGACACCGCAAATCCAAGCTCTTATCAATGAGTCTTTAGCAATGGATGCCCAAGATCCTTCAACGCTACTGCTCGTGGGTATGGATGCTTTCTTTACTGCTGACTACAAGAAAGCCATCACCTCTTGGCAAACGATTTTAGATAGCGGTCGTGCCGACGTTGATCGTGCAGCTCTTATGAATGCAATCGAAACCGCTAACTTACGCATGCAGTCGGAAACCGCTGGCATGCCAAATGATGATGCACATAAGCAAGTCAAAGCCAGTGCTAAATCTGTCAATGTCACTATATCTATCTCTGCAGAACTTGCGGCTAAAGCCAGTCCAGAAGACACCATTTTCATCTTTGCCCGTGCAACTGAAGGACCTAAAGTCCCATTAGCTGCAACCAAAGTCAGTGCTAAGTCTTTCCCGATTACAGTGACATTAGATGACAGCAGCGGTATGGGTGGTGATGTAAAGTTAAGCGATGCAGCCAATGTGGAAGTGATTGCAGTGCTGTCTAAACAAGGTAATATCAAACCGCAAACGGGTGATATTCAAGGCAAGATCAGTAAAGTCGCCGTAGGCGATACAGCGAACCTAGTACTTGATACTCAAGTGCAATAAATCGCAGTTAATTGCAGATATAAAAAAACCGGCTTTCGCCGGTTTTTTTATATCTGAAGAATTACTTAGCTGTAGACATAAATTTGATAGCAGCTTTGTAATCATCATCAGTACAATCAGTACACATACCACCTGGTGGCATAGCATTCAGACCAGTTTTCACACTCTTCACTAGAGCGTCAACACCCTTAGCTAAGCGTGGTTCCCATTCTGCAGCGTTGTGTACTTTTGGAGCACCAGCAACACCCATGCTGTGGCATACGGTACATGCCTTATTATAAATAGCCTCAGCATCTTGAGCTGAAGCGTTAACTGACATAGTCAAAGCAGCGACAGCAGTCATTGCTAACAGTTTTTTCATGTTCAATGTTCCTAATGCAAATACGTACAAAGCTCGGCGCCGCCCTTACTTAGGCAGACTCATTATAGCCGACTAAGATTACTACAAACTTCAAGAAATCTCATCTTTTTGTGATTAGAATCTCAACACAAAATGAATCAGGCGACAAGGATGACAAATTCGTTAATATATTAGCAAGTCGTAAAAAAGTTCGATAAATATTGCGGTTATTGGAACCACATCATATTGCTGACATCTAGTGCAAACCAAGAGTAAACCCCCAATAACGTTTGTGTTAGAATGACTTGTGTTTCCTTCCGGCTTGAGATAGAGGGTTCAGTGACAAATATAACTAAAGAAACCACATTAGTGTCAGCCAGCAAGCTGACCTGTATCCGCGAAGAACGCATCCTTTTTGATGAGTTAAGTTTTGATATAAATGCCGGTGACATTGTTCAGATTGAAGGCCCTAACGGCGCAGGTAAGACCAGTTTATTACGCATATTGGCGGGCCTTTCTCGCCCCTATGCCGGACAAACTTTTTACATTAATGAAGACATAAACCGTTGCCGCGATGAATACAATGAAGACCTCTTGTATTTAGGCCATTTAGCTGGCGTGAAATGCGAGCTGACTGCCGAAGAAAACCTTAATTTCAATTTAAGAATCAGTGGTTATGATGACTTTGATACGTCAGAGATTTTAGCCAAAGTCAATTTAACGGGCTTTGAAGAAGCTCTCGCGGGGCATTTATCCGCAGGCCAGCATCGCAGAACAGCGCTATCAAGATTGTGGCATAGCAACTGTAAAATTTGGATACTTGACGAACCTTTTACTGCAATCGATAAAAAAGGCGTCGAAGAACTGGAGCAGTTATTTATTCAGCATGCGGATAATGGTGGCTGTGTGATCCTCACAACTCACCAAGATATGGGCATTATCACAGATGATAGGCTTCGTAAAATTCGTCTCGATTATCGCTTCATATAAGGTCAGGCTCAATGAAAAGAGGCATCAGTTTTACCCAAGCATTTTTCACCTTGCTGCAGCGAGATCTTAAAATTGCTATTCGCCACCGCGGCGACATTTTTAACCCACTGCTATTTTTTATTATGGTCGTTACCTTGTTTCCGCTGGGGATTGGACCAGAACCGCAAATGTTAGCACGTGTGGCACCGGGGATAATTTGGGTCGCCGCATTATTAGCATCAATGTTGTCACTTGAAAGGCTTTTCAAAGCCGACTTTAGTGATGGTAGCTTAGAACAAATGCTATTAAGCCCACAGCCATTAGCCATTCTCGTATTAGCTAAAGTGTTAGCCCACTGGATTTTAACTGGTGTGCCACTGATTATTATCGCACCACTGTTAGCGGTATTACTCAATCTAGACGGCAACAGCTACGGTGCGTTAATTTCGACGCTTGCGCTAGGCACGCCAGTATTGTCGCTGTTAGGTGCTATAGGTGTGGCATTAACCGTCGGTCTAAGGAAAGGCGGCGTGTTACTCAGCTTACTTATTTTGCCCTTATATATCCCAGTACTCATTTTTGCAACGAGTGCTATAGACGCGGCAGGAATGAATTTACCCTATGATGGTCAGCTCGCTATAATAGGCGCTATGCTGGTCGGATCGTTAACCTTAGCACCTTTTGCAATTGGTGCATCTCTGCGAGTGAGTACTAACTAAAATGTGGAAATGGTTACACCCTTACGCGGATCCTGAACGCGCATATAAATTATCAGGAACGTTATTTCCATGGTTTGCGATCTTAGCTGGTCTATTGATTGCTGTTGGCACTACATGGGGACTCGTCTTCGCGCCGACGGATTACCAGCAGGGTGATAGCTACCGTATTATCTTTATCCATGTTCCTGCCGCGTCTATGTCAATGGCGGCTTATATGGGTATGGCAACAGCGGCCTTTATCGGTCTAGTTTGGCAGATAAAACTTGCCGACTGGGCTGCAGCATCTATTGCTCCCATTGGCGCAGTGATCACCTTTATCGCACTCTTTACTGGAGCGGCATGGGGTAAACCTATGTGGGGTGCTTGGTGGGTATGGGATGCACGCTTAACTTCTGAGCTGGTATTACTATTCCTATATCTAGGTGTGATCTCACTCTATGCCTCATTTGAGGATAAAGTGCTCGCAGCTCGTGCTGCAGGGATCTTAGCGATCGTCGGTGTGATCAATATTCCTATCATCAAATACTCTGTTGAATGGTGGAGCTCATTACATCAACCGTCGACAATACGCATTACCGAGAAATCGACAATGTCGACGGAAATGCTCTATCCACTGTTAATTAACATACTGGGCTTCGGTCTTATGATTGGCGCCATCACTATTGTCCGTTTTAGAGCAGAAATTTTAGCAAGAAATGGCATGCGCCCTTGGGTCCGTGAACTAGCTAAAGCGGAGGAGGTCAAATGATGCAATTCGATTCAATCAGTGATTTTTTTAATATGGGCGGCTATGCATTCTATGTATGGCTATCCTACGGAGTGACCTTCTTCTGCCTCTCTACGCTCATCATTACCAGCGCACGCCAAAAGCGTAAGGTGTTAATTGATATCGCGAAGAAGATGGATAGAGAAGAACGCCTAAAAGAAACTAGGAGTACTAAATCGTGAACCCAAGACGCAAAAAAAGACTGACATTAGCTGTAGCATTAATCGGTGGCGTTGCTGCGATTACTTCGCTTTTGCTCTATGCGCTGAACTCCAACTTGAACTTATTCTATACTCCGTCTGAAATTGTCCACGGCAAGACAGACACTGGCGTAAAACCTGAAATTGGCCAACGTATTCGTGTCGGCGGAATGGTGACGGTAGGTTCTATGGTGCGAGATCCCAAAAGCTTGCATGTCGAATTTGCAGTGCATGACTCCCTCGGCGGCGAAGTACTGGTCACTTATGACGACCTATTGCCCGATCTTTTCCGTGAAGGACAAGGCATTGTTGCTCAGGGTGTACTGGGTGCTGATGGCAAACTAGAAGCAACTGAAGTACTGGCCAAGCATGATGAAAACTACATGCCACCAGAAGTCGCTGAAGCCATGGGCCAAAAGCACGAAAAGTTAGATTATAGCCAGCAAAAGGCACCAGATACTAAGTAGGTTATTGATGGATCAGCAATAGCGTACAAACTAAGCCTCCTAGCTTAATAACTAGTGAGGCTTTTTTATTATCTGAATATGCACAATTAAAGGTGGACTATACTCTAGGCAGCGCCAATACCTAAGACTGCATATGATTCAAATAAGACAACTAAACTCTAGTTTGCAACACATTCTAAGCTTCCTAATTATCTGCTTGGTAGGCCTCTCTCAGGAAGCCAATGCTGCTAAAGTTGTTGTTATCGAAAGCTACCATCATAGCTATCAATGGGACCAGGAATACTATCAAGCGATTTATGACACGCTCAGCCCTCACCACGATGTTAGTTATTTCGAGATGGATACCAAACGCTTACCCCAAGAGCAATTTGCTGAACGGGCTGACTTAGCATGGAAATATATTCAACAACAAGCACCTCAATTGGTTATTCTCGCCGATGATAATGCGGTTAATCTCTTACACCAGCGCCTAAATGACAGCCTAATCCCAGTAGTCTATTTAGGGGTGAACATGAATCCTAGAGAATATCATCTCAATGAACACAAACGCTTCACAGGCGTCATTGAGAGACCACTACTACGACGTTCACTACTGCTCATTCAACGTTTACTACCACAGACTGTGCATAGAAAAATCTTAGTTCTATTCGACCAAGGAGTCACCTCTGACTCAGCGGCAGAATACATCAGTAAACAACACTCAAGCATGTTAGGCGATATCGAAGTTAATTTAGTGCAATTGTCACAGCTAACGGATTGGCAGCGGAATGTATTGACCGCGAAGGAACAAGGTTATAACGCTATAGTCGTGGCGCTATACCACACAGTTAGAGATGCAGATAATCGCTCAGTAGATGCAGATCAGCTCCTAAAATGGATATCTGAACATACTCCGGTACCGAATTTTGGGTTTTGGGGATTTAGTGTCTCTGCTGAAGGTAATATTGGTGGCTATGTTCTCGATGGCTATCATCATGGCAAGATTGCAGCGAATATGGCGACAAAAATACTCGGCGGCGAGAAACCCGAAAATATTTTCCCAGTAACAGATGATCTTGGAAAATACATGTTTAGCCAGAAAGGCTTAGCTAAATGGAATATCGTCCTCCCAAAAGAAATCGAGAAAACCACACTTTGGGTGAAATAGTCAAAAAGGCATAAAAAAGCCGGGCTAATGCCCGGCTTTTTAAAAGTGTAACCTTAATTACTCAGCAGCTTCAACATCAACAGCTTGAGCAGCTTCTGGGCGACCAACTAGCTCGATGTAAGCCATAGGGGCTTTATCACCAGCACGTAAACCGCACTTAAGGATACGGGTATAGCCACCAGGACGTTCCTGGTAACGTGGACCCAACTCAGTAAATAACTTACCAACGACTTCAGCGTCGCGAGTACGTGCAAACGCTAAACGACGGTTTGCAACGCTGTCACTCTTAGCAAGTGTTATCAGAGGCTCAACTACGCGACGCAGTTCTTTCGCTTTAGCCACAGTTGTCTTGATGATCTCATGACGAACTAGTGAACCGGCCATGTTGCGAAACATGGCTTGGCGATGACTGCTGTTACGGTTTAGTTGACGACCACTCTTACGATGGCGCATGACCTAATCCTTATAACCTAAATCTGTACAAACCTGAGACTTATAGGTCGTCTGCTAAACTAGCTGGAGGCCAGTTTTCCAAACGCATACCTAACGACAGTCCGCGAGAAGCTAAAACATCCTTAATTTCAGTAAGAGATTTCTTACCTAAGTTCGGGGTTTTCAGCAACTCAACTTCAGTGCGCTGTACCAGATCTCCGATGTAATGAATCGCTTCGGCTTTCAAGCAGTTAGCCGAACGTACAGTTAGCTCTAAATCGTCGACAGGACGCAGCAGAATCGGATCGAATTCCGGTTTCTCTTCTTTCAGCTCTGGCTCAGTCACGTCACGTAACTCTACAAACGCATCTAGCTGTTCAGCTAGAATAGTTGCAGAACGACGGATAGCTTCCTCAGGATCGATAGTACCGTTTGTGGTCATATCGATAACGAGTTTATCTAAGTCAGTACGCTGTTCTACACGTGCTGCTTCTACATTGTAGGCAATACGTGCAACTGGCGAGAAAGAAGCATCAACCAGCAAGCGGCCGATTGGGCGATCATCGTCTTCGGTCTGTGCACGAGCAGATGCTGGTACATAACCACGACCACGCTCAACGCGAATACGCATGCTGATATCATTGTTACCTGTCAGATGACAGATAATATGATCAGGATTCACGATAGTGACATCACCATCATGCGTGATATCTGCTGCGATGACAGGGCCTGCGCCGGACTTGCTCAACGTAAGCATAGCCTCGTCTTTACCCTCGATAGTCACTGCTAACCCTTTCAGGTTTAACAAGATCTCAAGGATATCTTCTTGAACGCCTTCCTTACTGCTGTATTCGTGCAGTACACCGTCAATCTCGACTTCGGTAACCGCGCAGCCGGGCATAGACGACAATAGGATGCGACGCAACGCGTTACCTAAAGTGTGGCCGAAACCACGCTCAAGTGGTTCCAATGTAACCTTGGCACGTGTTGAGTTAACCTGCTCGATATCAACGAGACGCGGTTTAAGAAATTCTGTAACAGAACCCTGCATTGTGTCCTCTCTTGTTTGTTAGCCTTACTTAGAGTAAAGCTCGACGATCAGCTGTTCGTTAATTTCCGCAGACAAATCGCTACGTTCTGGAACGCGCTTGAAAGCACCTTCCATTTTCGCATTGTCGACTTCAACCCATGTAGGCTTCTCGCGTTGAGCTGCCACTTCTAAAGCCGCTTTAATACGAGCTTGAGTACGTGACTTCTCGCGGATGCTCACAACATCATTCGCAGACACTTTGAATGATGGAATGTTAACAACACGACCGTTAACCATAATTGATTTATGGCTTACTAGCTGACGTGATTCTGCACGAGTTGCACCGAAGCCCATACGATAAACAACGTTATCAAGACGGGTTTCTAAAAGCTGAAGCAGGTTTTCACCTGTGTTGCCTTTAGTACGTGCAGCATCTTTGTAATAGTTACGGAATTGTTTTTCTAACACACCGTAAATACGACGAACTTTTTGTTTTTCGCGTAACTGAGTACCGTACTCTGACAAACGTGGCTTACGAGCGCCATGTTGTCCAGGTGCAGTTTCCAGTTTACACTTTGAATCGATTGCTCTCACACCGCTTTTTAAGAAAAGGTCTGTACCTTCTCGGCGGCTGAGCTTGAGCTTGGGACCCAAGTATCTTGCCATGATCTTTCTCCAACTATCCTAATGAAACGGCGTTATACACGACGCTTTTTAGGAGGACGACAACCATTATGAGGGATCGGCGTCACATCGGTAATGTTGGTAATTTTATAACCAACAGCGTTCAGCGCACGAATGGCTGACTCACGACCTGGACCTGGACCCTTCACAAACACTTCAAGGTTTTTTAAACCGTAGTCTTGAGCAGCAGCACCTGCACGCTCAGCAGCCACCTGTGCAGCAAATGGAGTAGATTTACGTGAACCACGGAAACCTGAACCACCTGAAGTAGCCCATGACAACGCATTACCTTGACGATCTGTAATGGTGACAATAGTGTTGTTGAAAGAAGCATGGATATGAGCCATGCCATCTGCAACCTGTTTACGTACGCGCTTACGCGGAGAACGTGACGGAACTTTAGCCATTGCTTTACCTTCCCGTTACTTTCTAATAGGTTTACGTGGACCTTTACGCGTACGCGCATTGGTCTTAGTACGTTGCCCACGGAGAGGCAGGCTACGGCGATGGCGGAGACCACGATAACAACCAAGATCCATAAGACGCTTGATGTTCATTGAAATCTCACGACGTAAGTCACCTTCTACTAGGTATTTGGCGACTTCTTCGCGTAGTGTGTCTATTTGAGCTTCGCTCAATTCCTTGATCTTAGCAGTTTCAGCGATTGCTGTAGCCGCGCAGATTGCTCTAGCGCGAGTACGGCCGATGCCGAAAATTGCAGTCAATGCGATGACTGTATGCTTTTGATCAGGAATGTTAATGCCAGCGATACGGGCCACTATGCACTCCTTAAAGTTAAAGGCCAACTGCGAAAAGCCCGAAAGGATACTCGACAGTCGACAGATTTGCAAACAAAATTTTGTTCAGCCCAATTCATGGGCTGAACAAATTACTTTTTAGCCTTGACGCTGTTTGTGTTTTGGTTCAACACAGATAACGCGTACAACGCCACTACGCTTGACGATCTTGCAGTTACGGCAGATCTTCTTCACGGAAGCTCGAACTTTCATTTCATCACTCCGTAAAGCTACTTAGCGACCAAAGCGATCTAAATTCGCTTTGTTAACTAGGTTAGCTTTCTTCATCACAGACTCATACTGATGAGACATCATATGCGTCTGAACCTGAGCCATGAAGTCCATGATTACGACTACCATAATTAGTAGTGAAGTACCGCCGAAATAGAACTGTACTTTCCACGCAATTAACATGAACTCCGGAATTAAGCAGATAAAGGTTATGTATAACGCGCCTGCCAATGTCAAACGGGTCATAACTTTATCAATGTAACGCGAAGTCTGTTCTCCAGGACGGATCCCAGGGATGAATGCACCACTCTTCTTCAAGTTATCTGCTGTTTCACGTGGGTTAAACACCAACGCAGTATAGAAGAAACAGAAGAAGATAATCGCTGTTGCATATAATAATGAGTAAAGCGGTTGTCCAGGTGACACAGCCAGTGAAAAATCACTTAACCATGACATGGACTCATTTTGACCGAACCACTGAGCCAGTGTTCCAGGAAACAAAATGATGCTTGACGCAAAAATTGGCGGAATAACACCTGCCATGTTTATTTTCAGCGGTAGATGGGTACTTTGCGCAGCGAACACCTTACGGCCTTGCTGACGCTTAGCATAGTTAACGACGATACGACGCTGACCACGTTCCACAAACACTACAAAATAAGTCACTGCAAACACAATTACCGCGAGCAACAACAATACTAACACATTCAAGTCACCTTGACGCGCCTGCTCAGCCGTTTGGCCGATAGCGGAAGGTAATCCAGCAACAATACCTGCGAAAATCAAAATCGAGATACCATTACCTATACCACGTTCGGTAATTTGCTCACCTAGCCACATAAGGAACATAGTTCCTGTTACTAAGCTCACAACCGCAACAAAGTAGAATCCAAATCCAATGTTGACCACAAGGCCCGGCACTAAGTTTGGTAACCCGGTTGCAATACCGACCGACTGGAATGTACCCAGCACTAAGGTACCCCATCTGGTATATTGACTGATTTTCTTACGTCCTGATTCGCCTTCCTTTTTCAATTCAGCGAGTGCAGGATGTACGACAGTCAACAGTTGCATGATAATCGATGCCGAAATGTACGGCATAATACCTAATGCAAAGATAGAGGCACGCTCAAGGGCACCACCCGAGAACATGTTAAACATGCCAAGGATGGTTCCACTTTGCTGAGCAAACAGCTCTGCTAATACAGCTGCGTCAATACCAGGAATTGGCACAAACGAACCGGCTCTAAAGACGATAATCGCACCAATCACGAACAGGAGGCGAGCTTTCAATTCTGAAAGTCCACCTTTCGCGCTTTTTAAATCAAGTCCTGGTTTTGCCATCGACGTATTATTCCTCGATCTTACCGCCGGCAGCTTCAATAGCTGCACGTGCACCTTTGGTTACCTTCAGACCTTTAACAGTCACAGGGCGCTCAATGGTACCTGAAAGAACAATTTTCGCAAACTGGATGTTGCGAGTTATTACGTTCGCATCTTTCAGAGCGTTTAAGTCGATAACATCACCGTTAACTTTTGCCAGTTCGAGTACACGAACTTCAGCTGTTACCATAGCGCGACGCGAGGTAAAACCAAATTTAGGTAAACGGATTTTCAGTGGCATTTGACCACCTTCGAATCCTGGGCGTACACCGCCACCAGAGCGAGACTTTTGGCCTTTATGACCACGACCCGCTGTTTTACCTAGACCTGAGCCCATACCACGGCCTACACGCTTTGGTGCATGCTTAGAGCCTGCAGCTGGAGATAGAGTATTTAAACGCATCTATTAATCCTCCACCTTAACCATGTAGTAGACCTTGTTGATCATACCGCGAACAGAAGGAGTATCTTCTAATTCAACAGTATGACCAATGCGACGCAAACCAAGACCCGTTAGGGTTGCACGGTGCTTCGGTAAACGACCGATACCGCTTTTAGTTTGAGTAACTTTTACAGTTTTAGTTGCCATGGTGCATTACCCCCGAATTTCGTCAACATTCAGGCCACGCTTAGCTGCGATTTGCGAAGGTGACTTCATGTGCACCAAAGCATCGACAGTCGCGCGAACGATGTTGATCGGGTTAGTAGAACCGTATGCTTTTGACAGAACGTTATGCACGCCTGCTACTTCCAATACGGCACGCATTGCGCCACCGGCAATAATACCAGTACCTTGTGATGCAGGTTGCATGTACACAAGAGAACCAGTATGACGACCTTTAACTGGGTGATGCAGAGTACCTGCATTCAACTCAACGGTCACAATGTTACGACGAGCTTTTTCCATCGCTTTTTGAATCGCGGCTGGAACTTCACGTGCTTTGCCATAGCCATAGCCAATCTTACCGTTACCGTCACCCACTACTGTCAGTGCTGTGAAGCTAAAGATACGACCGCCCTTAACTACTTTAGAAACACGATTAACTGCAATTAATTTCTCTTGCAGATCGTCTTTTTGCTGAGCTTCTAATTTAGCCATTTTATAACCCCTTAGAACTTCAGGCCAGCTTCACGAGCTGCATCTGCTAAAGCAGCTACACGACCGTGATACTTGAAACCAGAACGATCGAACGCAACTGAAGTTACGCCTTTTTCGATCGCGCGCTCAGCAACAAATTTACCTACTGCTTTCGCTGCGTCTACGTTACCGGTACTCTTCAGTAGCTCTTTAACCGCTTTTTCTACGGTTGAAGCAGCTGCCAACACCTGAGCTTCAGGATTGATCACCTGAGCATAAATGTGACGCGGTGTACGATGTACAACCAGACGGTTCACGCCCAGCTCTTGGATCTTCTTACGAGCGCGAGTAGCGCGACGTAAGCGAGATGTTTTCTTATCCATATCGCGTTACCTACTTCTTCTTAGCCTCTTTACGGCGTACTACTTCGTCGTCATAGCGAACACCTTTGCCTTTGTATGGCTCTGGTGGACGGTATCCGCGAATCTCAGCAGCGACTTGGCCAATTAACTGTTTATCAACGCCACGTAGGACGATGTCAGTTTGGCTAGGGCACTCTGCAGTAACGCCTGCGGGCAGTTTGTGTACTAACGGATGAGAGAAACCTAAAGTAAGGTCAATATCAGCACCGACGAGTTTCGCACGGTAACCAACGCCAACTAACTTTAACTTACGCTCAAAACCTTGAGATACACCAACAACCATGTTGTTTACTAATGCACGAGTTGTACCAGCCTGTGCCCAAGCGTTAACAACGCCTTCAACAGGGAGGAACTTAACTACGCCGGCTTCAATAACAACATTGACCGCATTGTTGATCACTCGAGTCAGACTACCTTTTCCGCCTTTGACGGTAAGGGTCTGTTCGTTCAAGGTCACCTCTACGCCAGCTGGAATAGATACTGGTGCTTTTGCTACACGAGACATTCCTAGCTCCTTAAGCTACGTAGCAGATAACCTCGCCACCCATGCCTGCAAGGCGGGCGGCACGATCAGTCATCAAGCCTTTAGAAGTGGACACAATTGCGACACCCAGACCGCCCATCACCTTTGGAAGTTCGTTTTTACCTTTGTAAATACGAAGACCAGGGCGACTTACACGCTGGATAGTCTCAACGACTGGTTGGCCTTGGAAATACTTTAAAGTAACTTCCAGTTCAGGCTTGGCTTCATCTGCTACGGCGTAATCAGCAATATAACCTTCATCTTTAAGTAGTTTCGCAATTGCGACTTTCAACTTAGCTGAAGGCATCTTCACTGATACGTGGTTAGCAGCTTGGCCGTTACGAATACGGGTTAACATATCCGCAATAGGATCTTGCATGCTCATATTAGCTTACTCCGTGACAAGTGCTTACCAGCTGGCCTTACGCAGGCCAGGAACTTCACCACGCATGGTTGCTTCACGTAATTTGATACGGCTTAAGCCGAATTTACGTAAGAAGCCATGAGGGCGACCAGTTTGATTACAACGATTGCGTTGACGCGCAGCGCTGGAATCACGTGGTAGAGCTTGCAGCTTAAGAACCGCATCCCAACGATCTTCGTCAGAAGAAGCTGGACTTGCAATGATAGTCTTAAGAGCCGCACGCTTTTCAGCGTACTTGGCCACGAGCTGTGCACGTTTAGCTTCACGTGCTTTCATTGATGTTTTTGCCATTACGCTACCCTTATTTCTTGAATGGGAAGTTAAAAGCGTCTAACAAAGCACGACCTTCTTCATCATTCTTCGCAGTAGTAGTGATAACAATATCCATACCACGAATCTTATCGATTTTATCGTAATCGATTTCTGGGAAGATGATCTGCTCACGCACGCCCATTGCGTAGTTACCACGGCCGTCAAACGCTTTAGCGCTTAAGCCACGGAAGTCACGAATACGTGGGATTGCGATATCGACTAAACGCTCTAAGAATTCCCACATACGCTCACCGCGTAGGGTCACTTTACAGCCAATAGGGTAGCCTTCACGGATTTTAAAACCAGCAACTGACTTACGAGCTACAGTCACAACTGGCTTTTGACCAGCGATTGCAGTCATATCACGGACAGCATGGTCCATGATTTTCTTGTCTGCAACAGCTTCGCCAACACCCATGTTCAGGGTGATTTTCTCAATCCGAGGGACTTGCATGACACTGGTATAACCGAACTTTTTAGCAAGTTCAGCGACAACAGTCTCTTGGTATTTATCATGCAGTTTCGCCATCGTTTACTCCAATTACTTAACGAGTTCACTGTTCGATTTGAAGAAACGAACTTTTTTGCCGTCTTCAAAGCGGAAACCAACGCGATCAGCTTTGCCAGTGGCAGAGTTGAAAATCGCTACATTTGATGCTTGTATCGGTGCTTCTTTCTCAACAATACCGCCAGCTACGCCCAATTGTGGGTTTGGCTTTTGGTGTTTTTTGACAAGATTGATGCCTTCAACAATCAATTTACCAGTAGGAAGGACTTGAGAAACTTTTGCACGTTTACCCTTGTCTTTACCTGCTAATACAATCACTTCGTCTTCACGACGTATTTTAGCTGCCATTTTGAAGCTCCTTACAGTACTTCTGGTGCCAGCGAGACAATTTTCATAAATTGCTCATTACGCAATTCACGTGTCACTGGTCCAAAGATACGAGTACCAATCGGCTGCAGGTTGTTGTTCAAAAGAACAGCTGCATTCCGATCGAAGCGAATGACAGAACCGTCTGGACGACGTACGCCTTTCTTAGTACGGACTACCACCGCGTTATACACATCGCCTTTCTTCGCTTTAGCGCGAGGAATCGCTTCTTTAACAGAAACTTTGATGATGTCGCCGATACCGGCATAACGACGATGAGAGCCACCCAAGACCTTAATACACTGAACTCTGCGTGCGCCGCTGTTACAAGCAACGTCAAGAGTCGATTGCATTTGGATCATTTTAAGTGCTCCGCTATCGTTACTACACAATTCCCACTATGGGACAATAAAAACACTCATTTTTGCTATTAATTTAGTCAAAAATGGCGCGCAAATATAACACCATAAAAGTGGAATGTATAGTATTAAAAAACAAACGGCCCCACATTCTGGAGCCGTTTACCTAAATACCTAATTAACTTAGGCCTTTGATACTACTTCAACCAGGGTCCAAGACTTAGTCTTAGACAAAGGACGACATTCGCGAATCGCTACTAAATCGCCTTCATTGCACTGATTCGTTTCGTCATGTGCATGGATCTTTGTCGTACGCTTAATGTATTTCCCATAAATTGGGTGTTTCACTTGGCGTTCGATAGCAACAGTAATGGACTTGTCCATTTTGTTGCTAGTTACACGACCCTGCAAAGTACGGATTTTATCAGACATTATGCACCCGCCTTAGAAGTAATAATGGTCTTAACGCGCGCAATGTTACGGCGCACCAATTTCAGTTGATTAGTCTGAGTCAACTGACCAGTGGCGTGTTGCATACGCAGGTTGAACTGCTCACGCAGCAGACCAAGTAGTTCAGCGTTCAGTTCTTCAACGCTCTTTTCTCTCAGTTCGCTCGCTTTCATTACATCACCGTCTTAGTTACGAAGGTAGTCTTAATTGGAAGCTTGGCAGCAGCCAAAGCAAACGCTTCACGAGCGATCACTTCAGAAACACCATTCATCTCATAAAGAACCTTACCAGGTTGAATCTGACATACCCAGTATTCAACGTTACCTTTACCTTTACCCATACGCACTTCAAGAGGCTTAGAGGTAATCGGCTTGTCCGGGAAAACTCGAATCCAAATTTGTCCCTGACGCTTAATGTGACGTGTCATGGCACGACGTGCAGATTCGATCTGACGTGCAGTTAAACGGCCACGACCGACTGCTTTCAGACCAAAAGTACCAAAGCTAACTTCGGTACCGTTCGCTAGACCGCGGTTGCGGCCTTTGAACATCTTGCGAAACTTCATACGTTTAGGTTGCAGCATTGCCGGCTCTCCTATTTACCACGAGGCTTGCGCTTAGGTTGCTGCTGCTTCGGCTCTTCAATCTGTGGCAGCATTCCGTCTAGAACTTCACCTTTGAAGATCCAAACTTTAACGCCAATCACACCGTATTGGGTGTGACTTTCAGATGTAGAATAGTCGATATCAGCACGCAAAGTATGTAAAGGTACACGACCTTCACGATACCACTCATCGCGCGCAATCTCAGCTCCGCCTAAACGGCCACTAACTTGTACTTTGATACCTTGAGCACCAATACGCATTGCGTTTTGAACTGCGCGCTTCATAGCACGACGGAACATTACGCGACGCTCTAATTGCTGTGCAATTGAGTCAGCAACTAACTTGGCATCTAGCTCAGGTTTACGGATCTCAGCGATGTTAATTTGAGCAGGAGTGCCAGCAAGTTTTGACACTGCAGCACGCAATACTTCAACGTCTTCACCTTTCTTACCGATCACAACACCTGGACGGGCAGTGTGAATGGTAACGCGGATGCTTTTCGCTGGACGCTCGATAACAATCTTAGATACTGAAGCAGCTTGTAATTTCTCTACAAGAAACTTACGCACTTCCCAGTCGCTGTTCAGGTTACTTGCGTAATCTGATTTATCTGCGTACCAGGTAGAGATCCAAGGCTTGGTGATACCCAGACGGATACCATTAGGATGTACTTTCTGTCCCATTGCTCTCTCCTAGCGATCTGATACAACCACAGTAATGTGGCTGGTACGCTTCATGATACGATCAGCGCGGCCTTTAGCACGTGGCATGATACGCTTCATAGTTGGGCCTTCATCTACGAAGACGGCTCCTACTTTAAGCTCATCAATATCCGCGCCTTCGTTGTGTTCGGCGTTTGCGATAGCTGAGTCAAGTACTTTTTTAACCAGTACGGCGGCTTTCTTGGGGCTGAAAGTCAAAATTTCGAGGGCCTTAGCAACAGGCAATCCACGAATTTGATCAGCAACCAGACGGGCCTTCTGCGCAGACGTACGGGCAAAACGATGTTTAGCTAAAACTTCCATCTTATTCCTCCCGTATTAACGCTTCTTCGCTTTCTTATCTGCAGCATGGCCGCGATAAGTGCGAGTTGGTGAAAATTCACCAAGTTTGTGGCCGATCATTTCGTCAGTTACGAACACAGGAACGTGCTGACGACCATTATGGACAGCGATGGTCAAACCAATCATATTTGGAATGATCATAGAGCGACGTGACCAAGTCTTAATAGGCTTTTTGTCACCGGCTTCCATCGCTTTCTCTACCTTCTTCAGCAAGTGCAGGTCAATGAAGGGACCTTTCTTGAGAGAACGTGGCATGGCGAATCCTCTTACTATTTATTACGACGACGTACGATGTACTTGTCAGTGCGCTTGTTACTACGAGTTTTATAACCCTTAGTTGGCACACCCCATGGAGTCACTGGGTGACGACCACCAGAAGTACGGCCTTCACCACCACCGTGTGGATGGTCTACTGGGTTCATTGCAACACCACGCACTGTAGGACGTATGCCTCTCCAGCGCTTAGCACCTGCTTTACCTAACTGGCGTAGCATGTGTTCGGCATTACCAACTTCACCAAATGTCGCGCGGCAATCAACTGGCACTTTACGCATTTCGCCAGAGCGAAGACGTAGAGTGGCATATGCGCCATCACGAGCAACAACTTGTACATAAGCACCTGCAGAACGAGCGATCTGAGCACCTTTACCAGGCTTCATTTCAACTGCGTGAACTACAGAACCTACTGGGATGTTGCGCAGTGGCATAGCGTTACCGGTTTTGATCTCGGCAGCAACACCAGACTGGATCTTATCGCCAGCTTGCATGCCTTTGGCAGCAAGAATATAACGACGCTCACCATCCGCATACAATACTAACGCGATGTTAGCAGTACGGTTTGGATCGTATTCCAGACGCTCAATCTTCGCAGGTATACCATCTTTATCGCGTTTGAAATCGATTAGACGATAATGCTGCTTATGACCACCACCTACGTGACGGACAGTGATACGGCCAGTATTGTTACGGCCACCACTTTTAGATTTTTTCGCCAACAAGCCAGCAAAAGGTTTACCCTTGTGCAGGTCAGTGTTCACCACTTTAACTACGTGGCGACGACCTGGAGAGGTTGGCTTACACTTAATAACTGCCATGATAATTCTCCTTTGCTTACTCAGCGCCGCCGACGAAATCGATGTCAGCACCAGCAGCTAGAGTCACATAGGCTTTTTTCCAATCGCTACGACGACCAGTACGGCCACCAGTGCGTTTAGTTTTGCCTTTGCTCACTAAAGTGCGAACTGAATCAACTTCAACTTCAAATAGCTTAGCAACAGCAGCTTTAATTTCAGCTTTAGTTGCATCGATAGCTACGCGGAAAACAACAGTGTTGTGCTTCTCAGCGTTCACAGTGCTCTTTTCAGAGATATGTGGAGCGAGAATAACTTTTAGCAAACGTTCTTCGCGGATCATCATGCTAGCATCTCCTCGATTTGCTTCACTGCGTCAGCAGTCACAAGCACAGTGTTGAAGGCGATCAGACTCACTGGGTCTAGACCCGCTACATCACGAACGTCAACCTTGTACAGGTTACGAGCTGCTAAGAATAAGTTCTCATCAACTTCTGCAGTCACAATCAGAACGTCTTCAAGGTTCATTGCTTTCAATTTAGCTTTCAGCTCTTTAGTTTTAGGAGCTTCAACACCGAAAGATTCAACAATAACCAAACGCTCTTGACGTACCAATTCAGACAGAATGCTTCTCAGCGCGCCGCGGTACATCTTTTTGTTAACTTTTTGGCTGTGATCTTGGGTTTTAGCAGCGAATGTTACGCCACCGCCACGCCAGATTGGGCCTTTAACAGAACCAGCACGAGCACGGCCAGTTCCTTTTTGGCGCCAAGGCTTTTTGCCTGAGCCAGTTACTTCCGCACGAGTCTTTTGAGCACGAGTGCCCTGACGCGCGTTTGCAGCGTATGCTACAACTACCTGATGAACCAGTGCCTCGTTAAAGTCACGGCCGAAGGTAGTTTCGGAAACTTCAAGAGCGCTTTGCGCGTCTTTCAATACCAATTCCATTACTATCTCCTCAGACCTTAAGCTTTAACGGCAGGCTTGATAATCAAGTCGCCATTGGTAGCGCCAGGAACAGCGCCACGGACTAGTAGCAGGTTACGCTCAACATCTACACGAACAACAACTAGATTTTGAGTAGTAACACGCTCGGCACCCATATGGCCTGACATTTTTTTGCCTTTGAATACGCGACCAGGCGTTTGGTTCTGACCGATAGAACCATTCGAGCGGTGCGACAAAGAGTTACCGTGAGTCATATCTTGAGTACGGAAGTTCCAACGCTTAACGCCGCCTTGGAAGCCTTTACCTTTTGATTGACCAGTAACATCAACTTTCGCTACGTCTGCGAAAATATCAACATTTAGCTCAGCACCAACTTCAATGCCCTCGCCTTCACCGTCTACCAAACGCATTTCCCACAAACCACGACCGGCTTCAACGCCGCTCTTGGCAAAGTGACCTGCTTCTGGTTTAGTGATGCGATTGGCTTTTTTGGTGCCAGTTGTAACTTGAAGTGCACGGTAGCCGTCAGTTTCTAAAGTTTTCACTTGAGTAACACGGTTGCCTGCAACTTCAATTACAGTAACTGGTATTGAAACACCATCTTCAGTGAAGATGCGAGTCATACCAACTTTACGACCAATAAGACCGATAGCCATCTCTCAAACCTCTTCTTACTAGGATCTCAATTAACCCAAGCTAATCTGTACGTCGACACCAGCCGCAAGATCTAAACGCATTAACGCGTCAACAGTCTTTTCAGTTGGCTCTACGATGTCAACCAGGCGCTTGTGTGTACGTAATTCGTACTGGTCACGAGCATCTTTATTAACGTGCGGAGAGATCAAAATGGTATAACGCTCTTTACGCGTAGGTAGTGGAATTGGACCACGTACTTGAGCGCCTGTACGCTTAGCAGTTTCAACGATTTCCGCTGTAGATTGATCAATTAAGCGATGATCAAATCCCTTTAAGCGGATACGGATTCTTTGGTTCTGCATTGACCAGAGCTCCTAAAATGGACATATAAAAAATCACCCTCTAGCTTCTTCTAAATAGAAAAGCAGAGCGAGATGATTTAACCGTTCGACTCCCAATCGGAGCCGCTATGATAATGATTAACTTAAGCGACTAATCATTTAATTCGTCAACCTAGGTCGACGAGGGGGCCATTATACCTATCTAAATCCGGATATCAAGCCCGCTGTGTAAATAGTCATCAAATAACTATTTAACTTCAGAGTGGCGAGCATTCTACACAAATTTGTGAATAAAACCAGCCCTCAAATAAAAAAGGAAGCCGAAGCTTCCTTTTCAAACTAATTTCTATCGCAATTAAGCAATGATTTTAGCTACTACACCAGCACCAACTGTACGACCACCTTCACGGATTGCGAAGCGTAAACCTTCGTCCATCGCGATTGGGCAAATCAGAGTCACTACCATTTTGATGTTGTCGCCAGGCATTACCATCTCTACGCCTTCTGGCAGTTCGATAGTACCGGTTACGTCAGTTGTACGGAAGTAGAACTGTGGACGGTAGCCTTTGAAGAATGGAGTGTGACGTCCGCCTTCTTCTTTTGACAGAACG
>NZ_JAKKRW010000034.1:0-16116 GCF_025653905.1 Shewanella sp. SM71
CGTTCTGTCAAAAGAAGAAGGCGGACGTCACACTCCATTCTTCAAAGGCTACCGTCCACAGTTCTACTTCCGTACAACTGACGTAACCGGTACTATCGAACTGCCAGAAGGCGTAGAGATGGTAATGCCTGGCGACAACATCAAAATGGTAGTGACTCTGATTTGCCCAATCGCGATGGACGAAGGTTTACGCTTCGCAATCCGTGAAGGTGGTCGTACAGTTGGTGCTGGTGTAGTAGCTAAAATCATCGCTTAATTGCGATAGAAATTAGTTTGAAAAGGAAGCTTCGGCTTCCTTTTTTGTTTAAGTGGATTATTTCATAGGTTTTGTGGTTTGCATGGGATTCGCATCCTTGCTTACAAAGTCGAATAAGAATACAATCTATGGCCGATTTTTGACCCTGAGCTTATGCTATTTTGCGTTTCTAAGGGTGTTCGGAAATGCAGAGTGATGTGGGATTATGCCCGTCAATTAATGTGCTCTAAGCTCAGGCCGTATTGAGTAACGGAAAAACCGATGACAACAAATACTGAAAACCAGAACAATTCTCTGGATATCGTGAAGTGGGGTTTAGTGATTGTATTGCTAGCCGCTGCTGTTATTGGCAATCAAATGTATAGCGAAGCCAGTGCCGTCATACGTGCGCTTAGTGTTATCGTTGCATTCGCTATTGCTGGTTTTATTGCGCTTCAGACTGTAAAAGGTAAAAAAGCGTTAGCTTTTGCCCGTGAAGCGCATATCGAAGTGCGCAAGGTTGTATGGCCGACGCGTCAAGAAGCGCTAAACACCACTTTTATTGTCCTTGCAGCAACAGGTATCTTAGCTCTTATCCTTTGGGGTATGGATGCTGTGTTAATGCGAATTGTCAATTTTATCACTGGCGTATAGGCACCTCGAATGACTGAAGCTAAAGAAGCTAAAAAAAGATGGTATGTAGTGCAGGCATTCTCAGGCTATGAAGGCCGAGTTTGTAAGTCACTGATTGAATATATTAAAATGCATGGCATGGAAGCATACTTCGGTGAAGTATTGGTTCCGACTGAAGAAGTCATCGAAATGCGTGCAGGTCAGCGTCGCAAGAGCGAACGTAAGTTTTTCCCTGGCTATGTGTTAGTCCAGATGGAAATGAACGATGACAGCTGGCATTTAGTCAAAAGCATCCCGCGTGTTTTAGGCTTTATTGGCGGAACGTCTGATCGTCCTGCCCCAATTTCAGATAAAGAAGCTGATGCAATTCTGCGTCGCTTACAAGAAACGACAGCGTCACCGACTCATAGAACCATATTTGAGCCTGGTGAAGTGGTACGTGTGTGTGATGGTCCATTTGCTGACTTTAACGGTACCGTTGAAGAAGTGGATTATGACAAGAGCCGCGTGAAAGTATCAGTGATGATCTTTGGTCGTTCTACGCCTGTTGAACTTGATTTTAGTCAAGTTGAAAAAGGCTGATTAAATAAACTACAAAATCCGTTTGGCAACGGGTGCGAATTTCTATATAATTCGCACCCGTTGTTTTCGGGGGAGCATGTCAGCATGTCGCTGATGCGCGTTTGAACCCAAACTGAGGAAATGTCAGATGGCAAAGAAGATTGATGCTTATATTAAGCTACAAGTAAAATCCGGTTCTGCGAACCCATCACCACCAGTTGGTCCAGCTTTGGGTCAAAAAGGTGTGAACATCATGGAATTCTGTAAAGCATTTAACGCCCGTACAGAAAAAATGGAAAAAGGCATGCCTATTCCAGTCGTGATCACTGTTTACAGTGACCGTTCATTCACTTTTGAAACTAAGACTTCTCCAGCGTCTTACTTACTGAAGACTGCTGCAGGCCTGAAATCAGGTTCTCCACGTCCAAACACTCAGAAAGTGGGTACTATCGCTCGCGCTAAAGTTCAAGAAATTGCTGAACTGAAAGCTGCCGATATGACTGGTGCTGACATTGAAGCGATGACTCGCTCAATCGAAGGTACTGCGCGTTCAATGGGTTTGGTTGTAGAGGATTAATATAATGGCAAAGCTAACTAAACGCATGCGCGTAATTCGCGAAAAAGTTGACGGTACTAAAAGCTACGATATCAACGAAGCTGTTGCTCTGTTAAAAGAATTAGCAACTGCAAAATTCGTTGAAAGTGTAGACGTAGCAGTTAACCTGGGTATCGACCCACGTAAATCTGACCAAAACGTTCGTGGTGCAACAGTGTTGCCACACGGTACTGGTCGTGACGTTCGCGTTGCAGTATTTACACAAGGTGCAAATGCTGAAGCTGCTAAAGCCGCCGGCGCAGAGCTAGTTGGTATGGATGATCTGGCTGAGAAAATCAAAGCCGGTGAAATGAACTTTGACGTAGTTATCGCATCTCCAGATGCAATGCGCGTTGTTGGTATGTTAGGTCAAATCTTAGGCCCACGTGGTTTAATGCCTAACCCTAAAACAGGTACAGTAACGCCAAACGTTGCTGAAGCTGTTAAGAACGCCAAAGCGGGTCAAGTTCGTTACCGTAACGACAAGAACGGTATTATCCACACTACTATCGGTAAAGTGGATTTCACACCAGTTCAATTGAAAGAAAACTTGGAAGCGTTAGTGTCAGCACTGAAAAAGGCTAAGCCTGCAGTTGCTAAAGGCATTTTCGTGAAAAAGATCAGCATCTCTACCACTATGGGTGCAGGTGTTGCAGTTGATCAAGCTACGCTTGAAACAACTCTATAATTTTACAAAGCGGGTGCATTAGTCTATAATGCGCGCACTTTGTGGGTTGAAGCCTGTTTTATCTCTCGTTTAGGCGGAGTTTAACTCAGGTTTCCGTCCAAGACCGCAGGTGTTTTTTGTAAAAATAACTTAATTTCCTGCGTAGACGGTGTCAGGCCCCAGCTAAAATTTTTTACTGGATAATCTGCACCGTAAGTCACTAAATACATAAGTATTTAGTATGGTAAATACTAGGGAATACCCTAGGTAGAATCCAGGAGTAAAGCCAATGGCATTAAGACTCGAAGACAAAAAAGCGATTGTTGCTGAAGTCAACGAAGCTGCCAAAGGTGCGCTATCTGCAGTTGCCGCTGATTCTCGCGGTGTGACTGTAGGTGCTATGACCGGTCTGCGTAAAAAAGCTCGCGAAGCTGGTGTATATGTACGTGTAGTACGTAACACGCTAGCTCGTCGTGCTGTTGAAGGTACTGCTTTTGAGTGCCTAGCAGAAACGTTCACTGGCCCAACTTTGATTGCTTTTTCTTTAGAGCACCCAGGTGCTGCAGCACGTCTGTTAAAAGACTTTGCTAAAGAACAAGCTAACTTCGAAGTTAAAGGCGCAGCCTTTGAAGGGAATTTCATCCCTGCAGCTGAAATTGATCGTTTGGCGAAACTGCCAACATACGAAGAAGCACTAGCTCAGTTAATGATGACTATGAAAGAAGCATCTGCTGGCAAGTTCGTTCGTACACTGGCCGCCCTGCGCGATCAAAAACAAGAAGCCGCTTAATTTCAAGCTGGCTGCTTAATAAAATTGAATTCAGAACAATAGGAAACATTTGTTATGTCTATCACTAAAGACCAAATCTTAGAAGCCTTTGCAGCTATGTCTGTAATGGAAGTTGTTGAACTGATCGAAGCTATGGAAGAGAAGTTCGGCGTTTCTGCCGCTGCTGCTGTTGTTTCTGGCGGTGCAGAAGCAGTTGTTGTTGAAGAACAAACAGAATTCAACGTAGTTCTGACTGCTCACGGCGACAACAAAGTTGCAGTTATTAAAGCCATCCGTGGCGCAACTGGTTTAGGCCTGAAAGAAGCTAAAGCTATGTCTGAAGCTGCTCCAGTAGCAGTTAAAGAAGGCGTTTCTAAAGAAGAAGCTGAAGCTCTGAAGAAAGAACTTACTGAAGCTGGTGCTTCTGTAGAAATTAAGTAAGCTATTATGTAGCTTGCTCACCCAAGCCACTTGGGTGGAGGCTGGCGGTTTTTTAACCGTCGGCCTTTTTTGCGCTATATGCGCTGGCGATTTTTTTTCACCGTTTGTCGCCAAATTTTGCAGTCCCTAGCAGAGATTACTGGTTAGGTTCTTGCCATCAACGGTGATGGGCAAACGTGCTGAATTTTAATAACTTAAGTTATTTATTCAGTCTTGGTCACATCTCGTAAGCAGAGGAAACCCATGGTTTACTCCTATTCTGAAAAGAAGCGTATTCGCAAAGACTTTGGTAAGCGTCCAAAAGTTTTGGATATCCCTTATTTATTGTCTATCCAGCTAGACTCTTTTAAGAAGTTCACCGATCAAGATCCTACCGGTGAGCGCGGTTTAGAAGCCGCCTTCCGTAGCGTTTTTCCCATCAAGAGCTTTTCTGGTAACTCAGAACTGCAATACGTCAGCTATAAGCTTGGCGAGCCTGTTTTTGATGTGAAAGAGTGTCAGATCCGTGGTGTTACGTATTCAGCTCCACTACGCGTTAAATTACGCATGGTGTTGTATGACCGTGAAGCAGCGGCGGGCACAGTAAAAGATATTAAAGAACAAGAAGTCTACATGGGTGATATCCCATTGATGACGGATAACGGTACTTTTGTTATCAACGGTACTGAGCGTGTAATCGTATCTCAATTACACCGTTCTCCAGGCGTGTTCTTTGATCATGACCGTGGTAAAACCCACTCATCAGGTAAGGTGCTGTATAACGCACGTATTATTCCTTACCGTGGTTCATGGCTTGACTTTGAATTCGATCCTAAAGATGCACTATTTGTGCGTATTGACCGTCGCCGCAAACTGCCTGCGACCATCATGTTACGTGCATTAGAATATTCTACTCAAGAGATCCTCGATCTGTTCTTCGAACGCGTTGAGTTCAAGATCAAGAAAGATACTCTGGTCATGTCTTTGGTGCCTGAACGTCTGCGTGGCGAAACTGCCAGCTATGACATCAAGGATGCTGAAGGTTCTGTACTGGTTGAAGCGGGACGTCGTATTACTGCGCGTCACATTCGTCAGTTAGAAAAGACTAATACCACTGAGCTTGAAGTGCCAGTTGAATATATCGTGGGCAAATATGCTGCTCAAGATTATATCGATCCGGACACGGGTGAAGTTTTAGTCTCTGCCAACAGTGAAATTAGCTTAGAAGATCTGGCTAAACTATCATTGGCCGGTATTAAAGATATCAGCACGTTGTATATCAACGAGCTAGATCATGGTGCTTATATTTCAGATACGCTGCGTATCGATTCAACCACTAACCGCTTAGAAGCGCTGGTTGAGATCTATCGTATGATGCGTCCTGGCGAGCCACCAACCAAAGATGCTGCCGAAGCACTATTCCAGAACTTGTTCTTCAGTGAAGAGCGTTATGACCTGTCTAAAGTAGGTCGTATGAAGTTCAACCGTCGTCTCAGCATTCCTGATGACGAAGGTAGCGGTGTATTGTCTAAAGAAGACATCGTCGCGGTAATGAAGAACATCATTCATATCCGTAACGGTTTCGACGAAGTCGATGACATCGATCACTTAGGTAACCGTCGTATTCGTAGCGTCGGTGAAATGGCTGAAAACCAATTCCGTGTTGGTTTAGTCCGTGTTGAGCGCGCCGTGCGTGAACGTCTGTCTTTAGGCGATCTGAACGAGCTGATGCCACAAGACTTGATCAACGCTAAGCCAATTTCTGCTGCAGTGAAAGAGTTCTTCGGTTCTTCTCAGCTGTCACAATTCATGGACCAAAACAACCCGCTGTCAGAAGTAACGCATAAGCGTCGTATTTCTGCACTTGGCCCTGGTGGTTTGACTCGTGAACGTGCAGGCTTCGAAGTCCGCGACGTACATCCAACGCATTATGGTCGTTTATGTCCAATTGAGACCCCTGAAGGTCCAAACATTGGTCTAATCAACTCATTAGCAAGTTTTGCCCGTACTAACTCTTACGGCTTCCTAGAAACGCCATACCGCAAGGTTATCGACGGCGTGATTACTGACGAAGTGGAATACTTGTCAGCAATCGAAGAAGGTCGTTATGTGATTGCACAGGCGAACATCGAAGTTGACGCTAGCGGTCGTATGGCAGAAGAGCAAATTGCTTGTCGTCATAAAGGTGAATCTACCTTTATGCGCGCTGCTGACATCCAGTATATGGACGTTTCGCCACAACAGATTATTTCTGTTGCTGCATCGCTGATCCCGTTCTTAGAACACGACGATGCTAACCGTGCCTTGATGGGTGCGAACATGCAACGTCAAGCCGTACCCACACTGCGCTCTGAAAAGCCGCTAGTAGGTACTGGTATTGAACGTACTTTGGCTGTTGACTCTGGTGTTGTGGTTGTTGCTAAACGTGGTGGTTTTGTAGACTACGTTGATGCGAGCCGTATCGTTGTTAAAGTAAATGAAGATGAGCTGCGCCCAGGCGAAGCCGGTATCGACATTTATAACCTGACTAAATACACCCGTTCTAACCAAAACACTTGTATCAACCAACGCCCTTGTTGTGCTGTTGGTGAGCCAGTCGTTCGTGGTGACGTGTTAGCAGACGGTCCGTCTACTGACTTAGGTGACTTAGCCCTTGGCCAGAACATGCGTATCGCATTCATGCCTTGGAACGGTTACAACTTCGAAGACTCGATCTTAATTTCTGAGCGTGTAGCGCAAGAAGACCGTTTCACCACTATCCACATTCAGGAGCTGTCTTGTATTGCTCGTGATACCAAACTGGGTAGCGAAGAAATCACGGCTGATATTCCAAACGTAGGTGAATCTGCTCTGTCGAAACTCGATGAGTCAGGTATCGTTTACATTGGTGCAGAAGTGAAGGGTGGAGATATTCTGGTTGGTAAAGTGACGCCAAAAGGCGAAACACAGCTAACGCCAGAAGAGAAGTTACTCCGTGCTATCTTCGGTGAGAAAGCGTCTGATGTTAAAGACAGTTCACTGCGTGTTCCTAACTCTGTTAAGGGCACTATCATCGACGTTCAGGTATTTACCCGTGACGGCGTTGAAAAAGACAAGCGTGCAGTTGAAATCGAAGAGATGCACATTGCCCAAGCTCGTAAAGACTTAGGCGAAGAGTTCAAGATCCTTGAAGAAGGTGTATTGAGCCGTGCGCGTAACCTGTTAATCGGTGCTGGTTTCACTGAAGCGCAAATTGCTGCGTTGCCACGTAAAGATGTATTGGTTCAAGTCATTGACGATGAAGCAAAACAAACTGAACTTGAGCAATTAGCTGAACAGCATGAAGAGCTGAAAGCTGACTTCGATAAGAAGTTTGAAATCAAACGTCGCAAGATCACCCAAGGTGATGACTTGGCGCCAGGCGTACTCAAGATCGTTAAGGTTTACTTAGCGGTTAAGCGTACTATCCAACCTGGTGACAAGATGGCGGGTCGTCACGGTAACAAGGGTGTTATCTCTAAGATTTGCCCAATCGAAGATATGCCATATGACGAACAAGGTAACCCAGTAGACATCGTATTGAACCCGCTAGGTGTTCCATCACGTATGAACATTGGTCAGGTACTTGAAGTCCATATGGGCGCCGCTGCCAAAGGTATTGGTAACAAGATCACTGCGATGCTTGAAGAACAGCGTGAGCTGGCTGAAGTTCGTGGTTACATCAAGCAAGTTTATGAATTAGGTGACGAAGTGCAGCAGCGCGTCGATATCGATTCATTCACTGATGATGAAGTATTACGTCTTGCGACTAACCTGAAAGGCGGTATCCCGATTGCAACTCCTGCATTCGACGGTGCTAAAGAGAAAGAGATCAAGCAGATGCTTGAACTTGCAGGTTTGCCAACCTCTGGTCAGTTGAAGTTGTTTGATGGTCGTACCGGTAACGAATTTGAGCGTCAAGTAACGGTAGGTTACATGTACATGCTCAAACTGAACCACTTAGTTGATGACAAGATGCACGCCCGTTCTACCGGTTCGTACAGCTTAGTGACTCAACAACCACTGGGCGGTAAAGCTCAGTTCGGTGGTCAGCGTTTCGGTGAGATGGAAGTGTGGGCACTAGAAGCATACGGTGCCGCTTATACGCTTCAAGAAATGCTCACTGTTAAATCGGATGACGTTAACGGTCGTACTCAGATGTATAAGAACATCGTCGACGGTAACCATCAGATGCAACCTGGCATGCCAGAGTCCTTCAACGTGTTACTGAAGGAGATCCGTTCACTCGGTATTAATATCGAGTTGGATCAGGCATAAGCGCAGGCCTTTAGCCGCGTTTGGCAAACAGAATGGTGCTCCGTGCAAGCGGAGCACCCGGTTTAACTCCTTCAGGAGAGAAACGTGAAAGACTTATTAAAGTTTCTGAAACAGCAAAGCAAGACTGAAGAATTTAACGGCATCAAAATTGGTCTGGCATCGCCTGATCTGATCCGTTCTTGGTCTTTTGGTGAAGTTAAGAAGCCAGAAACCATCAACTACCGTACCTTCAAGCCTGAGCGTGAAGGTCTGTTCTGTGCGCGTATCTTTGGCCCAGTCAAAGATTACGAATGTTTGTGCGGTAAGTACAAACGTTTGAAGCACCGTGGTGTTATTTGTGAAAAGTGTGGCGTTGAAGTAACCCAAACTAAAGTACGTCGTGAGCGTATGGGTCACATCGAACTGGCTAGCCCAGTTGCGCACATTTGGTTCTTAAAATCACTGCCGTCACGTATTGGCTTAATGCTGGATATGACGCTGCGTGATATCGAACGCGTACTGTATTTTGAATCATTTGTCGTGATCGAACCTGGCATGACCAGCCTTGAACGTGGCCAAATGCTGACAGAAGAAACTTATCTGGATGCATTAGAAGAATACGGTGATGAGTTCGAAGCTAAAATGGGTGCCGAAGCAGTACTTGAACTGTTACGTGCTATCGATTTAGCGAAAGAAATCGAACAAATGCGTGAAGAATTGCCTTCAATCAATTCTGAGACTCGTCGCAAGAAAGTGACTAAACGTCTTAAGTTGATGGAAGCATTCTACACTTCAGGCAACAAGCCTGAGTGGATGATCTTAAAAGTACTGCCTGTGTTACCACCTGACTTACGTCCGTTGGTTCCGCTCGATGGCGGCCGCTTCGCGACTTCAGATCTTAACGACCTGTATCGCCGCGTGATCAACCGTAACAACCGTTTGAAGCGTCTGTTAGATTTAGCTGCGCCAGACATTATCGTACGCAACGAAAAGCGTATGTTACAAGAGTCTGTTGATGCGCTATTAGATAACGGTCGTCGTGGTCGTGCTATTACCGGTTCTAACAAGCGTCCTCTGAAATCTTTGGCTGATATGATCAAAGGTAAGCAAGGTCGTTTCCGTCAGAACTTGTTGGGTAAGCGCGTTGACTATTCTGGTCGTTCGGTAATTACCGTAGGTCCTACTCTACGTCTGCACCAATGTGGTCTTCCTAAGAAGATGGCACTGGAACTGTTCAAGCCATTCATCTATGGCAAGCTAGAAGGTCGTGGCTTAGCTACTACCATCAAAGCGGCTAAGAAGATGGTTGAGCGTGAAGTGGCGGAAGTTTGGGACGTTCTGGATGAAGTGATCCGCGAACATCCAGTGATGCTCAACCGTGCACCAACACTGCACAGACTGGGTATCCAAGCGTTCGAACCAGTACTGATTGAAGGTAAAGCAATCCAGTTACACCCACTCGTTTGTGCGGCATACAACGCCGACTTCGACGGTGACCAAATGGCGGTACACGTACCGTTAACACTGGAAGCGCAGCTTGAAGCCCGTGCCCTGATGATGTCTACCAACAACATCCTGTCACCAGCCAACGGCGAGCCTGTTATCACCCCGTCTCAAGACGTGGTATTGGGTCTGTACTACACCAGCCGTGAGCGTATTAACGGCCGTGGTGAAGGTATGGCATTTATGTCTGTTGCTGAAGTTGAAAAAGCTTACGCAACTGGCGCTGCTGAACTGCATGCCCGCGTTAAAGTTCGTATCACTGAAACCATTATTGGTGACGATGGTGAGCGCACTGAACAACGCCGTATCGTTGATACGACTGTGGGTCGTGCTCTGCTGTCACTTATTCTGCCAGCAGGTTTGTCATTTGATCTGGTTAACCAGAACATGGGCAAAAAGCAGATCTCTAAACTGTTGAACACCTGTTATCGTCAACTGGGTCTGAAAGATACTGTTATCTTCGCTGACCAATTGATGTATACCGGTTTCCGTTTTGCAACCATCTCTGGTGCCTCTGTAGGTATCGATGACATGGTTATTCCAGACGAGAAATACACCTTAGTTGCTGATGCCGAAGCAGAAGTTCTTGAAATTCAAGAGCAGTTCCAATCTGGTCTAGTCACAGCCGGTGAGCGTTACAACAAAGTTATCGATATCTGGGCAAGTGCCAACGAAAAAGTTTCTAAAGCTATGATGGAAAACCTGTCAACCGAGACAGTGATTAACCGTGATGGTGTTGAAGAGAAACAAGCCTCGTTTAACAGCATCTATATGATGGCTGACTCAGGCGCTCGTGGTAGTGCCGCACAGATCCGTCAGTTGGCGGGTATGCGTGGTCTGATGGCTAAGCCAGACGGCTCAATCATCGAAACGCCAATTACCGCTAACTTCCGTGAAGGTCTAAACGTACTCCAGTACTTTATTTCTACTCACGGTGCGCGTAAAGGTCTAGCCGATACGGCATTGAAGACAGCGAACTCGGGTTACCTGACTCGTCGTCTTGTAGACGTTGCACAAGATTTAGTGGTTATCGAAGACGATTGTGGTACTCACGAAGGTCTAACCATGAAACCGCTGATTGAAGGTGGTGATGTGGTTGAGCCGTTACGTGAACGCGTACTGGGTCGTGTGGTTGCGATTGATGTGTTCTATCCAGGCACTGAAGACGTATTAGCACCACGTAACACGCTACTCGACGAAGCATGGTGTGACAAGTTAGAAGAGCATTCAATCGACGAAGTGATTGTACGTTCAGTTATTTCTTGTGATACCGATTTCGGTGTGTGTGCAGCTTGTTACGGTCGTGACTTGGCTCGTGGTCATATTATTAACCACGGTGAAGCCATCGGTGTTGTGGCAGCACAATCTATCGGTGAACCAGGTACACAGTTAACGATGCGTACGTTCCACATCGGTGGTGCGGCATCTAGAGCGTCTGCAGAAAACAATGTCCAAGTGAAAAACTCGGGTTCATTGAAACTGCATAATGCTAAGCATGTGACTAACAGTGACGGCAAACTGGTTATCGTTTCTCGTTCTTCTGAACTGGCCGTTATTGACGAGCTGGGTCGTGAGAAAGAGCGTTATAAAGTGCCATACGGTACTGTGCTCGAGAAACTAGAAGAAGCGGCTGTTGAAGCGGGCGATGTTATCGCTAACTGGGATCCACATACTCACCCAATCATTTCTGAAGTGGCGGGTAGTATTAAGTTCGTAGACATGATTGACGGTGTCACTATGACACGTCAAACAGACGAACTAACGGGTCTGTCATCAATCGTGATCCTTGACGTTGGTCAGCGTGGTACTGCGGGTAAAGAAATGCGCCCAATGATCCGTCTGCTTGGCGCTAATGGTGCTGACTTGATGATCCCAGGTACTGAAGTACCAGCACAATACTTCTTACCAGGTAGTGCGATCGTTAACTTAGAAGATAACGCGCAAATCAACGTGGGTGACGCATTAGCTCGTATTCCTCAGGAATCGTCTAAAACACGCGACATCACCGGTGGTCTGCCACGCGTTGCTGACTTGTTCGAAGCGCGTAAGCCAAAAGAGCCTGCTATTCTGGCGGAAATCTCTGGTACCATCTCGTTTGGTAAAGAGACCAAAGGTAAGCGTCGTTTGGTGATTACACCTGCTGATGGTGGCGATCATTATGAAGAGATGATCCCTAAGTGGCGTAACTTAAACGTGTTCGAAGGTGAAAAAGTCGAACGTGGTGAAGTTATCGCTGACGGTCCAGAAGCTGCGCACGACATTCTGCGTCTTCGTGGTATCCACAACGTAGCTAACTACATTGTGAACGAAGTACAGGACGTTTACCGTCTGCAAGGCGTGAAGATCAACGATAAACATATCGAAGTGATCATCCGTCAGATGCTGCGTAAGTGTCTTATCACTTCTGCCGGTGACACTGACTTCCTCGAAGGGGAACAAGCTGAAGTGTCACGCGTGAAGATTGCTAACCGCGAACTGATCGCCCAAGGTAAAGTGCCTGCGACCTTTGAACGTGAACTACTGGGTATTACTAAAGCATCTCTGGCAACAGAATCCTTTATCTCAGCAGCATCGTTCCAAGAAACCACGCGCGTACTGACCGAAGCCGCCGTAGGTGGTAAGAGCGATCAATTACGTGGTCTGAAAGAAAACGTTATCGTTGGCCGACTGATCCCAGCCGGTACTGGTTACGCTTATCACAAGACTCGTAATGAAGCGCGTGCGAAGAAAAACGAACCTGTAGTAGTGAACAAGATCACTGCAAGTGAAGCCGAACAGAACTTGGCCGATCTCTTAAACTTGGCTGGTAGCCAAGATTAAGTAATAAGTTTGTTATAAAAAGGCGCCTATGGCGCCTTTTTTCTTGTAATATGCCGCAAAAGTTGGCTATTTCTTGACAGTCAGGCATTACCTTTCTAAAATTCCGCGTCCCACCATTGTGGGATATAGATTTTTCACACCTTATCGTTGAGTTTGATTCAACTGACTCGGAGCTATACATGGCAACTGTAAACCAGTTGGTACGTAAGCCACGCGCGCCAAAAGTCGACAAGACTAACGTGCCTGCGTTGAATGCGTGCCCGCAAAAACGTGGTGTTTGTACACGTGTGTACACTACTACCCCTAAAAAACCTAACTCTGCACTACGTAAAGTAGCTCGTGTGCGTCTAACTAACGGTTTCGAAGTTACTTCGTATATCGGCGGTGAAGGCCACAACCTGCAGGAACATAGCGTGATCTTAATCCGTGGTGGTCGTGTTAAAGACTTACCAGGTGTGCGTTATCACACTATTCGTGGCGCATTAGACTGTGCAGGCGTGACTTCACGTCGCCAAAGCCGTTCTAAATACGGTGCTAAGCGTCCTAAGTCTTAACTTATCCGTTAAGTAAGGCCAAGCTAGTTTTATTTTGAGAATTCCAGTTTTGGAAATCCCTGAAGCATACGGAGAATTGTTATGCCAAGACGTCGCGTTGTAGGACAACGTAAAATCCTACCAGATCCAAAGTTTCACAGTGAGTTGCTGGCTAAGTTCATCAACGTCATTATGCAAGACGGCAAAAAGTCGACTGCAGAAAAAATTATTTACAAGGCACTAGATGTTGTCGCTGAAAAGAAAAGCGAAAACCATTTAGTTATCCTTGAAGCAGCCCTGGACAACGTTCGCCCATCAGTCGAAGTTAAATCTCGTCGCGTTGGTGGTTCTACGTACCAGGTACCATGTGAAGTTCGTCCTGTGCGTCGTAACGCACTGGCGATGCGCTGGTTAGTTGAAGCTGCTCGTAAGCGTGGTGAAAAATCTATGGCTTTACGTCTGGCAGGTGAAATGCTGGATGCGTCTGAAAACAAAGGTACTGCTGTTAAGAAGCGTGAAGACGTGCATCGCATGGCTGAAGCTAACAAAGCCTTTGCTCATTACCGTTGGTAATATGATGGTGTGGGCTTAGGCCCACACCATAGTTGTTGATATTGCCAAGACTTAGGTCTTGGTGGAGAGGGTATAATCGTGGCTCGTACAACCCCAATTGAGCGTTATCGTAATATCGGTATTTGTGCTCATGTTGACGCAGGTAAAACCACCACAACAGAACGTGTTCTGTTCTATACCGGTTTGTCTCATAAAATCGGTGAGGTGCATGACGGCGCCGCTACCACAGACTGGATGGTTCAAGAGCAAGAGCGTGGTATCACTATCACCTCGGCTGCGGTAACCACATTCTGGCGTGGTATGGATGCTCAATTCACTGAACACCGCATCAATATCATCGATACCCCTGGTCACGTTGACTTTACTATTGAAGTTGAACGGTCTCTGCGCGTCCTTGACGGCGCTGTTGTCGTTTTCTGTGGTTCATCAGGTGTTGAACCTCAGTCAGAAACAGTGTGGCGTCAAGCTGATAAATACCGCGTTCCACGTTTGGTATTTATCAACAAGATGGACCGTGCAGGTGCAGACTTTGAACGTGTAGTGAAGCAAATTAGAACTCGTCTTGGAGCCACTTGTGTGCCTATTCAATTGAATATCGGTGCAGAAGAAAACTTCAAAGGCGTGATCGACTTAATCAAGATGAAAGCAATTAACTGGAATGAATCAGACCAGGGTATGACTTTCACTTATGAGGAGATCCCTGCAGAGTTAGCAGCTAAAGCGGCTGAAATGCATGAGTATCTGGTTGAAGTGGCAGCCGAATCTTCGGATGAACTGATGGATAAGTACCTTGAAGAAGGCACGCTATCAGAAGACGAAATTAAAAAGGCGCTACGTCAGCGTACTATAAATAATGAAATCGTTTTAGCGACTTGTGGTTCTGCATTTAAGAACAAAGGCGTTCAAGCGGTGCTTGATGCGGTTATTGAATTCTTGCCAGCGCCAATTGATGTGCCTCCAATTAAGGGCATCGATGAGAACGACCAAGAAGTAGAACGCCCATCAGATGACAATGCGCCTTTTGCTGCATTGGCATTTAAGATTGCTACAGATCCATTCGTAGGAACTTTGACCTTTATTCGCGTGTACTCTGGCGTACTCGAATCAGGTTCGGGCGTTTACAACTCTGTCAAACAGAAGCGTGAACGCGTAGGTCGCATGGTGCAAATGCACGCAAATGATCGTACTGAACTGAAAGAAGTCCGTGCTGGTGATATCGCAGCGGCGATTGGTCTAAAAGAAGTGACTACGGGTGATACGCTTTGTGATAACGATCATAGAGTGATCTTGGAACGTATGGAGTTCCCAGAGCCAGTAATTACCATTGCCGTTGAGCCTAAGTCAAAAGCCGACCAGGACAAAATGGGTATCGCGTTGCAAAAGCTTGCAGCGGAAGATCCATCATTCCGAGTTGAAACTGACGAAGAATCATCACAAACTCTGATTTCGGGTATGGGTGAGTTACACTTAGACATCATCGTCGACCGTATGCGTCGCGAATTCGGTGTTGAATGTAACGTAGGTAAGCCACAAGTGGCCTACCGCGAAACTATCCGAGCATCAGTAGAAGCTGAAGGTAAATTTGTACGCCAATCAGGTGGTCGTGGACAATTCGGTCACGTTTGGTTAAAACTAGAGCCTAATGAAGAAGGCGCTGGTTACGAATTTGTCAATGCAGTTGTGGGAGGTGTGATTCCTCGTGAATTCATTCCTGCGGTTGATAAAGGTATCCAAGAACAGATGAAGAATGGCGTTCTCGCTGGCTTCCCTGTGTTGGACGTGAAGGTCACTCTGTTCGATGGTTCATATCATGATGTGGACTCGAACGAGATGGCGTTCAAAATTGCAGGTTCTATGGGCTTCAAAAAGGGTGCGCTTGAAGCGAATCCGGCGTTGCTCGAACCTTGCATGAAAGTAGAAGTAACTACCCCTGAAAATTATATGGGTGACGTCGTTGGTGATTTGAACCGTCGTCGTGGCTTAATTGAAGGGATGGATGATGGCTTCGGTGGCATCAAGATAGTCCATGCTGTAGTGCCTCTTTCTGAAATGTTTGGTTATGCAACTGATTTGCGCTCTGCTACACAGGGTCGCGCTTCATACTCTATGGAGTTCTTGAAGTACTCTGATGCACCGCAAAACATTGCAAAAGCGATTATTGAATCTCGTAGCTAATATCCAGTTACGACATAAATGTTATTATGGTCCAGCACTGACTGGACTATTCTGAAAAGAAAGGAATATATCGTGGCAAAAGCTAAATTTGAACGTATTAAGCCTCACGTAAACGTGGGCACCATTGGTCACGTTGACCATGGTAAAACCACACTGACTGCAGCTATCTCTCACGTACTGGCTAAGACCTACGGTGGCGAAGCTAAAGACTTCTCTCAAATCGATAACGCTCCAGAAGAGCGTGAGCGCGGTATTACGATCAATACCTCTCACATCGAATATGACACGCCTTCACGTCACTACGCACACGTAGACTGCCCAGGCCACGCTGACTATGTTAAAAACATGATCACTGGT
>NZ_JAKKRW010000035.1:0-12341 GCF_025653905.1 Shewanella sp. SM71
TCTCTATGCTGGCTGAAATCGTGTTGTGGTGTATTGGGTTAGCGGCACAACACCTTGGATGGCAAAGATATTTTCAAGCCAATACAGTGAGAAAGCAGGCTGTGCTATCAATTGTTAGACTTGGAAAGGAAGTACGCAAAAGAGACAAATATCCGGTAAAGGAGACAATTTTTCGCTGGGCATTAATCGAATATATAAACTTAGTTCATGACGCTGGAAAACCTCAATTATGAGGGGATCCCCCAGCGCTTTGCCAAGGGGCAAATGAGAACGATGTTAGGCGAAGCCTTGTGACGATTTGTCCCAGCCGCGCTTTTTAGCGGCGAACTTAGGCAACTTGTTAGTAGCATATTATGCAACGTTGTTTGATTTTGACGGCAAACGTTTTTTTAGTATACCTAAAGCCAGAAATACTATTGAAGAAACTAAAAATATACCTGAACCAAAAAAGTCTTGCTCTATAACGTTATAGGCCAACCCTAAAAGCATGATAAAAGCTGCTGCAAAATAATAAAAATAACTTATTTTCATTACACTTCCTTTTAATTTAGATTCGATGATCATTTACTACTAACATTTTATTAGTGCGCATGCGCGTTTACCTCATTAGACCAGTGAAAACGCGCACAGTTAACTATCTGTATGTAAAGAACTTATCAGCATTCCTCTAAATATACTATCTGGAAAAACGCGCATGCGCGTATTTCAAACCTATTATCTAATCTATGATATTTATAACTATATGATTTTATGACTATTTATTTTTTAGTAAATGTAAAAACGCGCACAAGGTTAGGATAAAAATCTTCCAAAATCCTCATAATTTGAATATGACGGTATGCCTGTCCAGCTTTTAGGCATCGCTAATAATTGCAACATTTGAGTTATATGGATGAAAATTTCTAGGCTAGAAAGTCTGCTCTTGACTACACCACAGACAACTTTTCAGCTCACTTTGGGGCAGAACAGACTTTTATAGTAATTCCTTTTTCCATTCCTCAAAATTGTTCATACTCTTCCTACTTGCTTCTGCCTAACGCCCATTTTACCGACCAATTTTTGCGAAGTTGTTTTGTATTGCCGCCAAGCACTTTGTCGTCCTATCTCTGGTGCTTGAATTAGTCGCATGTAATGAAATGTATGCAATACCTGCTACTGATGTTTCGTTAAAATACTCCAATGGCCAACTGTCGCACTGTTCTGGAAGCTGCTTTCCAACAGCATCTGGATAAGCATGGGTGACAATATCTGCGTATTTTTGTAACTCCAGAGCTGACAAGGCTGATAATTTAAGAGTAGCCAATTCTTGAGATAAGTATACTAAACCAAAGCGATTGAAAGGTTTACCTTCTATATTGTTTGGGCTTATTTTCCGCGCATACTCAATGACTTCAGGAAATGACCAAGAATCCGGTTCAATTATCAAATCCTCAGCTAGGGCACAATCTGTGATTAAAGTCAGTAAAACAAATGCAGTCATGTTTCTCATTTTGTTCATTTCCATAATTTCCTTATTTATGAACAACCACTAACGATGGGTCTTAGTCAGCATTAAGCAAGTAGCTACTCTTGAATCATTACAGATATTGAAGACACTTTGTAACATTACAAAAAATAGGTCAACTATTTAGAGGTAACCAAAGTCAGTTCGATATCCGTATCAAGCTTTGGGGTAATAGCTTTTTAGCTAAACGAACAGCGAAAGGGTTCGTGAGGATTGATATTGTTGCACCAGTGACCTTCTAAAACAGGATGTTTTAGAAGAGCCCTCATGGACGAGTTTGTGGCGAGTCACAGGGGAAACAATGACAATGAATGCAGCACAACTGACGATATAACTCACTAGCCTTTAGCCTTTAGCCTTTAGCCTTTAGCCTTTCAGTATTTAGAGTTGAAATGGCGAAAATCTAAGATTTAACCGCCGTTTCCGTATGAACCTTTTATATTCAGAACGGCTTTATTGCTCCCTACACTTTTATGCCATTCCAAAATCACTTTCACAAAGAGCACTATTTCACCGCCGATAGCTCGATAAATGCTGCGGTATACATTTTTAGGTTCAGCATGAATTGCTTATGAATGATGAACTCTTTTTCAGTATGGCCAGTGGATTCCACGCCCAGTATGGCGGTGCCAAAACTTAAAGCATTGGGGAATAATTTACTGTTGGTTGAGCCGCCAATTGCAATGGGTTTAGGGTCGACTAAGCCAAGAAAACGTGCCTGAGACGCGATAATATCCTCGCCCAGTTTGCCATCATTTTTTGCTTAAAAGCCTGAAACAAAACATTTGTTACAAACTAAACACAAAATCGATGGAACCCCTAGTCCGATACATGTTAAACAGTCACATTAAGCTTAATTTAATGGTTTTAGCCGCACGTAGACTTCAAATTTTTCCTGAAATCCAAGGCCATCATCATGCAAACATCCATAACAATATCGACCTAACGGGGAACAAATAATGAAGGGACTAACCCTTAAAGCGCAAGCCCGCACGCTAAGTGCTATCGCTTTAGCCTTAACTTTGGGCGCCTGCAGCACACAACAACCCGATGCCAGTGTTCAAGCAAGTGCGGCGCCAAATGCCGTGTCAGCACAAATTATCAGCCAGAATACGACGAATCCATTCTTTAAACCCTATGATACTTTTATGGAAATTCCGGACTTCGATAAAATCAAGCCTGAGCATTTCCTCCCCGCATTTAAAGCGGGAATCGCCCAACAACACGAACAAATTCAAGCAATTGTTGATAATAAAGCAAAACCCACCTTCGCCAATACGATTGAAGCCATGGAGTTTTCTGGCGATCTAGTGACGCGCGTTTCTAACGTCTTCTTTAACCTGACGGGCGCGGATACGAATGAAGCATTGCAAGCACTCTCGAAAGAAGTGTCGCCTATGTTGTCGTCCGCCGAAGACGATATTTTGCTTAATGACAAACTGTTTCAAAAAGTTAAAGCTGTCCACGACGCAAAAGACAACCTGAAGCTCAGCACAGCCCAAGCCAAATTGCTGGAAGATACCTATAAATCTTTCACCCGTGGCGGCGCGAACTTAAGCGAGCCAGATAAAACCAAACTGCGCGCGCTGAACGAAGAAATCGGCAAACTCAATTTAACCTTTGGTGACAATCTATTAGCCGAAACCAATGCATTCGAATTAGTGGTTGATAGTAAAGCCGATCTCGCGGGTTTGCCCGCAGATGTGATTGCCACTGCCTTTGAAACCGCCAAAAAACGTGGCCATGAAGGCAAGTGGGTATTTACCACGTCTCGCCCTTCTATCACGCCTTTTTTAACCTATGCCGATAATCGCCAGTTACGTGAAAAACTCTACAAAGGCTATATCGAGCGCGGTAACAACAATAACGCCAACGATAACAAGATTATCCTCGCTAAGATTGCTGCCCTGCGTGCTGAACGTGCTCAACTGATGGGCTATAAAACCCATGCGGATTTCGTGTTAGAAGAACGCACAGCTAAAACACCAGAAAACGTCTACGGTTTACTCAATAAAGTATGGCCAGCGGCATTGGCCCAAGCCAAAAACGAAGTGACTGATATGCAAGCCATGATTGACGCTCAAGGTGGCAATTTTAAGCTGCAAGCGTGGGACTGGGATTACTACGCAGACAAGATCCGTGTTGCTAAGTACAGCTTTAACGAACAACAAACTCGCCCGTATTTCTCCCTCGACAGTACATTAAAAGGCGTGTTCTACACGGCTAACCGTTTGTACGGTTTGACCTTTAAAGAACGCACCGACTTGCCAAAATACAATGCAGAAGTTCGTACTTGGGAAGTTTACGATAAAGACGGCAAACTGATGGCCATCTTTATGGGTGACTATTTCACCCGTGACAGCAAACGTGGCGGCGCTTGGATGAACTCCTTCCGCAAGCAATACAATATGAATGGCGTTGATTCTAAACCTATTATTGTCAACGTATTAAACTACCCTCGCCCAGCGGGTAATGAGCCAGCGCTGCTGACCTTCGATGAAGCCAGCACACTATTCCACGAATTTGGCCACGCACTACACGGCATGTTATCGAACGTCGAATATCGCTCACAGGGCGGCACCGCCGTACCTCGCGATTACGTTGAGTTCCCATCGCAAGTGAATGAAAACTGGATGACTCAGCCAGAAGTGTTAGCCCAATTTGCCAAGCACTACAAAACTGGCGAAGTGATCCCGCAGGAGCTAGTGCAGAAAATCCAAGCGGCCAGCAAGTTCAACCAAGGTTTTTCTACCGTTGAATACATGGCGGCCACTAAACTCGATTTAGATTGGCACACACTAACCGATACAACGCCAAAGGATGCGGCCAAGTTTGAGGCGGACTCGTTAGCGGCAATGGGACTGATTGAAGAAATTAGCCCACGCTATCGCAGCACTTACTTCTCGCATATTTTCGCGGGCGGGTATTCCGCAGGTTATTACAGCTACCTCTGGTCGGATATTTTAGGTGCGGATGCTTTCGAAGCCTTTAAAGAAAACGGCATTTTCGACAAGGCCACAGCGGACTCCTTCCGTAACAATATCCTTTCGAAAGGCGGCAGTGATGATCCTATGCTGATGTATAAAAAATTCCGAGGTAAAGAAGCCGGTATAGAGCCGCTACTGCGTAGCCGCGGATTACTGGCCGAGTAACATAACATCATCCCTCTAAATTGAAGTTTTAAATATTATAAACAGGGAGCGAATACTCCCTGTTTTTATTTTACTGATACTAAATAGGGAAATAGCGAGAAAGGTCAAGATGACAGAGTGCAGCTTGACAGGTAACATCTTGGGAAAAAGATGTTACGGAACTTACACCTAAACTTCTTAAAGGCGGATTAGTAACAGTGGTACGTTTCCGCTTCACATGTTAACCCACTTTAATTCACCGCTTAGGCGACATTAAATCTTCAATAGAGTTATATGATGAATATTGAGATGGTAGAAAAAGCAGATCATCTTAGTCTGCTCGATATTTGGGAAGCATCGGTGAGAGCAACCCATGACTTTTTAGCAGAAGAAGATCTACAGGAATTAAAGCCGTTGATCCTCGAACAATATTTTGACGCCGTTCACTTAAAGTGCGCTAAAAATGACAATGGAGAAATACTCGGATTCTGCGGGGTACATGATGGCAATATTGAAATGCTGTTCATCTCACCTGACGCGCGCGGAAAAGGTATTGGTTCCATGCTAGCGACACATGCCATTAATGAACTGGGAGCCACAAAGGTTGATGTTAATGAGCAGAATCAGCAAGCATTAGGTTTTTACCAGCATATTGGTTTTTCAGTAACGGGTCGCTCACCCGTTGATGGACAGGGTAAACCTTATCCGCTGTTGCATATGGCGTTATATTCCATTGAGGGATTGTAGATGTATCCTGATTCAATCGATGAGAATAGGGTTGGAGAGTATCCGGCGGAAACAAAATCAGGCGGCGGTTATTTCTATGATCAAGTCTTAGAATATCGTGTTTGGTGCCGCCCTTGGCAAGGTGCTCCAGATGAATTTGATGGTGAAATCTACTATTACGCATTTCATACTTATAATGAGGCTCTTGAATTTTCGAATGAAACTGACGGGTCTGAAGCGCCTTTAGTACTTATTAAACAGCTTGAATGGATTGATGAACCAGAAGCAGGAAAATTCATTCATAAAACAGGTGAACGCCTAACTGAATGGAGGGTTGAGTGGCTATTAGAGAGTCAACGTAAGGAGGACACTATTGCTAACTTTATAAGTGACAATCAAACATAACAATTTAATCAATAAAAAATAGTTTAAGACTGTCTTTCGACAACATTCCAACAAACTATTTTGGAACTGTGATTAGGAGCGTTACCTGCAGATTTCCTTATCCTCTAAACCTCCTGTCTTGAAACAAAAAATGGTTAATAAATCCGCCCCAACATCAATAAAAAAAGGCTTGTTAGGTTTCCCTAACAAGCCTTTATCTTATTACAATTAATCGACTAAACCGCGGCGTTTTAACAGTGCCTCTGTTGTCGGTTTTTTACCGGTAAAGTGAATATAATCTTGCATGAGATCTTCACTATTACCTTTAGATAAGACTTCCTTACGGAATTTGTCACCATTATCGGCTTTTAAGCCACCTTGCTCGCCCATATAGGCAAAGGCATCGGCGGCAAACACTTCGGTCCACAAATACGCGTAATACCCTGCGGAATAACCACCGGAGAAGGCATGGCTAAAGTAGCTCGATTTATAACGGGGTGGAATTGGCGCAAAATCAAGACCATGTTTAGCTAGCACTTGGTGCTCAAACTTCTCTACATCGCTAATTTGAGTATCGGCGCTGATAGAGTGCCATTCCATATCTAACAAGGCCGCTGACAGGTACTCAACGGTATCAAAACCTTGGCCAAACTTATTGGCCGCTAAAATTTTATCAAGTAGCGCCTTAGGAATTGGCTCACCCGTTTTGTAGTGTTTGGCATAGTTAGCAATCACAGCAGGGTCGATATTCCAATCTTCGTTAACCTGGGATGGAAACTCAACAAAGTCACGTGCAGTTGATGTTCCAGCCACGCTTGGGTATTTCACTTGCGAGAATAAACCGTGTATCGCATGGCCAAATTCATGGAACAGAGTGGTCACTTCATCGAAGGTCATTAGCGTTGGGCCATCGGCTGGCTTAGGAATATTAAGCGCGTTATAGACAACGGGCTTAGTGCCGAGCAGACCGCTTTGGGTGACGAACTCATCCATCCACGCGCCGCCGCCTTTGCCTTCACGGGCATACGGGTCTAGATAGAATAAGCCAATAGAACTGTTATCTTTATCAAAGACTTCAAAGGCTAAAACATCGGAATGCCACACAGGTAAATCGGTACGCGGTTTTAAGCTGATGCCATACAATTTATGCATAGCGAAAAACAGCCCGTCTTTCAGTACAGTATTAAACTCGAAATAAGGCTTGATGCTGCTTTCATCGAGGGAGTATTTCTCTTGACGCACTTTATCGGCGTAATAAGCCCAATCCCAAGGTTGCAGCTCGAAATCACCGCCCGCCTTTTTGATTTCAGCTTGAATATCAGCCGCTTCCATTTTGGCGCGAGCTAAAGCTTTTGGCGCTAAATCATCGAGGATTTCATACACAGCGGCTGGTGTTTTCGCCATTTGATCGGCAACCGCATAGGATGCCCAAGTATCAAACCCCAGTAAATTGGCTTTTTTAGCACGTATTTGCGCCATTTTGACAATCAATGGACCATTGATTGTGACGGCTCTGTGCGCCGAGGTTTCCCATACTTTTTGGCGCAGTTCACGGTTGCTCAGGCTAGAAAGCACAGGTTGGCGTGTCGTGTTGACTAAAGTAATCAAATAGCCTTCTTTACCCGCAGCTTTAGCAGCCGCAGCTAAAGTAGCAATTTCGCTGTCGGATAAACCGGCTAACAGGGCTTTATCAGTCACAACAATCACATCATCTTTAAATGATTTTAAGCTGTTTTGTGAAAAGTCCGTCGCTAAGGTTGCAAGCTCAGCGTTAAAGTCGCGCATCTTAGCTTTATCATCAGCCGACAATTTCGCGCCAGCGCGGACAAACTGCTCATAGTAGTATTCAACTAAACGCTGATCTTCCGCATTTAGGCTGCTCTTTTGCTGGTATACGGCTTCAACACGGGCAAATAAAGTCGGATCGAGATAAATATTATCTCGGTGGGCAGATAGCTTAGGTGCAAGATCCGCTTCGGTTTTCTGAAAATCATCATCAGAAATCAGACCTGCGAGATTAAAGAAGGTACGCAATACGCGCGTTAATAATTCACCCGAGGTTTCCATGGCGAGAATGGTATTGTCAAAACTAGCCGCTTGTTTGTTATTCACAATCGCAGCGATTTCTGCATCGTGAGCTTTAATGCCCTGCTCGAAGGCGGGAGCATAATCTGCGGACTGAATAAGATTAAATTGCGGCGCTTGATCTTGCAGTGGACTCTTGCTCAGCAGCACATTAGTTGCTTGCGCTTTAGCAGCAGTTTGAGTCGCAACGGCATTTTTGGCTTCATTGGTGCTTACATCAGGCTTGTCTGAACAAGCGCCAAGTAACAATGCCGCAGCTACGGCTGTGGTAATAACGGACTTACGCATATTAACTCCCTTGGATGTTGCTGCCCTTTCGATTGTATTTTTAAGGTGAAAGGTGCGCGCAAACGGATTTTGGCTTTCGGTTTACAACAGTCTGTTTTAACGAACTTGTGTAGCTTCGTACGTCAATTTCGATGAACTACCTTAACAAGTTACGCGCATTTCAGCCAAGTTTTACCCGCCCAGAGCACAGCTAATTTGTATCACTTTATGTGTATTGCCCGTCTAAATAAGCCTATGCCAACGCTACGCTAAACCTAACTCACCTCAATCAAGCCAAGAGACATGTGAGCATAGGTGATTAACATTGGCTAAAATTTGATGTAAAAGAATTATTTAAAACAATTCTACTGCAGTTTTACGTCAAATATCCCCGACATAGACAAGGGGCTGAGCAAATAAAATGCCATTCCAATAACAAATATTAATTCTTCTTAATAAACTGTTTACTGCAATTATTTAAACATTAATGCAACAAATAAACAGGCTAAACGGCTCACTATTTAGGCAAGCAAACCTTGAGTCACAATTTGAAACAGCTTTTATCCGATTAATGTCACATTCAGATCATCAAATGTCTTTATAATTCCCGCTCGTTAACTTAGCAGCAAATTAACCTAACAGTTAAATTACGCTGAATTAACGGGATGATGGGCATGGTCTTTTACGGAGCATGCATTGGGGTCAAATAAATATAAATAGAGATAACTATGTTAAATAAGAAAATACTCGCAGTGATGATCACTGCCGCCCTTGGTGTAAGCGCCTGTAATTCTGATGACGACAAAGTCGTTCAAGCCGATTTACGGGTACTCGAAACCACAGATCTGCACACAAATATCATGGATTTCAACTACTACAGTGGCAAAAATGACCCCACTATCGGTCTAGCCCGTACTGCAAGCTTAATCCACGCTGCACGCAACGAAGCCAAAAACAGCGTACTCGTCGACAACGGCGATCTACTACAAGGCAGCCCAATGGGCGATTACATGGCTAAAGTTGGCCTGCAAATGGGTGATATTCATCCAGCCTATAAAGCCATGAACCTATTAGATTATGAAGTCGGTAATATCGGTAACCATGAATTTAACTATGGTTTAGATTTCTTAAATAAATCCATTAGTGGTGCAGATTTCCCTTATATCAACTCAAACGTTTATTGCGCCGACGATAATGGTTGCTGGAATGAGGTTAAAAAAGGTGAGCATTTATTCACCCCTTATATCATCAAACAAAAAAACATCATCGACAGTGAAGGTAATAATCAAACCATTAACATTGGTTATATTGGTTTTGTGCCACCGCAAATTCTATTGTGGGATAAACAAAATCTGACGGGTAAAGTGACGGTCGAAGATATTATTGAAACCGCGAAAAAATATGTCCCAGAAATGAAAGCCAAAGGGGCCGATATCATTATCGCCATTCCTCACTCTGGCATTGGTTCAACGGAAAATCCTGGCGATCCTATGGCTGAAAATGCCACTTACGCTTTGACTTATGTTGATGGTATCAATGCGATTCTATTCGGCCACAGCCACTCTATCTTCCCTGATGCTAAGTATGCCGACTTACCCAATACCGACGTCACTAAAGGCCTACTGAACGGCGTCCCCGCAGTGATGCCAGGTCGTTGGGGTGATAACCTAGGGGTTGTTGACTTTAAACTTGAACGTAGAGATGGTAAATGGCATGTCCTTAGTGCGAAAACGCAAGCTCGCCCCATATATAATGGTGCGACTAAGGAAGAGTTAGTTAGCCAAGATCCCGCAATTAAAGATGCAGTCGCAGCCGAGCACCAAGGAACCCTCGCCTTTGTGGATGAACCTATCGGCGTTGCCGCAGCCGACATGTACAGCTTCCTTACCTTAGTGCAGGACGACCCTACGGTACAAATCGTTTCCGATGCGCAGATCGCTAACGTGAAAGCGAAATTACCTGCAGCATTAAAAGGTCTGCCAGTGCTATCAGCCTCCGCACCCTTTAAAGCGGGCGGTCGCCACGGTACAACCAGTGATGCCGATCAATTTGTGCAAGTTGATAAAGGCCCTCTGACCTTCAAAAACGCCGCCGATCTGTACCTGTATCCCAATACTATGGTGGCAGTCAAAGCAACGGGCGCCGAATTGAAAGATTGGCTCGAGTGCTCAGCGAACCAGTTCAATCAAATTGACCCTTCAAAAACCACCCCACAAGGTTTAATCAATTGGGATGGTCATCCAACCTACAACTTCGACGTACTGGATGGCTTAACCTATAAAATTGATGTGACCCAACCCAGCAAGTTTGACCGCGATTGCGCCGTCGTTAATGCCAACGCAAACCGTATCGTTGATTTAAGCTATAAAGACGAAAACGGCAAAGTCATCACAGGTGAAGAATTTGCCGCGAAAGAGTTTATCGTTACCTCAAATAACTACCGCGCCTTTGGGGGTAAGTTTGCTGGTACGGGTAGCGACCATGTGGTACTTGAACTGCCCGATACTAACCGTGAAGCGCTAGCTGCTTATATCACAGCGCAATCTCAGTACAACGAAACCACAGGTAAGTACGAAGCTATGGTCAATCCAAGTGCCGATTACAACTGGGATTTCAAAACCATCACTACCAACGTCACATTAGACATTCGCTTCGAAACCCAAGACAGTGACAAAGCCGCTGCCTTTATCGAAGCCAATAAACAACGTGAAATGAAGAAGATCGGTAAGGATGAACTGGGTTTCGCCGTTTATAGCATCAACCTAACCAAATAAGCGTTCAATCCCGAAATATCATGCTCAAAAAGGCTCCTCGTGAGCCTTTTTTATTCCCTACAGATTAAATTAACGCTAATCTGCGATCTATAAACGGCGTGTCGCCATTTAGTTCATCATGCTCCACACTAAAGGTTAAACCTGCTTTGTGTCGCCAAATATCTGCCTTACTATTTAGCGGCGTCCTCGCAACAACAGAGAAAGCTTATGAAATATCAATCAATCTTATGTGCCACTGCGTTAATGCTGGGCGCAGTGCAACCTGCAACGGCCGATGTTCATCTCAATCTGCCTAAAAATGCTGAAGTACTAACGGTCAATGGCAAGCCAGCCGTAAAGAGTGGCGATCTCATTTTAGCCGATGGGACCAATCAGATTGCCTTTCGCTATGCCGCGCAATATCGACAACAAGCTGACTCAGTGCATTATCTTTCCGACGTGCTCATCGTCCGTTTTGATGCATCAGCACAAACACTCACGCTGACACTTCCCGCCATTAACTCAGCCAGAGATGCAAAGAAATTTGATGAGTCACCTAAGCTGACACTATTAAATGCTCAAGATGAAGCCGTGGGTTTTACCAGCGATAAATTGATTAAGAATGGCATTCAACTGGGACGGGATTTCGAACACGAGATACTGCAGTACAACCTTAGTAATCATCCGGCTTCATTAAATCTCATTATGAATATCGCGCCAACACAACCAAGCGACGCTATTACACCAATATTGGCAAGCCAGCCGCAAATACGCCAAACATCAGCAGCCACATCCACGAGCTTGATCGCGCCAGCAGTTATGTCAGCAGCCGCAGCGGTCAATGACAAGGCTCAGCAAATCACTCCAGCGACGACACCTAGCCAAGCTGAAATCAGTCAAATGCTGGATTACTGGTACAAACAAGCTAACGACAATACCAAAGCCAGCTTCAAAGCTAAAATCAACAAAGAGTGATGCATAGAGCACGCAAGCGTTGAAGAGGGTATTTGTCCTCTAACCATCAACATTGCTTCAGCTATCTATTTCAAACCGCCAGCTTAGTGTCACTATGAACTGGCGGCTCTATTACAGTTCTTAGAATTAGAACTTAGTAAAACTTAAGCTCATTAAAAAAGCGTTCAGTAAACCCATTCCCACTTCACAGCTTAATGTCAATTAAGCCTATCAACGTCCTAACCAATAAAGCCCTTTCAAAAATACTAAAACGTGCAAATTTCAGACGCAAAAAAGCCAGCTTATTCAGCTGGCTTGGTTACATCTCAATGAGATAATTAGGCGCTTGGCGATGACCTACTTTCTTTTATCCCCGAAGGGGATACATGGGGGCGAGTCATCATTGCCTAAAATGCGCAGCATTTTGATGATGTGTCGCGCGGAGCAATGTATTGCGCAGCTGGGGACCCCGCTTAGCGGCGGGTTGACATCGAGATAAGTTTTCGCGGAGCGTATAAACACAAAAGCCCTAGCGGT
>NZ_JAKKRW010000036.1:0-7142 GCF_025653905.1 Shewanella sp. SM71
CCGTAGGGCGTATGCGGTATTAGCAGTCGTTTCCAACTGTTATCCCCCTCGACTGGGCAGATCCCTAGGCATTACTCACCCGTCCGCCGCTCGCCACCTCAGGAGTAAACTCCCTTGTGCTGCCGCTCGACTTGCATGTGTTAGGCCTGCCGCCAGCGTTCAATCTGAGCCATGATCAAACTCTTCAATTAAAGTTTTGTTGCTTCCGTCTTACGACTTCAGCGGCTCAATGAATTCTGATTTTTTGTTTCTCGCACTCCCTATAAAAGAAGGGCTGAAACAAACTGTACATATTACTATGAACACTCATTGTTACATTGATTTAAATTTTTGACTGCCAACCCGAAGGCTAAGCAGTTTCGATTAACTCAACACCTGTGAGTGTCCACACAGATTTCTTGTTTTATCTTGTTAAAGAGCGTTGACCACATACCGTTGCCGGCGGGTCGTGCTGATGCTTCATCAGCTCAGGGTCGTGCATTTTACGCATTTCCCGTTTCGCGTCAAGGAGTATTTTCAACTTCTTGCTGCGCTTGAATTAAGTGCTTAAAAGCAACTCAATTCAACCTAACTCGTCAGCTTGCTTTCGCTGTCTGCCGTGTCAGTGGATGCGCATTATAGGGAGCAGGAGATTTTGTGCAAGGGCTTTTTGTAGGAAAATAACGATTAATGGTTTAGACGTTTACTTATCAAACGATACGTATAAAAAAGGGGCTAAAAAGCCCCTTTAGCTCGATTAAGTCTGGCAATCTATATGAGTCACGCTCAGCTAGATCATCATAAATACTGTTATCTATGGACTAAAGAAGCGAGATTCTTGCTCAACTTCGACTTCTTCACCGTCGATATGAGTTTTCACTTTTATCTTGATATTAGTAACTGAACGAGACAGCTCAACCGGATCGATACCTACACTAATAGGGAGAGTTAACACTTCACCACCCGCAATAGTGACCGAAGTTGGACCGTACCATTTATAGTTGTCTAATCCTTCGACACTCATAGTGTATTCGTGGGATTGCTCTGTCTTATTAAGAATCTTCAAGGTGAAGGTGTTTTCAATCAAACCTTGATTGTTCTCTCTATAGAGCTGGTTGCGGTCACGAATGATGTCCATACGCACAGGCGCTATAGTCGCACTGGAGTATATAAAGACTAATATCATCGCTATCAGTACCACGCCATAACCGACTAGTTTAGGTCGCAGCACTTTTTGCTTAATTCCTTCTAACTTGTTCTCGGTGGTATAACTGATAAGCCCTTTTTCATATCCCATACGATCCATGGTTTGATCGCAGGCATCGATACAAGCGCCGCAGTTAATACACTCATATTGCAGACCATTACGAATATCGATTCCCGTAGGACATACCTGCACACACAAGTCACAGTCGATACAGTCGCCAAGCCCTAGCTCTTTAGGGTCATCTTTGCGTGAACGCGGACCACGGGTCTCACCACGTTTAGTATCGTAACCCACGATAAAAGTATTCTTATCGAACATGGCCGCTTGGAAACGAGCATAAGGGCACATGTGGATACACATGATTTCACGCATCCAACCCGCATTGCCGTATGTGGCAAGTGTAAAAAACACGACCCAGAAGTAGATACCGCCAGAAGCATTAAGCGTAAATACATCGACATAGACTTCACGACTTGGCACAAAATAGGACACAAAGGTCATCGCCGTCATCAGTGAGAGCAATAGCCAGGCCGTATGTTTTGCCGTTTTGCGCCAGAGTTTGTCAAAGCTCCATGGCATTTGATCTAACTTAATGCGTTTATTCCGTGCGCCTTCAAGTTTTTCCTCGAACCAGATGAACATAAAGGTCCATACTGTTTGGGGGCAAGTGTATCCACACCAAACACGGCCAAGATAGGTGGTCACAAAAAACAGAGCGAAGGCAGCGATCATAAACAACGCTGCAAGCAAGGTGAGGTCCTGCGGCCAAATCGTTAAACCGAAGACGTGAAACTTTTGTTCGCCCAAGTTAAACCATACGGCTTGACGGTCGCCCCAAGGGATCCAAGGTAAAAGCAGGAAAAATAACATGGCGATCCAGCCCATGCGGCGACGTACGCTACTCCACAAACCGTCTATGGCTCGGACATAAATCCGATTACGAGGATTAAAGCGATCAGCTTTACTCGCATCTGGCTGGTGAATCTTAATTCGATTGGTTTTCGAATAGTCCTTGTTGTTAGATTCTGAGTTCATCGTTACAGCCTTTTACTGCTTTAATATTGGACGAAAACTAGCTTATTATACCCATATTCTTAATGGTTATTCACTTATGTTGGACTAAAAGATGAAAGGTTGGATCATATTGGCGCTACTCGCGGGTGCTTTATATTACTTATACACAGAAACAGATAAATTAGATGTTCCTATTGCAAAGACTGAGGCGATGATCAAAGAAATAGAGAATAAAGTTGACTCTATGACAGGAACAAAAATTATTAAAATCGACCATAAACTGACTAAGGTAAGAACCGACATCATAGAACGTTTATCCACATTAGAACTCGAAGCCTTCAATCAAATTCCAATGACACCCGAGTCTATTGCCGACTTTAAGGCTAACTATTGCGGTACTATGGCACCTCAACATCCAGTGTTTAGCAAAGATAATCAGCTTTATCTATGTGATCATCTTTAATCATTACAGACTCATAGGCAAACGGGATTTTGCTATATAGCGCTAAGGTTTAGACTTAGGTGATTGACCTTATATATGATTCCGCCTAGCCTTTGAGGCATTACAGCATAAAGGCCTATGAATCATGACCCAACAAGTATCAGACATTTTTGATCCCACCCTATGGGATGAAGTCAGTGGATTTCATTTCGACGATATTACTTACCACAGAGCCAAAGCGCACGGCACAGTACGCATTGCCATTAATCGCCCAGAGTGCCGTAACGCCTTCCGACCTAAAACCGTTGATGAATTATTTATCGCACTCGACCATGCACGCCAATGGTCTGATGTGGGTTGCGTACTGCTTACGGGTAACGGTCCTTCGGCAAAAGATGGTGGCTGGGCGTTCTGTTCGGGTGGCGATCAACGTATTCGCGGCAAAGATGGCTATAAATATGAAGGCGCCGAAGAAGGTAAGGCCGATCAAGCCAGAATGGGCCGCTTACATATATTAGAAGTACAACGCCTTATCCGCTTTATGCCTAAAGTGGTCATCGCCGTTGTGCCGGGCTGGGCGGTGGGTGGCGGCCATAGTTTACACGTAGTGTGCGACTTAACCTTAGCCTCGAAAGAACACGCAATATTTAAACAAACCGATCCCGATGTTGCGAGCTTCGACTCAGGTTATGGCAGTGCTTATCTCGCCAAAATGATAGGTCAAAAACGTGCCCGCGAAATCTTCTTCTGCGGATTTAACTACAGTGCTGATGAAGCCTTCGACATGGGTATGGTTAATAAATCTGTTCCCCATGCAGAGCTAGAAACCGAAGCATTAATGTGGGCGAAAGAGATTAACTCTAAATCACCTACGGCTATGCGTATGCTTAAATACGGTTTCAACATGACTGATGATGGTATGGTCGGTCAGCAATTATTTGCCGGTGAAGCGACGCGTTTAGCCTATGCGAGCGCCGAAGCACAGGAAGGACGCGATGCCTTCCTCGAAAAACGCGATCAAGATTTTTCAGCCTTCCCTTGGCACTACTAATTTTAGAATCGTATTAATTTACGTTTAAATGCTCAAAGCCCTCCATCGTGAGGGCTTTATGTTTTTTACAACGGATAAATAGATAAAACCGTTTAAACTAATCTGAAAACACAGCTTTTAATTTTAATGAGAATTGTTATCATCTAAGTATTCCCGCTGGGAGCCTATTTAGAGGACAAGATCATGACTAAGACACTCACTTTTGCCGTACTGCATTTTAGCGTCGCTTTTACCGTAACCTATTTATTAACTGGCAGCGTAGTCGTCGGTGGCGCAGTAGCCTTAGTAGAACCCGCGATTAACACTGTAGTGTTTTACTTCCATGACAAAGTGTGGAAACGCATTGAGGCCAAAAAGCAGCACGAACTAGATGCCATTCCAGCATAGAAAGCTAAGCCACTAGCATTTGCTATTGCTGTAAGTTAATCGTCATTTTGTCGTGAATCTAAATGAAAAAACCGCCAATAAAGGCGGTTTTCATTTAAATATCTCTATTTATTCTACTGTTACAGACTTTGCCAAGTTACGTGGTTGATCCACGTCGGTACCTTTGATTAATGCAACATGGTACGACAATAGCTGTAAAGGAATAGTGTAGATCAGTGGCGCCATAAAGATGTCACAGTGTGGCACAGGGATCACTTTCATCGTGTCATCCGACTCAAACTCGGCATCCACATCGGCAAACACATACATTAAGCCGCCACGGGCACGCACTTCTTCAACATTCGATTTCAGTTTTTCGAGCAATTCATTGTTTGGCGCAACGACAATCACTGGCATATCGGCATCGATAAGCGCTAGTGGGCCGTGTTTTAATTCGCCAGAGGCATAAGCTTCAGCATGAATATAAGAAATCTCTTTCAGCTTTAACGCGCCTTCCATCGCAATCGGATATTGATCGCCACGGCCAAGGAATAACGCATGGTGTTTATCGGCAAAATCTTCAGCCAGTTCAGCAATCGCAGCATCTAAACCTAAAGCTTGTTCCACTTTTGCTGGCATAGATTGTAGGCTTTGAGTGATTTGAGCCTGCATTTGATCAGACATACCATTGTGGCGACCGATCACCGCAGTCAACATTAATAATCCAGCAAGTTGTACTGTGAAAGCTTTAGTCGATGCCACGCCAATCTCGGCGCCCGCTTTCATCATGTAAGCCATGTCAGATTCGCGAACCAATGATGAACCTGGCGCATTACAAATGGTCAATGTGGCTTTATAACCCATTTCTTTCGCTAAGCGCATGGCCGCTAAGGTATCGGCAGTTTCACCCGATTGTGAAATCGTCACCAACAGGCTATTTGGGAATAAGTGCGACTTGCGATAACGGAATTCAGAGGCAATTTCGACGTTACAAGACACGCCAGCCCAATCTTCTAACCAATAACGTGCCGCCATGCCCGCATGGTAACTAGTACCACAGGCGATGATTTGCACATGTTTGATATCTTTTAAAAACTCAGCAGCGTTGTCACCAAAAGCCGTGTCTAGCACTTGCTTATTAGCAATACGACCTTCAATTGTGCGCGTCAGTGCCAATGGCTGCTCGTAAATTTCTTTAAGCATATAGTGGCGATATTCGCCTTTGTCACCGGCATCGTGGGTAATTTCAGATTCTTTTACTTCACGCTCAACGGCATTACCGTTTAAGTCGAAAATACTCACGCTGCGACGGGTCACTTCGGCCACATCACCTTCTTCTAGGAAAGCAAATGAGCGAGTCACGGGTAATAAGGCGAGTTGATCTGAAGCGACAAAGTTTTCACCTAGACCAAAACCAATCACCAATGGACTACCAGAGCGAGCAACAACCATACGTTCACTATCACGACGGTCAATAACGACTGTGCCATAGGCGCCTTCGAGTTGTTTAACTGTGGCTTGTACAGCACCAAGTAGAGTGTTATGGGTTTTCAGCTCATGGTGCACTAAGTGACAAATCACTTCGGTATCGGTATCTGAACTAAAGCTGTAACCTAAACCTTTAAGCATTTCGCGCAGTTTATTGTGGTTTTCGATAATACCGTTGTGCACCACGGCAATATCACCTTCCGATAAATGCGGATGAGCATTACGCTCACTCGGCTCACCGTGGGTCGCCCAACGAGTGTGCGCGATACCGGTTCCGCCTGCTAATGGGTCAGTTTCAAGCGCAGCCGACAACTCTTGTACTTTGCCAACGCGGCGCGTACGGTTGAGTTCACCATTGTGAATAACGGCAACGCCTGCAGAGTCATATCCGCGATATTCTAAACGGCGTAAGCCTTCTACCAGAATTTCAGCCACATCCCTTTGCGCCACGGCGCCTACGATTCCACACATAGTCTTTACCTATAAATTAAAATGAAGTTGTTAAGCTATTTTGTCTATTGAGCGTAGGGCGCTAACATAACTCGCACGCCCTGATCTGAAATTTGTTTTAACGCACTCTCGTCGATACGTGAGTCGGTGACCAACACACTGACCTTGGCCCACGGTAACTCTAAGTTAGGGATCCGCTTGCCGATTTTGTCTGAATCCACCATAACGATTACCTCGCGGGAAACTTCGGCCATCACTTTGCTTAGGCCTGTTAACTCGTTAAAGGTGGTGGTCCCGCGTTCAAGATCGATACCATCGGCACCGATAAACAGTTGGTCGAAATTATATGAACGCAACACTTGCTCGGCGACTTGACCTTGAAAGGATTCAGAATGCGGGTCCCAAGTGCCACCGGTCATCAATAAGGTGGGCTCGTTTTCGAGTTCATGAATGGAATTTGCAAGGTGAAGCGCATTCGTCATGACCACCAGCCCACGCTTATCGTTCAGCTGTTCAATCAAGCCTGACGTCGTAGTGCCGCTATCGATAATAATGCGATTGTGATCTTTAATCAGCTGCGCGGCGGTTTTCGCAATAGAAAGTTTATTAGGCGCTATCTTGGCAGAGAACTGTTGAGTGACTTCGTCTGGAATCGCCACGGCGCCACCGTAACGGCGCAATAATAAACCCGTTTTCTCAAGCGCGGCGAGATCCTTACGAATCGTCACTTCTGAGGTTTCAAAACGTAACGACAGTTCATCAACGCTCACTTCACCCTGTTCGTTCAATATGGTGATTATGCTGTGACGACGCTGCTGTGTGTTTCGTTTATTCATAAAACCTTTCAGTTAAGTTTCGATTCGAAAGGTGCATTATAGTGAAACGAAACTTTTTTGCTAGGGTCTGTTGATCTTTGCTGTACAAATGTTGTTCAGCAATACATCGGCAGCCACATTAACATAAACGCCAGTGACACCATACTGGCGTAATTTCTTGCTAGCTTGTCATATCTTGTTGATATTGCTCGATAGTGCTTAATTCTTCCAAAAGCATTCTCCACTAAATGTCGATACCGATATAAGCACCAATCGACTCTTTCTTGAGGTGTATTCTTATAGCGGCGCCTTGGAATAACAGATTTCCCG
>NZ_JAKKRW010000037.1:0-6958 GCF_025653905.1 Shewanella sp. SM71
CTGCGCACAATGTAAACTAGATTCATGTTGAACTGCTGCCCCTGCCATAATGCGCTAGCGCAGGGGACGCCAAAGGCGAGTTTAATATAATCTGCATTGTGCGCTGCTAATTCTATTAAATGGTTTAACCATTCTATTCAAAAAATATTTCACTTTTTCACTAGAAATATGTATACATTAATCAAGATTGTGTTATGATTACTGTATACCAAATTCAAGGGGAAAAATCATGAAACAATCAGAACTGAACTTCAAAGAAAACACAAAAAGCTGCGTATGGTGTGACTGGGATGGTAATATTGAATTCTATTGGGAAGCACGTTCAAACTATATCGTTATCACTCCAGACAAATATCAAAATATTTACGTGCCTGATAACGCTACACCGTCGCTAATACGCAAAGAGATTTGTCAATGGTTGGAGGCTTCATTCAATGTCTGATACCAAAAAACAACATGGTGGCGCTCGGGAGGGCGCTGGTCGTCCTAAATCTGAACCTACTGTAATGGTTAGGGTTCCTCAGGGATGCCTTGCTGACGTTCGCACCCTTATTGAATGTTATCGCGGCCTTAATGAATGTTATCGCTTACTGGGAGTTGAGCCTGACGGTCAAACTGATTGGGTCGGTAATAAAGGGATTATTAAGGCGCAGCCTTGATGGTAGCGGAGCGTTACGCTTGAAAGCGGGTCGCTTTCCCCCGTAGTCCTTCGCCCTGCTAAGCCGCTTTTCCTCTTTTTAGCTTACTTTCAGCAACTTTTTAGCTAAACGGTCGAAGACAAACCCGATTTTCAGCGGTCGGGTGTTCAGAGTCCACATACTTTAACAGTGGACTCTACTCCAATATTTGGAGTTTTCACCCGCGCTTCTTTTCAGCAAACTCACGATAATCGTCTTCGTTTACGTGTTTTAATCCCTTTAAAATCAATATCCTAAGCACCTCAGTTTCCTTTATGCTCGCTTGGGCTGCAATTACCGCTCTTACAGTCTCTTTTTCAACTTTTCGCCAAGTCTGCTCGTCTACATGTTTTGAAGGCATAAGGATCTCTCTATTAATCGCATAATCTTATATTATAAGATTTATTGACAATTAGAATCTAAGAAGCTAAGTTTATCTCACTTTCTAACTTTCTAAGAATCTGCGAAATGATTGATTTGTTCCGTATAGAGATACCATTTCATGAGGACTTTGTCGTTGGCGACACTGTTTCTGACCGTATGTCGGGAATCATAGATCTCAAAGAATGCTCTCTTCGCGGTGTCCGTTTAGAAGCGGGTAATGTTATTTATAACGACGGTCAATTCGATTACGAAAGTTTGCGCCATCCCTATGAATCAATTCCGTCTAGCTGGTCAACGCTGAGCTTTAAAATTCATGCGGGTGGATCTACTTACTGGCCGTTCGTGGAGATTAAGGCTAGCCCTGCAAAGCTGCTGCAAGGTCATAATGTTTTTGGTTCCGACGACACTCGTTTATGCGTTGAATCACTTGTTACAACGTTCTCAACAGGGATGCCGCGATTATCTGAAATGCTTGATTTTAACTGCTCTCAGATAAAGCAAATCGACTGTACATTCACGGCTCATTTATCGAGTGAAAGTGAAGCGAGAAATGCTATTCATGCCCTAAGAAACCTTTCTTCTGGGCAAACTCGCTCTAGTAAGTCGTCTCATGATACGACTGCTTATTGGGGTACAAAAAACTCAAATGGCGGTAAATCAGCTTCTCGCCATAAGCAATTAAAAGCGTACTTAAAGCATTTTGAATTGCAGAACTCAATTAAAGACACGCAGGATAAGTTAAAGAAATCTAAGTTAGACGTTTATGAACGCCAACTTGCAGCCATGCAAAGACCTGAGGTTTTAGCCTTTGCAAATAATTCACTCCGTTTCGAAGCTTCAATCATGCCGCGTATGTTAAAGCGTCTAGGTTTTCCGCTTCACGTTGGTGATTTTGTTAGGCACTGCGAGGAAATGAGAAAACGTCACTGTCCGATTCAATACATGTGGAACCATGCGTGGGAAGACATATTTAGTACGTTCGAGGGCAAGCAAGTGAATATATATAACGATGATGAAGTTAGAGATGCGCTAAGAGCGAATTATCAAACAGTTTCCTCCAAGGGTAAAGTTAGTTATTCCAAGGCTGACAGGCTATTCCGCTTTATTCGTAGCTTAAAAAGCGAAGGATGGGATGAAGTCAAGGTGACTATGCCTGAATCAACTTTTTACTATAACGTAAATCTAATTTCTTCGGTTATCCCGAAAGCCTACTTACAGAATTTGCAAGCTCAAGCGGCTTCAAATGTCGTCCCATTAATCCGCATGATTAATGTCGATTTTACCAAGCAACACCCGCAAAACTGGCAAGAACCTACACCACTATATAAACAACTCAGACAAGGCTTACGCGCAGTAAGTTAAGGAAAAAACATGTTAAAAATTGAATTAGATGCCTCTAATTGCAAGCTGCAAACTCGTCAATTACCACCAAAAGATGGTAAAGCAGGTCGTAATCTTTATTGGCAAATTGGTTATATGCATACGGGCGGTCGTTATCCTGTAGAAGTTCAGATTCCACTAGAAGAAGGTCAGCCCGCTTATCCCGCTGGTCCATATTTTGTACACCCTAGCAGCTTTCAGGCAAGTAAATATAACAATCCAGAGTTTAAGCCATTTGCTTTTACATTAGCTCCACTAAACGAAATTGACTCTAAGCCAAAAACTGAAAAGTCATCCTCTAGTTACTAGGAATTCAAAATCATGACCTTATGCGTTGTTCAGCAGCCCGACAATTCTCTATTAGTTAGCTCTACTCAGCCATGTGATGGATTTTATCTGGTTGAGTCGAGGGATTTAGAGGGGCAGCTTTCGGCCACTGAGGTTGGGCTTTTGTTTAGTGCTTGCGCATCACTCTATGCGCTAGTTTTTGTTTTTAAACTCGCTCGTCGCCAATTCGGCTTTTAATAAAATGGAGTTCTACTCATGATTAAATTACGTACTTTGCTTGTTGTTGCTGCCACTGTTGGTGTTGCTATTGCTGCACCATCTGCCATGGCCGCTATTGATATTGATACCGCCACAAGTGTTGTTAGTGCGGACGGTACTGCTGTTATTACCAAGGTTGGTGGCGTGATGCTTGGTCTTGCTGCTTTGGCTGTTGTTTTTAAATGGGCTAAAGCTGCGTTTTTTGGTTAATAACCGTTTCAAGTCGTGGGGTTCGCCCCACTTTGAGGTTTTATGCTTATCACTCTAATGGATTTGATATGGCTACTTGTCTTGCTCGTTTTAATCGACTGTACTCGTCGCTTATTTTTTTAGTTTTTACTGCTAATGTTTTTGCTTATACCCCTCCAGCTACGCCTGATTTGCCCTTATCTTATGAATTTCTAGGTTCCAATGCTGAGTCTGAATCTACTGCTTTCTACAATTCGCAATGTGATTCTAAAAAATTTTCATGGTATGGCGTCGACTGGTTTTGTGCTACTGGTGACCCTGCGAATCCTGTTTGTTATGTAAAAATGGCCTATCACGCTACTGATGTGAACAAATGCCAAGACTCTGGCGGAACAGACCCAGACCCTGAGAATCCAGACCCTAATCCAGATAATCTGCAACCCACTAATTCTTTTATTATGTATCCGACAACTTTTACAACTGAGTTAAAAGATGTTCATAAGGATTTGGGTATTGTTTATGATGCAATTTTAAGGGGTGCTAGACAGTCTTTTAATACAAAGACTGCTATTGATATGCAGACTGGTTCTATAGCTAGAGATTTGGCTGAATTAACGAGGCATGTTGATGCTTCTGGTGATGGTATTTATACCGTTTTACAGGAAATTCGTACTGATATTAATTCTCAAACTAATTGGGTTAGTCAAAATCAAATGATTTTGGCTGAGTCAAAAAACCTTTTGAAAAGCATTGATTCAAAAACTGGCTCAGGTTCTGGCGGTGGCACTGGTAATAATTATGGCGATTACATGCCTGCCTTGGGTTACATTGCTAATTCTGTCGGTAATTTAAGTTCTTTGTCTAATATTGTTGGAAATACCGCTCAAATAGGGGCTATTAATAATATTTTGTCAGGTTCAATTAATAGCAATCTTTCAAAGATAGCGGGTCAAGTTGGTAAGCCTGCTGATAACTCTGCAATTATTGAACAGCTTGTTGAGGCTAATAACGGTCTTTCTGATATTGTCATTCGTATGCGTGACATTGAAAACGCAATTGGTAAATCTGAAAAAAGTATTGTTGACGCAATAGGTAAGGGCGGTGATGGCACTGAACCCGATTTGGTTTCTTCTGCTGATTGCGCCTCTTTTAGTTGTTCTTCCAGTTCTGCCATTTGTTATATTGCCCGTAAAGAGTGGGAAAAATCTTGTGCTAGTTCTGGTCAGGATGCAGAAAATCAAGCTGGTGTTGATAAACTCACTAATCAATTGAAAGAATATATTGATAGTCCTGATTCTTCACTTGATAACATTGACGCTGGCAAAATTAATACAACAACATTATTAAATCATTACAGTGATTCTAACGGCGTTAGTGTTGGCGGTTCTAATACTTGTCCACCTCCTTATACAGTCGATATTGTTATAACCACCGTCACTATTGATTTATCGCCTTTTTGTGACCTTGCTGCCGTTATTCGGTGGTTTTTAATAGCCTTTGCCACAGTTGGCGCAGGTTTAATGATAGCTAAATACTCTTAGGTGATTTATGCCATACATTGCAATGTTTCTTGCTTCTGTTTTTCCTTTTCTTGCTCAGTTCTTAACGGCCACAGTTGCTCGTGTTGCTGTTGCTATCGGTTTCGGTACTGTCACTTATGCTGGTGTTGGTTTAATTTTTGATGCCATTATCGACAAAATTAATTCTAGCGCTGGCGTTCTGTCCCCGCATATAGCGACGTTTATACATTTATTAGGCATAGACACCGCCTTAAACATCATGATGTCAGCTGGATTCGCTCTCATGGTGCTAAAGGGCGCTTCCAGAGCGGGTGACATCCGTAAGACTGTTTGGCGTAAGCCAGGGGATAAATCCGATGTTGATTGGGGTGCATAATGTTATGTCTTTGTACTGGTAAGCCCGGAGCTTCTAAATCTTTAAATACCCTTGCTTCACTTGTTACAAATAACAAGGGTGACCGTCCAATTTATTACACCAATATTCGTTTGTTAATGTTGGATTACCGTGTAGCTAGTAGCTTTTCTGGCTGGTTTTATGGTAATTATTTATTAAATTTAAAAAATAAGGGCGCTAGAAAGCGTTTAGACAAGATTATTAAAAGAGTCCATTCTGATGATGAATTTGTTTCATTATCTGATGTGCCTTGGCTAGAAAGCTATTTTGATGCAGCTAATCACTTAGATACTTGGCTTTTTTGGGTACGCAAGCTATACACAAAGAATCAGCTTTTGCGCATGGAAGAATTTATTTCTAATATGCCTGCTGATATTTTAACATTTGAATATTTAGTTCAATTTAATTTGCATTTTATCCATTTTGAAAATGCCAGAGATTGGCATTTACTACCAAAAACCAGCAAAATTTTAATTGATGAATGCCAACAGTTTTTCCCGCCTAGAGCTTTGGGCGCTAATGTTCCTATTCATATATCGAAATTTGAGACACACAGGCACAATGGTTATGATGTTTATTTGATTACTCAAGATAGAATGCTTTTAGATAGTAACGTTCGCAAATTAGTTAATAATCATGTGCATTATCATAATCCCTTTGGCGGTAGCAGGGTAACTCGTTATGAACATTCCAAGAGCTTTGACTCTGATAATTATTTCGATTTAAAAGCCACTCAAAACTCATTAGTTAAGCGTCCATCTAATTTCTATGGTTCTTATTTTAGTGCTGAAATGCATACTCATAAGTTTAAAATGCCTAAGATTTTTTATTATTCAATTATCATCTTGACGATAATTGTTGGTTTAATATTTTCTTTACTATCTTCTAAATTATTCGCCTCACCAAGTTCTGATTTGCCTGCTGTTAAACCTATTGATTCAGCAGTAAAGCCAGCCTCTAAGGTTTCTATTAAACCCACATCATCAACTTTATTAAGTGATAAAGAAAATGATGTTTTAGTTGAATTTGTTACAAAGTCAATTGATGGAGTTTTTATTTCAGGTTCACAATATATAAAACATCAGAATGGTTTAGTTTCTTATGATTATTCTTTTATAAAAAGTGAAACAGGTGAACTGTTTGAACCAGCTGCTATTGGCTTTAAGCAGCAAGCTATTAATGATTGTTTGGTTAGATTAACTTTCCATGACTTTACCACGTTCGTTACATGCAATCCTCTTATCAAGCCCTACAAGCCTGATGAACGTCAAAATGAATTAATGGCTGCTTCGTAGCTTGGGAGGGGGGACAAGCGAAGCGCCCCCGACCTTTAACACTTTCCTATTTAACTTTTAATGGAATTATTTATGCCTTCAACTCGTACTTATGATCTTTTAATCTGTTTTTTGTTTGGAATCGTTCTAGGTATGTTTGCAACTGATTATTTTTGGCTTGATGTACTTAAACATTTAGACGAAATCACTGTTTGTCATTAGCTTTAGTCCTAACTAATGCCGATAACGACACTTATCGGCACATCTAATCACTAAGGGGTATTTATGTCTTATGAATCTTTGATTTGCACGCAGCGTAAGTCTGATGATGATGTTTTTTTATGGCCTGATGATTCATGGTGCTACAGGCACGAATTAAGTGAATATTCTTTTAAATCGGATGATTACGAGGTGGTTTATTCTTTAACGCCTAAATGGTTTGAACTTACTTGGGAGGTATAGCTTTATGTCACCACATAACACTAGGTTGCTTGTTCTTATGGCTATTTATTCTGTATTACTTTATAAACATCAATCACTTGAAAAGATTGAAAGTCTCTCTAAAAACACCTAGCCATAACTGCGCACAATGTA
>NZ_JAKKRW010000038.1:0-4339 GCF_025653905.1 Shewanella sp. SM71
ACCAGTGATCATGTTTTTAACATAGTCAGCGTGGCCTGGGCAGTCTACGTGTGCGTAGTGACGTGAAGGCGTGTCATATTCGATGTGAGAGGTATTGATCGTAATACCGCGCTCACGCTCTTCTGGAGCGTTATCGATTTGAGAGAAGTCTTTAGCTTCGCCACCGTAGGTCTTAGCCAGTACGTGAGAGATAGCTGCAGTCAGTGTGGTTTTACCATGGTCAACGTGACCAATGGTGCCCACGTTTACATGGGGCTTAATACGTTCAAATTTAGCTTTAGCCATGGTAATGCCTCAGTCCAAGATTCTTGGTGATGAAAACTAACATATAGAAAAAATCCGATGCATTAAAATGACATCGAACCGATTATGTTTAGGCGTAGGAGCTAAATTTAGAGAGGCTGGTGCTGATAGGCAGATTCGAACTGCCGACCTCACCCTTACCAAGGGTGTGCTCTACCAACTGAGCCATATCAGCAACTAATTTGGAGCGGACAGCGGGAATCGAACCCGCGTTATCAGCTTGGAAGGCTGGAGTAATACCATTATACGATGTCCGCGCAACCTAACTAAGGCTACCTAACTACCTAGAAAAAAGTGGTGGAGGGAGAAGGATTCGAACCTTCGAAGGCTGAGCCGTCAGATTTACAGTCTGATCCCTTTGGCCACTCGGGAACCCCTCCACAGAAAATGGTGCCGGCACCAAGAGTCGAACTCGGGACCTACTGATTACAAGTCAGTTGCTCTACCAACTGAGCTATGCCGGCATTATCATTTCGGAACGGGATATTAGGTAAATGCGCTCCCAAGTGCAAGTAAAAAACGCCTATTTACGTAAAAAAAGCGCTTGAACGGTGTTTTTTTACACGTTATCCAACTTTGACGGCCAATTAAACAGCGAATACATCAAACGGTAACGGAAACACGACTGCAATCACCCATTTAGTATTGTTCCAAATAATCTCATAGTGTACTGTGCCTTTCCTAAGCTGAGGAAAGCCAATGACTTCTAAAAATTCAATTCAAAAAGCACTCTATCTCGCCTTCGAGCGCCTGCAATGGTCTGAGTTACGAGATTCAGTGCCGTTGACACTGAGTGAGCAAGACTTGGAGAACCTTAGAGGCATAAATGAAAAGATTTCCTTATCGGAAGTGACAGATATTTATCTTCCCCTTAGCCGGCTACTGAATTTGATCGTTAAAGCTAAGCAACAACGAGGTTTAGTGGTTGATGAATTCCTCGGTCAAAAACCATCAAAAAGTCCTTATATCATTAGTATTGCTGGTAGTGTCGCCGTCGGAAAGAGCACCACAGCACGTATTTTGCAAGCTTTACTACGGCACTGGCCTGAACACCCAAAAGTTGATTTAGTGACAACAGATGGTTTTTTGTATCCTCTGGCGGACTTAAAACGTAAAGGACTATTACAGCGTAAGGGATTTCCAGAAAGTTACGATATGAAAATGCTGGTTGAGTTTATCTCCGCCGTGAAATCCGGTCAGCCACATGTGAAAGCCCCTATCTATTCACACGTCACCTATGACCGCGTTAAAAATCAGCATCAAACCGTTTCTCAGCCAGACATCTTAATTTTAGAAGGCTTGAATGTATTGCAGACTGGACTCGACTCCCCCGTTGATACCCGTCGTCCTTTCGTCTCCGATTTTGTCGACTTTTCTATTTATGTCGATGCAGAAGAACCTTTGCTAAAACAATGGTATAAAGAACGATTCTTGCAGTTCCGCTCTGGTGCATTCAGTGACAAAAAATCTTATTTTCATCACTATTCAACGCTAACCGATGATGAGGCCAATACGATTGCCGCCAATATTTGGGACACTATCAATGGCCCAAACCTACAACTTAACATTCAACCGACCCGTGAGAGAGCCCATTTGATCCTGCAGAAAGGTCAGGATCATTTGATGTCCCACGTGCTGATGCGCAAATAGCATTATGTAAAATTGACTCTTGGGTACTTAACGTGCCCTTAAGCTAATTTCACCGCCGATAAATGCTTGAACACCGTCGGCGGTTTCGAGCAATACTGCACCTTGCTCATCAACGCCTCGACAAATTCCTTCGACAGACTTTTCCCCCATAAGCAAACGTATTTCACGACCATAAAATAAGTCTGCGGCTTGCCAACGAGTCTTGAATGCAGCTAATCCTTCACGCTCAAATAGCTGAATATCACGCTTAAGCTGCTTCTGTAATGCAATAACAAGCGCCGTCTTGTCAGGCATATCGACCAACTCTGACAAATCACTCCAAGGCTGATCGATACCTTTACCTTGCGCCTCTGACATAGCCATATTGACACCAACACCTATGATAAGCTGGCACAGGCTATCAGCCTGCCCCGACATTTCAATCAAGATCCCGGCAAGCTTCTTGTTATCCAAATAGATGTCATTGGGCCACTTAACACCAATATTCTCGACGCCAAAAGATTTAAGCACTTCAACCAATGTACAGGCCACCACTAAACTTAATCCCATTGCCTGCGCCATCCCCTGCGGGAAAGTCCAAAACAGCGAGAAATATAAGTGATGCCCATAGGGCGACACCCAAATTCGGCCTCGACGACCACGACCTGCAGATTGATACTCTGCCACACACACATCACCATTCTTCAATTCAGTTGTATGGTCCAGCATAAAGCCGTTAGTGCTTGCTATCTCATCAAAGTAAAAGCAACGGTTATCAATTGATTGCACTAAACGTGAAGCATCAATCAAAGAAATAGGATTCGCTAACTTATAGCCGCGACCTTTGACGCTATAAATTGCCACACCATAGGTTTCTAGCGCATCGATGTGCTTATTCACTGCGGCACGCGAAATCCCAAGTTCAGTAGCTAACTGCTCGCCAGAAACAAATTGTCCGCTAGATAATAAAGCTAATATCTGGCGTTTTCTTCCCCAATGTTCAAACATGCAAATCTCCTTCGCCATTAGCCCCGATGATTCTAGGCTCGGCTTCTAGCACAACACCAAATTTATCCTGTACTTGCGCAATAACATACAGCGCTAGGCGGCAAATATCATGCCCCGTTGCTCCGCCTCGATTCACTAACACTAAGGCTTGCTTGTCATGCACTGCCACATTGCCGAGCACAAAACCTTTCAGTCCCGCTTGTTCAATCAACCAGCCTGCAGCCAATTTCACTGTTGCATCCGCTTGTGCGTAGCCCACTATCGTCGGAAAACGCTGTGCTAAATCTAGATAACAGGCTGCGCTTACAATGGGGTTTTTAAAGAAACTGCCTGCATTGCCGAGCACTGCGGGATCAGGAAGCTTTTCACTTCGTACTTGGCATACGCGCTCAAAAATCTCATGTGCTGTAACGGTTGCAGGATCAAACGATTGCAATGGACCATAGGCCAAACGCGGTTGCCAACGTTTAGCTAAGCGCAGCCCAACAGCTGTGACTACAGCGAGATTGCGCAATTTGTCTTTGAAAATAGACTCACGGTAAGCAAATTGACACTCAGCTGTGCTGATTCGCACAAACTCACCTGAGGGTAAATCAAGATACTCAACCCAATCACACACATCACATAGTTCAACACCATAAGCGCCAATATTCTGAATAGGTGCTGCACCAACCGTCCCAGGAATTAATGCCATATTCTCCAGCCCAAACATGCCATGCTCGAGCGTAAACTGAATTAACTCGTGCCAATTCTCACCCGCCTCAACATCGAGATAAAACGCTTCTGTGTCTTCAGATACTTTTATCCCTTTCGATAAAATCCTGACAACTGTGCCGTTAAAGTCCTCCGTAAAGACCAGATTGCTACCACCACCAAGCACCAACATAGGCAATTGCTGTTGCCATAGTGACAGACATATCGCCTTAACAGCTTCTTTTGAGTGCGCTTCAACAAGATCCGCGCAAGACTGTGCTAAACCAAAGGAATTAAATGATTGAAGGCTATGAGATAGAGACATGTGTTTGTTCAATGACGACAAAAACGTATTGTAACTGCTAAAAGCGAGGATTGCAGCTCATGCTAGAGAAGATGACTGAATGAAGAACTGAGAGAAAAGCAGGAAAATCACTCCAATTAACAAATTGCGAATGCAAAAAAGCCAGCTTATTCAGCTGGCTTGGTTACATCTCAATGAGATAATTAGGCGCTTGGCGATGACCTACTTTCTTTTATCCCCGAAGGGGATACATGGGGGCGAGTCATCATTGCCTAAAATGCGCAGCATTTTGATGATGTGTCGCGCGGAGCAATGTATTGCGCAGCTGGGGACCCCGCTTAGCGGCGGGTTGACATCGAGATAAGTTTTCGCGGAGCGTATAAACACAAAAGCCCTAGCGGT
>NZ_JAKKRW010000039.1:0-3101 GCF_025653905.1 Shewanella sp. SM71
TAAAACCCATCTGGGTTGTATGGTTAAGCCTCTCGAGTCATTAGTACATGTTAGCTCAACGCCTCACAACGCTTACACACCATGCCTATCAACGTCCTAGTCTCGAACGGCTCTTTAGAGGAATTAAATTCCTAGGGATGACTCATCTTAGGGCTCGCTTCCCGCTTAGATGCTTTCAGCGGTTATCGATTCCGAACGTAGCTACCGGGCAATGCCATTGGCATGACAACCCGAACACCAGCGGTTCGTCCACTCCGGTCCTCTCGTACTAGGAGCAGCTCCCTTCAATCATCCAACGCCCACGGCAGATAGGGACCGAACTGTCTCACGACGTTCTGAACCCAGCTCGCGTACCACTTTAAATGGCGAACAGCCATACCCTTGGGACCGACTTCAGCCCCAGGATGTGATGAGCCGACATCGAGGTGCCAAACACCGCCGTCGATATGAACTCTTGGGCGGTATCAGCCTGTTATCCCCGGAGTACCTTTTATCCGTTGAGCGATGGCCCTTCCATTCAGAACCACCGGATCACTATGACCTACTTTCGTACCTGCTCGACGTGTATGTCTCGCAGTTAAGCTGGCTTATGCCATTGCACTAACCGTACGATGTCCGACCGTACTTAGCCAACCTTCGTGCTCCTCCGTTACTCTTTGGGAGGAGACCGCCCCAGTCAAACTACCCACCAGGCACTGTCCCTAATCCCGATAAGGGACCTAGGTTAGAACATCAAAACTACAAGGGTGGTATTTCAAGGACGACTCCATCATGACTAGCGTCACAACTTCAAAGTCTCCCACCTATCCTACACATGTAGGTTCAATGTTCAGTGCCAAGCTATAGTAAAGGTTCACGGGGTCTTTCCGTCTAGCCGCGGGTATACGGCATCTTCACCGCAATTTCAACTTCACTGAGTCTCGGCTGGAGACAGCGTGGCCATCATTACGCCATTCGTGCAGGTCGGAACTTACCCGACAAGGAATTTCGCTACCTTAGGACCGTTATAGTTACGGCCGCCGTTTACCGGGGCTTCGATCATGAGCTTCTCTTGCGATAACCCAATCAATTAACCTTCCGGCACCGGGCAGGCGTCACACCGTATACTTCCTCTTGCGAGTTTGCACAGTGCTGTGTTTTTGATAAACAGTTGCAGCCACCTGGTATCTGCGACTCCCGTCAGCTTAGAGAGCAAGTCTCATCACCAACARGAGCGTACCTTCTCCCGAAGTTACGGTACCATTTTGCCTAGTTCCTTCAGCCGAGTTCTCTCAAGCGCCTTGGTATTCTCTACCCGACCACCTGTGTCGGTTTGGGGTACGATTCCCRCTAACCTGAAGCTTAGAAGATTTTCCTGGAAGCATGGCATCAACTACTTCAGTCCCGTAGGACYTCGTCATCAGCTCTCAGTGTGTACATTAAAGTACGTGTCCCCGGATTTGCCTAAGAACACCACCTACCACCTTAAACGCGGACTACCAACGCCGCGCTAGCCTAGCCTTCTCCGTCTCTCCATCGCAGTTAGCGGAAGTACAGAAATATTAATCTGTTTCCCATCGATTACGCCTTTCGGCCTCACCTTAGGGGTCGACTCACCCTGCCCCGATTAACGTTGGACAGGAACCCTTGGTCTTTCGGCGAGGGGGTTTTTCACCCCCTTTATCGTTACTCATGTCAGCATTCGCACTTCTGATACCTCCAGCGTGGGTTACCCCTTCACCTTCAACGGCTTACAGAACGCTCCTCTACCGCGCACAGTAAACTGTGCACCCGTAGCTTCGGTGACTAGCTTAGCCCCGTTACATCTTCCGCGCAGGCCGACTCGACTAGTGAGCTATTACGCTTTCTTTAAATGATGGCTGCTTCTAAGCCAACATCCTAGCTGTCTAAGCCTTCCCACATCGTTTCCCACTTAGCTAGTACTTTGGGACCTTAGCTGACGGTCTGGGTTGTTTCCCTTTTGACGACGGACGTTAGCACCCGCCGTCTGTCTCCCGAGTAGTACTCATTGGTATTCGGAGTTTGCAAAGGGTTGGTAAGTCGGGATGACCCCCTAGCCTTAACAGTGCTCTACCCCCAATGGTATTCGCTCGAGGCGCTACCTAAATAGCTTTCGAGGAGAACCAGATATCTCCCGGTTTGATTGGCCTTTCACCCCCAGCCACAAGTCATCCGCTAATTTTTCAACATTAGTCGGTTCGGTCCTCCAGTTGATGTTACTCAACCTTCAACCTGCCCATGGCTAGATCACCGGGTTTCGGGTCTACACCTTGCAACTAAACGCGCAGTTAACACTCGGTTTCCCTACGGCTCCGCTATTCGCTTAACCTCGCTACAAAATGTAAGTCGCTGACCCATTATACAAAAGGTACGCAGTCACGGTCTCAAGAACCGCTCCCACTGCTTGTACGTATACGGTTTCAGGTTCTATTTCACTCCCCTCACAGGGGTTCTTTTCGCCTTTCCCTCACGGTACTGGTTCACTATCGGTCAGTCAGGAGTATTTAGCCTTGGAGGATGGTCCCCCCATATTCAAACAGGATGTCACGTGTCCCGCCTTACTCGTTTTCATCAATGGTTAGTTTTCATGTACGGGGCTATCACCCTGTGCCGCTGCGCTTTCCAACGCATTCCACTAACACCCCACTGACTTAAGGGCTAATCCCCGTTCGCTCGCCGCTACTAGGGGAATCTCGGTTGATTTCTTTTCCTAAGGGTACTTAGATGTTTCAGTTCCCCTCGTTCGCCTCGCAACACTATGTATTCATGTTGCGATAACAGCTTATGCTGCTGGGTTCCCCCATTCGGACATCGTTAGCTCAAATGCTTGTTACTAGCTCGCCAACGCTTTTCGCAAGTTACTACGTCCTTCATCGCCTCTGACTGCCAAGGCATCCACCGTATACGCTTAGTCGCTTAACCATACAACCCAAATGAGTTTCACTCATCTGCGCCGCATTGCGACCAGCTTGGTTTTACTTGTCTCACTTCTGACCAAAGAAGTGGACGCGCCTTAGACGTAAACTATTCAATAAAGAATAATTTACTTTTGAATATTCAAGACACTTAATAAAGTGTTTGAGAACTCATGTTCAATGCTT
>NZ_JAKKRW010000040.1:0-2166 GCF_025653905.1 Shewanella sp. SM71
TGTCCGTGCGACCTGAGGTCGTATGAAGCGCTGTTCACAGCGATAAGAGTGAACCATCTGTATCACCAGATGACCCTAAGACTCTGAATAAAGCAGCGAGTCTGACAATGTAACGATATTTGGCTTTATGCCGAATGGGAACAGAATCGTGAGAGGACGTTCTTCCTGATAACCACAATCGGGTAAGTGCTAGGGTGTCAGTATGATGAACGTAAGTGAATCCATATAAGGTGCGTTATACGTGAAACAGCGGAAGTGGTTAATACGCTGTGGCCAAAAGGCACGAGAGTTGGAAAGAGATTGGACAGTGCTCTTTCGTGATCAAATAACTCTCCGCACTATAGTGGGCATCTAACCTGACGTTGCGCGACATACGGAACAGGGTAAGCCTGTATTGCTCCCCTTGGGAAAGCGGTCTGCGAAGACTGCCGATAGTCATGCAGGTAAAGGAGGCTAGAAAAAGCGAATGCCGCATTGTAATGATGCGGATACAGACTTCTATCTGGCGCGAAAGCGAGCTGACTTCTAGCTGGTCTCCCGTTGCAAGATGATTTGAAGAACTTTATTCAAGGAGAAACGCAAATGATGGCTTCAAACGAAGTTAGTGCACCTCCTGACAATGCTCAATGGCAATCCATTAACTGGAAGGCGGTTAAGCAACATGTATTAAAGCTTCAAATGCGCATTGCAAAAGCAACCCGAGAAGGTAAACACAGCAAGGCGAAAGCATTGCAGTGGATATTAACCCACTCTACATCAGCAAAATTGCTTGCTGTTAAAAGAGTTTCTCAAAATAAAGGCAGCAAAACACCAGGGATCGACGGCATTATTTGGAATAGTGATGCTCGTTGTATGACTGCGGTGAATCAACTGAGCCGGAAAGGCTATCATGCCAAACCGCTCAGGCGTATCTACATCCCCAAGAAAAACGGCAAACTCAGACCTTTAGGCATACCCTGCATGATAGATAGAGCGCAGCAAGCGCTTCATCTTCTCGCCTTGGAGCCTATTTCGGAAACGGTGGCCGACCTCAATAGCTATGGCTTTCGACCTAACCGAAGCGCAGCAGATGCAATTGCACAGTGCTTCAAATGTTTATGTATGAAGCGCTCTAGCCAATGGGTTCTTGAGGGTGACATCAAAGCTTGTTTCGATAAGATAGGTCATCAATGGCTCATCGACAACATTCAATTAGATAAGCGAATGCTGAAACAATGGCTTGGATGTGGTTATGTTGATAAAGGATTGTTCTACAAAACAGCAGAAGGAACACCGCAAGGCGGGATAATCTCCCCAACGCTGATGTTGCTCACGCTGGCTGGGTTAGAACAATTGGTTAAGTCTATTGCCTGTAAAACAGGTAATAGGGTCAACTTTATCGGATATGCAGACGATTTTGTTATCACAGGTTCTTCGAAGGAAGTGCTCGTTAATGAAATCAAGCCGCAACTAATTGGTTTTCTACAGGAAAGAGGCTTAACATTCTCTGATGAGAAAACGCACATAACTCATATCGATGATGGGTTTGACTTTCTGGGATTCAATATCAGGAAGTACAACGGCAAACTGCTCATTAAGCCGAGCAAGAGCAACGTTCTATCATTTTTGAGTAATCTACGTGAATTCATCAGAAAACATCCAACAATCCCCGTTAACGATTTAATCAAAATATTGAATCCGAAACTGAGAGGATGGGCGAACTATTATCGCCACAGTGTTGCAAAGCAAGTTTTCGGTTATGTAGGGCATCAACTTTTCTGGTTGTTATGGCGTTGGGCCGTTAGGCGTCATCCAACTAAAAGTAAGGACTGGGTGAGGCGTAAATACTATATGAATCGCATAGGAGGATGGCAATTTCACGGTTGGCAGAAAATCGCCAACATGGACTGCCATTTTAATCTGGTTCAGATAGCTCAAACGCTGATAAAGAGACATGTGAAAATCAGGAGCGCAGCCATACCTTACGACCCCGAATACGAAGCTTACTTAAGTAAGCGGAAACAGGCAAAGGAAGGTCGAAACTCTTGGTTCGATCCTGTCTTAGCTGCTATATAGGGTGCTGGGTAACAGAACACGCCTTAGTGGAGGCTTGAGCCGTATGCAGTGAAAGTTGCACGTACGGTTCTTAGGAGGGCGGCACTTGGTAACAGATGCCGTCTATCCGAC
>NZ_JAKKRW010000005.1:0-270632 GCF_025653905.1 Shewanella sp. SM71
TAATTTAGTGATGGATGCTTTTGCACTAGAAACGCGGCCATAATGTACCGATTGTGCACCATAATGGTCTTCGATATAGGCGACTTCGACGAATTCTTTATGAGTATCTAAGCCAATGAAAAGTATGTTATGTTTTATCATGCTGATCTCCAATTTTTAGTTTCTTTGACAAAACTATTATGGCTCTGGCTTTAAGCTAATCCACGATTGATTGGAGATCAGCATCTTTGTGGGGAGTCATTATGTCTAAGTGTCTATGAGAACAGAGCACGAAATTAAGTTAATGCTACATGCTCAAAGTGCGCTACTTGGTGAGGTGGCGCCATCATTTAGGGCAGTATCTTTCGAACTATCTCCCGACGGGGAAGACTTAGTTGCACGCTTTATTTTCGATGGTGAGCCAAGTGACGATGCTAAAGAAGTCGCGAGTGTTGCACTTACCAATCTGCTCTCAAATTACTCCAAGAATCATCGGAGTTATAAGGAAGAAATGCTAGCCGTTCCATATCCCGAAGAAATGGAACATCTATCTTTGTTAGTATATTTACGGAACGAGGACGACTGGAACTCATGGTCAAAGTTATACAAAAACACTTAACAAGCAAAGGAAAAGCGACGCGTACCGCGCGCTTGCTTTGAGCGTTATGAGTTTTTGGTTAGGAGTTAACCCATGAATGATGAACAACTTTCAAGAACTCTTCAATCGGTTGGTCAGGCTTGTTTCGTGAGATTTTTTGGTGAGTTTTCGTCGAACACATTATCGCGCGAGGATATAGTCGAAAAGCTACGAGCAGAGACAGATTATACTGAGGGCTCTTGTATCTCTCGTACTGGCCACGCTCGAAGTATTATAAATGCAGGTCGTGCGCAAGCCGCCCTGAACATTATCATTTCGTCTGATTCACCTCGTGTTTCTGAGAAAACTCGCAAGGATGCACTGCAATGGATTCAAAAAATAAACTCATAACAAGGCGCATCACTCGCGGCCTGCGGCGGCTGGGATGCCAACCGCTGCGCGGTCGTCACCCGAGTGCTTTGCGTTAGTTCATAGAAATATTTATCCGAAGCCCACTGATTAGAGTAAAAAACTAGCTCACTTTTGTCCAAAAAATTGCTGTGTATTTTTATTAGCCTTATTAAAAAGCATTTATAAGTCATCAATAAATAAAATGATTAGTCAATCTGATAACGGTAAATGTGAGATTTGTCTTTAGAAGCAACAGATTACGCGAATTCTCGAAAGGTGAGCCATGGTGATTAGCGAGACGACCGTCCGCCCCATGGATGGGGCGGTCGAGCATCCACGGACGGACTGGCTGCGCGTCGATGAGTGAATGCCATGGCAAGCCTATATGAGTGGATACCAGCCAACGCAAGTGTCCCAACGATAGAAATAACTGGCCACTCAGTACAATTCACCTACATGTTTTGTCTTGAAGTGAGTGGTGTTTAGTATGATATTTCATGATTCAGTTGCAGCGTCACTAAAGTAAAAAACAATGCAAATTAGCACAATAACTTTTCCACACAATAAAAAGCCCTTCTTATACAGTGATGTATAGCAGGGCTTTTTGATTGCAAGTTTGTATTCGTTGAGTGAAAGTACAAGCTTTACTCAGGGTTTATGACCTAGTTCGAATAGGTCATAAACCCTTTTATCTCATCCACCTATTTCTCTCACTCATCTCTTTCACTAAAATCGGCATCATGGAGATGCTAGTAGCCGATAGCTTCGCTACCCGAGTGGCGTGGATCAGACGCGCCAAAAATTCCTTGTTCGGTGACCATGATTGATTGCGTACTGCCCATAGCGGATTGTACTTTCACTTTGTGCCCTTTGGCTTCGAGCAGGGAAATGGTATCGCGATTAAAGCTGGACTCGACTCGCAATTCATCGGGTAGCCATTGATGATGAACCCGCGCCGCATTACTGGCTTCGGCAATGTTTAATCCATGATCGATCACATTCATGATGACCTGCAGTGTGGTGGTGATAATGCGCGAACCACCTGGACTGCCAGTGACGAGGAAGGGTTTGCCATCCTTCATCACTATTGTTGGGCTCATTGAGCTGAGTGGGCGTTTATTGCCCTCGACCGAATTGGCATCACCGCCCACTAAACCGTAGCCGTTGGGCACGCCGGGTTTGGCTGAGAAATCATCCATCTCGTTATTGAGCAAAATGCCAGTTCCCTTGGCCACTAAACCTGAACCGTAGCTGAAGTTTAAGGTGTAAGTGTTTGAAACCGCATTGCCCCATTTATCGACTACCGAGAAGTGAGTGGTTTGATCGCTCTCATAGGGGGCGAGTTTGCCGGGCTTGATTTCAGCGCTCGGTGTTGCCTTATTCATTGCAATTTGGCTGGCGATTTTTTGGGCGTAGTCCTTACTGGTTAATGCTCTGACGGGCACCTTATAAAAGTCGGGATCGCCTAAGTATTCGCTGCGATCGCTATAGGCGTACTTCATGGTTTCTGCCATCAGATGAATCGTTTGCGCCGTATTGTGGCCGAGTTTGTCTATCGGGAATTGCTGCAATACGTTGAGCATTTCGATGATGTGCACGCCGCCCGATGATGGCGGTGGCATAGACACAACCTCGTAACCGCGGTATTCGCCGCGCACGGGTTCACGTTCCACAACTTTATAATTTTTAAGGTCGTCTAAGGTCATAATGCCGCCAGCTTCTTTCACCGCATTGATGAGCTTAGTGGCGGTTTCACCTTCGTAGAATCCTTTGGTGCCTTTTTCTGCGATAAGACTTAACGAATGGGCAAGTTCAGGTTGTTTAAGAATATCATCCACTTGATAGTCACTGCCGTCAGCTTTGTAGAAGATAGCTGCCGTGGTTGGCCATTGGGTCATGCGGCGTTTTAGGCCTGCAAGGGATTGGGCAAGATCTGGGGTGATGCTGATGCCTTCCTGCGCCATTTTAATCGCGGGTGCCGTAACTTGGGCGAGAGTCATAGTGCCATATTTTTCAAGGGCTAAGCTCATGCCCATCACAGTACCTGGCACACCTACTGCAAGACCGTGTTCGCGGCTTAGTTTTTCAACTGCGTCGCCATTTTCGTCGAGGAAAATGTTTTTCTTGGCTTTAGACGGCGCCATTTCACGGTAATCGATAGCGATGGTTTTGTTTTCTTTGGCAATATGCACCAGCATAAAACCACCGCCGCCGATATTGCCAGCACGGGGTAAGGTGACTGCCAAACTGAAGGCGACAGCCACGGCGGCGTCAACCGCATTACCGCCTTGCTTTAGGATCTCAACGCCGGTGCGACTGGCGAGAGCTTCTTGGCTTGCGACCATGCCATGCTTAGCCCACACAGGTTGTGCGGTGGCCATCTGGCTGAAAATTGGCGATTCATCGGCAAGCAGACAGGGAGATGATAGTAAGGGAAGCGCCATCGCAATGGCGAGAATAAGAGGTCTAAAAGGTCTTGTTGGACGCATACTCAATCCTGAATTTATTTTAATTATGGCTATGCAATGTGCCGAGAATTAGGCTTAATTGCAACCTCGTATACTTGTTCACACCAGTAAAGGACGATAATTTACCCAATGAGACAGCTTATTTTGGCTTTTTCGAGCTCAATGTCGGATATTTCGGCCAGTGCGTGGAATGCCGCCATGGGTGAGGCGAATCCCTTTTGCCGCCATGAGTTTCTGTTGGCACTCGAGCAAAGCCGCTCCGCTTGCACTGCAACCGGTTGGACGCCTCGACATTTATGCGTGTTCGATGCGGGTGACACATTAAATGATGTCGCCAGCAAGGATAAAAGCTTGTCGCCTTTGGCTGAAGGAGGGTTTGTCAGTGTGCAAACGGCTAAGCATTTCAATCAGTTCCCACTTATTGCCGTCATGCCCTTGTACCAAAAATCCCATTCCTACGGTGAGTATGTGTTCGATTGGGCGTGGGCCGAAGCCTATGAGCGCCATGGGCTCGATTACTATCCCAAATGGGTGAATGCGATCCCTTTTACCCCAGTGCAAGGTCAACGGATGGGCATTCATCCCGAAGTAGAGCGCGCCGAGCAACTGCGCGTGGCGGCATTACTGCTGATGACATTGAATCGCCGACTAATATCAGCGCAGGATAATCTCGTATCTAAGGAAGCTATTCTTAATGAGCCAGAGCAGGGCAATACCCCGATTTCCTCATGGCACAGCCTGTTTGTTACCCCAACACAAACGCCGTTATTTGAAAGTTTGCCAAATTCGCTGTTAAAACGCTTAGGCACTCAGTTCCATTGGCATAATCGCAGTTATCGGGATTTTAATGATTTTCTGGCGGGCTTTAGTTCCCGTAAGCGTAAAAATATCTTGAAGGAGCGGGCGCAGTTACAGCCTTTTAATCTTAAGTTTCAGTTTGTCGAAGGGGAGCAGATCACCGCTTCGCAATGGCAGACTTTTATCCAATGTTATCAATTAACTTACCTTAAGCGCTCCGGTCATCGCGGCTATTTAACGCCAACCTTTTTTCAGCAGTTGGGGGCACAACTCGCTGCGCAAGTCCTACTCTTGGTGGTCGAAGATGCAAAGGGCGAGATGGTCGCTGGTGCCTTGTATTTAAAAGGTGAGAATACCCGAGGGCAGAAATGCTTATATGGTCGCTATTGGGGGACGACGGTTGAGCTTGACGGTTTACATTTTGAGGCCTGTTATTACCAAGGTATTCAATATTGTATTGAACATGAGTTTCAAGTGTTTGATGCGGGCGCACAGGGGGAACATAAGGTGCTGCGTGGCTTTGAACCCGTAGCAATGTATTCCTACCATAACATCGCCCATTTGGGATTTAAGGCGGCGATTGCCGACTTTGTTGAGCAAGAAACACTGCAAATGCAGCAATATATGGCGCAGATGCAGGATGTGTTGCCCTACAAAAAAGCGCCTTCATAAAGACCGAGTTAACGGGACTTTATTGGGCTCATTTTAAGCAGAACGGGTTACATTTAAGCGGTTAGTTCAAACCGTTAGCTCATGGCTAACCAAACTCCTACGCCTATCATTAGGCTGCCCGCAATGCGGTTTAACCAGCGAATATTATCACCACGGCTCAAGAAGATGCGCAGGCTTTTGCCACCACTGGCGTAGGCGAGCATAGAGGTAAATTCGGTCACCATGATAATGCTCAGTAAGGCGAGGAGCTGCGGCGCGACGTCGCGCTCGGCATTGATAAAAGGGGGCAATAGCGACACCATAAATGCCCAACCTTTAGGATTGGCAATGGCGGTAATAAAGCCTTGGGAGATCAAGGTAACATTGCTTGCTCTGGGGTTAGTGTCATCATCGTTTAATATGGCCATCTTGCCGCGCGCGCGCCACATCTGTACGCCGATAAAGCCTAAATAAATTCCGCCAACCCATTTGAAGATTTGAAAGATTTCGGGATAGTTGAGCATGATACTGGCAACGCCCATCACGGCGGCCGTGGCCACTAACGCCACCCCAACCAGTTCACCCAACATCATCCACAGGGTGCGGCGCACACCTATGCTCATACCCAGTGTCATGGCGAGTGTCATGCACATGCCCGGCGTGATAGAAACAAAGAAAAAAGTCGGGATAAACACAGCGAGTAAGGCAAAATCAGGCATGGTTTGGTCATTCTTGGGTGAAGATGAGAAGGTCGATAGTGTAATGAAAACGGAGGATTTAGCCAATCTGCTTATTTTGAACTTGCTCTCTTTAAATGTAATCGGTTGTGTTGGCTGGCGATATTTCACGCAAAAAGCATATTGTAGTTATTATTAACAATATGCTCACTAACCCCATTGTGATTAATTCTGCAGTTGTTCGGTTAACAGCGATTAACTTCATAGTTAACAAGATAAGACATTGACTGTAGGTTCTACATCAGTATCGATCAAGTAGACACTATCGGCGCCCACCATATAATAACTGTATAGGTCTTGGTAAATATGTTCGCCTAATTCACCATAATAAGGACGGCGTGCATTTTTTACCGACTTCCATATTGGCCAAGGTAAAGAAAAATAATCGGCATTAGATTGATTCGTGATATTTAAATCTGAATCAATAGGGAATGGCGTATTGCTTTTATCATCATGTTGAATATCACTAAAGTTATCACTTATGTTATCTAAGAAGGTTTGATAACTTGACTCATCAATTACTTGTATTCCTGATATCGTTGGGAAATACAATTCCATTGTGAATGCATCGTTATCAAGTTCCTGCCACAGTATGGTTAAAGATAAATGCTCTAATCTGCAACTCAGGTTAGGGTGTGGCTTTAGGTTTCTGCTCACGGGAAACCAAGGTTGATAAGCCGCTTTAATCATAGCGAAACCTCGTTATATTATTGTGTTAAGAACATATCTTAGTCGTTTGGCTGTTACTTTTTTGCATTATTTTTGCTGAAAGTACCATAACCTAAAAATAACTGAGAAGCATGTTGAGATTATCCAATATTTTTTGAAACTCATATCAACCAAATGCGCCTTATCAATCATAATTTGATTGATATGCTAACCCACATTCTCAAATCAATGGTTAATGACTGTTCTAGGACAGTTCAAAAATGGGTTCAGCACATTATGAAATCGCCTTATTTCTCCTCTTTTAAAAAGACTCTCTTGGTGACTGTCGCTTTGGCCGCCAGTATTAATTACGTTATGGCTGACGACAGTGCCTCTGCGTTTAGTCTCGAAAGTAATTTAGCTGATAATTCAAGGTTCCCTCCTGAGTATTATTGGAATCAATTTGGTTGTTCGGGCGAAAATATTGCGCCGCGTTTAACTTGGCAAAATGTACCTGCCGGTACCAAGAGCTTTGCTGTCACTTTATATGACAAAGATGCGCCTACTGGCAGTGGTTTTTGGCACCGTGTTGTGTATGACATTCCGGCACAGGTGTCGACTCTCACAGGTGGTGTGAATGGCGGAGCGCTACCCAGTGGTGCCATTGAAGCTAATACCGATTTAGGTAAACCTGGATTCTTTGGACCTTGTCCACCAGAGGGACGTGAACACAGTTATGTATGGACAGTGCATGCTTTGGATGTGGCGCAGTTGCCGATAGACAAGGGATCAACACCCGCTTTGGTGGGATTCTATCTTTGGCAGCATAGATTAGGCGAAGCAAGTTTAACACTTTTAGCTGGCCCACGTTAGGAGGAATGAAGATGACCATATTATCTACGCGCATTACATACCCAATGTTATCAAAGGCTTTTACTCTACTGGCAACCAGTTTGTTGTGTTCTCACTCATGGGCGACACAGACTGAGCCGCTGGCAAAAATGGAAGTCTTTGCCGAACTTGATGGGGCTGTGGGCGGTATTACTTTCACATCAGATGAACGATTGATTTTCAGTTATCACCCTTTCTATCAACCTAACATTAAGGTGGCAGAGCTTTTAGCGGATGGTAGTACTAAGCCATTTCCTAATTCGGATTGGCAGCAATGCCATGATCCGCAGGGTAAAGCGAAAGAACCTGACACTTGTCTTAATTGGGTGTTGGGGCTGCGAACAGACGATCAAGACAGAGTTTGGCTATTAGACTCTGGCCAGCAGGCACCACGTATTGAGCCTAAATTAGTGGCGTGGGATACCAAGAAAAACCAATTAGATCGCATTATTCATTTGCCCGCGCCAGTCTCTCTTCCTGAGTCACAACATAATGACTTTGTTATCTCATCTCGACATCAAGCGATTGTGATTGCCGATGAGGGGATTGGCACGGGTCCCATTGGTGAAAAGGCTGCGCTGGTGGTTGTGGACTTAAATACAGGGAAAAGTCGGCGCCTATTACAGGGTGATAACAGTGTGATGCCAGACTTACAGCGGCCACTGATTATCGATAAAGACTCAAAAGATAGAAAGCAGATTGAAGTTTATGTGGGTGCCGATGGCATTGCTTTAGATAAAACCCAAACATGGCTCTACTTTGCCCCGATGAATAAAGACAAAGTTTACCGTGTGCGGATGACAGATCTCATCAATCCTTCGTTAACGCCTGCGGCACTCTCTGCCAAAGTGGAGGCTTATGCCGATAAGCCCGACAACGGTGGCTTAAGTATTGATGAAGCGAATAATTTGTATCTAACAGAAGTGGGAGAGCGGGCCATTGGTGTGATCCCTGCTGATTCTCGCCAGTATCGCACTTATGTCCATGATGAACGTATGGTTTGGCCCGACGGTGTGAGTTATGGCAAGCAAGGTTATTTGTACTCTGGGGCTGCGCAATTACCGTTATCGGCACCATTAAATAATGGCAAAGCTGAAAACAGTCCACCTTATTATATTTTCCGTTTTAAGCCGTTGGCTGCGGGCGTTCGTGGTAATTAATTCGAACAATTAATCTCATCAATTAATTTTATAACCTTACGCCAAGTGCTTATCTTAACTGAATTTATTCGCACGATTTTTGCGGATTAAAACGGTTTGGATTCGCACTTGGTTATACCGAGTCACTGAGTCACGACATCCAGAGGATGACAATATGAACATTATCGGATTGGATCACTTTACCATCAGAACCCCCAAACTGGTTGAAACGCTGTTGTTTTATCAAGTCATCCTTGGCTTGAAATTAGGTTGGCGGCCACAGTTTGGTTTTCCTGGACATTGGCTCTATGCCTCAAATAAGCCCATTTTGCATTTGGTGGAAGCGGGCGATCAGGCGCTAAATGCCTACTTAGGGGAAAGCAGAAATATTTATGGCTCGGGACGTGTTGACCATTTGTCGTTTCGTGGTACGGATTTACACCAGATGCAGCAGCATTTATGCCAGCAGAGGATGATTTTTCAGGAACGAATTGTGCCTGAAATTGGTGAGCATCAGTTGTTTCTTGAAGATCCGAATAGCATCAAAGTAGAGATGATATTCCCCTATGCAAAGGACAACGCCATCGTAGGAATTGTGATGGATAGGCTCACTATTTTAGACACCAAGGAGCCTGAACATGGCGGAGATTAATGTCTTCAGAAGGCAATTATTGCAAACGCTGGGATTGGGCAGTTTGGCATCATTGGCATTATTTCCTCGAGGTGTGATAGGTATGAATTCATTGAATACGAGTACAAATATGGAGAGCTCACAGGGTAAGCCGATGATTCGCATGGGAGTGACAGACTTAAGTTTTCATCGCGTCACCGCCGCTGTGGTGGCCCATGTGATAGGGATTATGGGCAAAGAGGTGCAACGAAGCTATGCATTGCACGAGGCTAATTTTGAGCAGCTAGGTGAAGGCAAAGTGGATATGCTGTGTTCAGCATGGCTGCCCCATAGCCATGGGATTTATCGACAAGGTGTCGAAGAGCGAGTTGCTACGCGGCAACTCGGGCTGCATTATGAGCCCTATGCGCTCTGGGGCGTACCCGATTATGTGCCTGCTGAGCAAGTGTCGAGCATTGAGGATTTACTCAAACCTGACGTGCAGCAACGTATGCGGCCCATCATTCAAGGGATTGGTGAGGGGGCGGGGATCACGCGATTTTCTAAAAATATTATGACGCAATATGGATTAACGGCGGCGGGTTATCAATTTAGAACAGGCACTCAGGCCGACTGTGTCGCCGCTTTTGAGTCTGCCGTAGCGGTAAACGAGTGGGTGATCGTTCCTTTGTGGCATCCACAATTTTTACACCATCAATACGGTATTCGCGATCTTCAGGACCCTAAAGGTTTACTCGGGGGAAAAGATAAAGCGGTATTGCTCGCCCGTGAACGCGAGTTAGCGGTTAATTTCTCGCCCGCACAAATTCAGGTGCTTGATAACATAGTATTATCGAATCAAATGGTTGCAGAACTCGATTATGCGGTTAATCGACAAGGAATGACGGAAGATGAGGCCGCTGCGAACTGGCTGACAGTCAATCCTCAACATTTGACGACTTGGTTAGCCCCGCTGCTTAATCCTGCGAATGCCTCATCTCAGGGGGTGACATTATGATGATCACACCTGAATCGCGGCTAGTGGCGGCAGGGCTTGAACTACCTGAGGTTGCTGCGGCTCTTGGAAATTATGAACCCTATTCAATTGTTGGCAGTCAGTTAATGACCTCGGGTCAGTTTCCCTATTTAGAGGGCGAGCTTCAGTATCAAGGACAATTGGGCGCAGATCATACTGTGAGCGAAGGCTACGATGCCTGTCGTCTTGCGACCCTAAATGCCATTGCCCAATTGAAACAGGCTTGCGGTGAGCTTTCGCGGATAAAACAAATTTATCGCTTGGAAGGGGTGTTAAATGTGCATCAATCTTGCTTTGAACATCCTAAAGCGCTCGATGGGGCTTCGGATTTATTGCTTGAAATCTTCGGTGAAGCAGGGCGTCACAGCCGGATGATTTGGACAAATCCGGTCATGCCGCTGAACAGTTTGTGTCTAGTGTATTTATTTGCAGAACTCTATTGTGATGACGAACAAAGGTAATGACCTTTGTCTCGATTGAGATTGAATGCTTGAATGTGACTCACATTGGCTGTTAGCTAAATGTTCTGTCAGCAAGATGGGTAGTTCATTCAATAGCATATAAGGCAGTTCTTGAACTTTCATCAATCGATTGTTAGGGTTAGGTCATCATGGACGGAATGTTGACAATACGATGACTGAGAAACAAAAAATGTTGGCGGGCCAGCCCTATAAGGCTTGGGATGATGAGTTATTGGCTGAGCGGATGCGGGCGAAATCCATTTGCCATCAGTTTAATCTGGCCGAACCGACTTTACTTGATGCCCGAATGGAGCATCTTCGTGGCCTGCTTGATATTCAACACTGCGCCCATATTGAGCCTAATTTCTTTTGCGATTACGGTTATAACATCCATATTGGCAAACAATTTTACGCCAATCATAATCTAACCATATTAGATGTTTGCTCAGTCTCGATTGGCGATAATGTGATGTTTGGTCCCCATGTGATGATTTCTACCGCAACGCATCCTATTAATCCTATTGCGCGGCAAACGACGGAATACGGCGCGCCAATTCAAATCGGTAATAATGTCTGGCTAGGCGGAAACGTATCTGTACTACCCGGTGTGACCATTGGTGATAATTGTGTCATTGGTGCTGGTAGTGTCGTGAATAAGAGCATTCCCGCGAACTGTGTGGCGGCGGGGAACCCTTGTAAGGTTATCAAACCTATCGATGTGGACTAGCGCAGGAAAGTTAAAGCCGAGTGATTGGTGTCAAAGCTGATGGTGATTTAGATGGCGATGTAGATATTCGTAGAAAGAAAAACGGTACGCAGTGCGTACCGTTTTTTATTAGCAGGATGAATACTTACAGTACGCCGCGGCGCATTTGGTCCCGTTCAATTGATTCAAACAGGGCCGTAAAGTTGCCTTCACCAAAACCTAAGTTATTCTTACGTTGGATGATTTCGATAAAAATCGGTCCAAACAGGTTTTTAGTAAATATTTGCAATAAATAGCCTGTATCATCACCATCCACCAAAATTTGGTGATGTTTGATGCGCTCACGATTCTCAGTCACTTGAGGCAACTTGTCGAAAATGGTGTCGTAGTATTCAGGGATGATGTCTAAGCATTGGATTGAGCTGCCTTCCATCGCATCCAGAGATTTTACGATATCGCGGCTTCTAAAGGCTAAATGTTGCACACCTGGGCCATTGTATTCCTTCAGATATTCATCAATTTGGTTTTTATCGCTGCCTTTACCTTCGTTAATCGGGATACAGAAGCTGCCATCGGGCGAACGCAGGGCGTAGGACACTAGCGCGGTTTGTACGCCGCTGATGTCAAAGTAGCGCACTTCAGTAAAACCAAAAATATTTTTATAGAAGTTAGCCCAATGTTCCATTGTGCCTTTGTAGACGTTGTTGGTTAAGTGATCGACCTCGATAAAGCCTTTCTCTTGGGTGATAATTTGCTCGTCTAAATCTTCAAAATCAGCGGCATAGATATTGTTATCTGCGCCAAAGGTGTCGATGAAATAAATTAAGCTGTCGCCAATGCCGTAAATCGCAGGATAAGGCAGATCTTTGTTGGCATCATCGGCGGGTTTTGCACCACGTTCAACGGCAACGCGATAGGCAAAGCCGGCATCTTCTACACGCCAGCCCATAGAACAAATGGCTGGGCCGTGGGATTTAGCAAACTTAGCTGAGAAACCTTCGCGCTCAGTGTTGAGCAGAAAATTAATGTCATTCTGTTTGTAGTACAAGATGTCTTTGTTCTTGGCTTTTTTCAGCAGAGAAAAACCAAAGTCGATAAAGACTTTGTGCATAAAATCAGTATCAGGGCTGGCGAATTCAGTGAATTCGATGCCTAATAAGCCCAGTGGATTTAGTTCGCTTGCCATGTTGTTTTCCTCGTTATTTTAGTGCAACACGCCGTCACTCTAATGACTCCCGCATGGGAGTGCTGGTGGCTTGGGGCTAGTCTTCTAGCCAAGAGCGGTTGTAGTCTTTGCTCATGCAATTTTGTACATGTTCGGTTAATTTCAGTGGGGCGAACGTGTCCACCATCACTGCATATTCATAGGTTTCTTTTTTGCCAATTGAGGCTTCAGTGCGGCCCGGTTGTGGTCCGTGGGCTACGCCTTTTTGATGTAAGGTAATGTAACCCGCTTCAATGCCCGTGCGGCTCATAAAGTCGCCATCGACGTAATACAAGACTTCGTCGCTATCTATGTTGTTGTGGTAATAAGGCGCCGGAATCGATTTAGGGTGGAAATCGTAGGGGCGCGGTACGAAGTTACAAATCACAAAGTTATGGGCGGTAAAGACTAAGTGATCAGAAGGGGGGAGATGGATTTTGCCTACCTTTGGTGCGTATTCTGTGATGTTGAATGCCCAAGGGTAAACGCAGCCATCCCAACCCACTAAATCAAAGGGATGCCATTCAAGAGTGGTGAGTTGGTATTTATCGCCAAACTTACACACTAAGGGGAAGGCGCCGCGCTCAACCACAGCCTCTTGCAATGTAGGTACGCGCAAATCGCGCTCGCAGTAAGGTGCTGATTCTAATAGCTGACCATACTCGTTACGGAAATGCTTAGGCACTTCCACCATAGAGAATGACTCGATGACGAAAAGTCGCACATTGCTGTAATCGTTGAATTTAAGCTGATAAGTGGTGCCACGTGGGATCACGAGATAGTCCCATTTTTGGACCTTAATTGTGCCGTACTCGCTGTAGAGTGTGCCTTCGCCTTCGTGGACAAAAACCACTTCATCGGCATAGGCGTTACGGTAAAACTCGTCGGTATCGGCGGTGACTTTGGCGGTATACAGTGCTAAGTCATTGTTATAAAATATCTTGTTACGGGCGCTGAAAAAATTGCCTTCACGGTCGGCGTCGCGGGAATCGAGTTTATAGTTTTGGACCAGCGAGTCTTCCCAATTGGCACCATGGCCTAGGCTATAGGGCGCCACTTCTAATGCTTTGGTTGGCATGTTGTGGTGATATTTATTGGAATAAATATTGGAAAAACCATGGGTTGAGAACAACTCTTCACGGTAAAGCTCGCCGTTTTCCTTTTCAAATGCGATATGGCGCTTATGGGGAATCTGGCCTTGTTTCACATAAAATGGCATGGAGGATCCTTGGTTTTTACAGCGGCGTGAGATTAGCTTTACTCCGCTTGTCGTTATGGTTATGTGATCTTGTTATCAATTTAGTTGCTTGAATGAACAAAAAAAAGAATAATAAATCCGTTATCTCAATCTAAAAATTAGATGGTATTCTAATCTTTACGAATCGTAGTGTTTCCGTGACATGTTCATGAGAGCCAAGGAGTGACCATGCGCATCGATATTGATGCTTTTAATGTGCTGCAAGTGCTGGTGGAAGAGGGCAGTTTTGCCAAGGCGGCGGAGCGATTACACAAGGCGCAATCGGCGGTGAGTTATCAAGTTAAAAAGTTAGAAGAGCACTTAGGTGTGCAACTTTTTAGTCGTGAGCAATATCGTGCGGAACTGACGCAAGAGGGGCGGGTGATTTTGGCCGAGGGGCAAAGGTTACTGCAACACCTTGCAAACATTGAACATCTTGCCAGTCGTTTCAGTGAAGGCTGGGAGCCAAAGTTAGAGCTAGTGATAGATGGAGCCTTGCCAATGGAGCCAATTATGACGGCTTTAATGCGTATGGCTGAGCATCAAATCCCCACTAAAATTCAGCTCAATATGGAATTTTTAGGCGGTGTACAACACAGATTTGAGCGGGATAATGCCGACTTGATGTTAGTGAAAGATTATCGCACAGGCCCCTACTATCATCCGCAACCTTTGCCAGCCATCACTAGCGTGCTGGTGGCCAGTGCTTCACATCCTTTATCTTTTATTCGCGAAATTAGTTTGTCCGAACTGCAGCAACACGTGGAATTGACTATCGAAGACTCTTCACCCAATAAAAGTTACCGCGATGAAATGCAATTTGGCGGTGATAAAGTGTTTTATCTTTCTGGTTTTATCATGAAAAAGAACGCTTTGTTAAAAGGTTTAGGTTTTGGTTGGTTGCCAGACTTTTTAGTCCAAGAAGAGTTAGCTAAGGGCGAATTAGTTGAAATCGACTTCGTCGGTGGCAGTCGTTTTACGTTTATTCCACAGCTCGTCTCGACCTTAGAGCGGCCGTTAGGCCGTGCCGGACAACTTTTTACCGAGTTGATATTAGAGGAGTTTGCTAAGGCTGAGCAGTTTAATGGTGTGGGTTTGGGTTGATAAGTTTTCACTTGTCATCTTTTGATACAAGTTACCGCATAAAATAATCGCATTTTGACATTTTATGTCATAGATTAATGCCTAGGTCAGATGAAGGCTTAGATTGAGAGTTAAAATAAGGCCTAAATTCAGACTGAGCTTAGATCTAGATTAAGGTCGAGATGAAGAGTGAAATTGAGCCGCGATAGGTAAAGAGTCGTCCATCGGGGTCAATCTAAAGGATAGTAACAAGGAACTGACAGTTAAGGGGAACAGTATGTCTAGACGTTGTCATGAAGTGGATTATGAAATTATCGGCCACAGTATGCAGTTGGTTGAAGTGGAACTCGATCCTAACGAAACCGTGGTCGCTGAAGCGGGCGCGATGAATTACCTAGAGCAAGATATTAGCTTTGAGGCCAAAATGGGCGATGGCTCTGAGCCTGAGTCAGGCTTTTTTGGCAAGTTGGTGGGCGCGGGTAAACGGGCATTGACGGGTGAGAGCATTTTTATGACTCACTTTACCAACCAAGGCAATCAAAAACGTAAAGTCGCCTTTGCCGCCCCTTATCCTGGCACTATCCTAGCGATCGACTTGGCCGAACATGGTGGTGAGCTTATCTGTCAGAAAGACAGTTTTTTGGCTGCGGCTTTAGGTACACGCGTGACGATGAAATTTAATCGCCGCTTAGGTACGGGATTTTTCGGTGGCGAAGGATTTATTCTGCAAAGCCTACAGGGCGATGGTATGGCGTTTATCCATGCGGGCGGCACCTTAGTGAAAAAAGAACTCAAAGGTGAAACCTTAAGAGTTGACACCGGTTGTCTTGTTGCATTTACCTCTGGGATTGATTACGACATAGAGCGTGCAGGCTCATTAAAGTCTATGGTCTTTGGCGGTGAAGGTTTGTTTTTAGCCACACTCAAAGGCCACGGGACGGTTTGGCTACAAAGCTTGCCATTCTCACGTATGGCGGACCGGATTATCGCCCATGCCCCATCTGCGGGAGGCAGTGATCGCGGAGAAGGCTCTGTGCTTGGTGGTATTGGTCGCATGCTCGATGGGCGCTAAATTATAAGCTGACATGCTGTCTTCTCTTAAGACATTCCAGACTATCCTCTGGGGTGCCTTTTTAGTTGAAGCCTGTCATTTCCTTTATTGTTTTAAGCATTTTCGCCGTTGTGAAGGCTTTGCTGAATGCGTCTTTCAACTAGTTTAGATATGAGATACATCATCAAATAGCCCGTGCCTAAGGCTAAAATCACCGCGACGACATTCTCCGTATACAGGCGGTAAGCGTAGAAAGTACCGACCAGTACTGCGATACCAGCAAGGCGAATAAGTAGGCTTTGGGTAAAATAGCCATGAGCTTTGATATAAGCAAGCTGGTAGCCATTGAGCATCATAAATATAAAAAACATGGAGAAATGCATTAATACTGGGGCCGCTTTAATGTATTGCTCGGGGAATAACCAAGCGACTAACGGCTTGCTCGCAAAGACCATAACGACAAAAAAAATACCGCTGGTCCACAAAGAAACTTTAGTTAACCATGACTTAATTTGTTGAACTTCAGCAAAACGTTTTTCTCGTACGCACACTGCGACTTCGGGCAGCACAAACCGGTAGATGGGAAAGACAAAAAGCAGGGTGAGGTAAGTGATCATCGGCCGCACCACCACTTGGAAATCACCCAGTTCATCTATGCTGAAATAGGCAATAGTCAGCAGTACGGTTATGTAAATCATCAATATACTGGCCCCCGCTTCCATTGATGCCGTCAGGCTTTTCTTCATAAAACTGCGTAAACCCGTATCAAAATGCACCGCACTTAAGGGCGGAGTGGCAATATCTTTGCGCCGTTTTAAGTACATATATAAGGCAATGATGAGCGATGACAGTGTCATGCTGTAAAAGAGTGATGCAATGGCGGTTTGTTTTAAGCCATAGAAACATAATAAAAAGCTAGTCACTTGCGCGAGCGGCTCTAACCAAGTGACTCTATTGGAGATGGCATATAGCCGGTACATGGCAATTTGATTGGTAAAATAGACCTTGAGCCCCATACTCAGAATAATTCCAACCAATTGAAAATATTCTACATTGAGCTGAAGTTTGTGTTTGATATAGGGTAAAACTAAGCCCCATGTCAGTAGTACCATAGCGATCAAGCTGTAGCGGAATATATTAGTGATATCCACATCTTGCTTGGTCTGGGAGTAGGTCACCACCATAGAGGAGCGAAATCCCGTCATTAGGATTAGCGACAGTGAGATAATGTCGATCACTGTGTGATAGAGCGCTAGATCGGCTTTGGCAACCCATTGTGCTAGCCAGAGTTTAAATAGAAACCCCACAGAAATACTGGCGAGTGATGCCCAGAACCCCGCAATAATTGCCTGCTTAACCCGTTGAAGTGAGGTGTTTTCCATTATCAAAAATCCAGCGTTAGTCTACGGTCATTATCGGGATGCTATGAATTCAATTAAGATTTTGCCTTAGCCGCATGAGTATTTTTAGGTGACACTTATCTTGTTCTGTTCGATATCTTTTCACCCTGCATGAGTCTAGCATTTAGCCAATTTACGACCAATAGCCAGATAGTAAAGATATGATAAATATCAATATGTTGCTTTATTGTAAGTTAGAACGTTATTGAGTGAGGACTGGGGTGATAAATTGTCTTACAGACAACGTTTTTTGTTAGATGAAAGCTGTATTAAGAAGTACAACTACGCCCAGATAAGAGCTGGGCGTAGTTGTAAATGTGTCAGTTATAAATGCCATTTTGCCATGCGAAGTTAATCGGTAATGATATTGACGATATCGAGGATTTTACGGCTGTTATTATCGAGTTTGATTAGTGCACCTTCGACTTGAATGCTAATGATGCCATCTCTGTCTAAGGGTACTACGATGCGGCCGCGATCATAAATATCATGCTCAAGCACATCACCACGGTGGAGTTTTTTCTGCCAACCGGGTGGCAGTGGCTGACCTTGGTCAACTTTTTTCTGTAATCCCGGCGGTAGGCTTTTATCCTTTTTGTGGTGCTCATGGTCATCTTTAGCAAAGGTTGAGATGGACATCGTTAAGCTGAGAACAAGTCCTGTGATTACCACTGAGGTCAATTTATTCATCTGTACTCCTAAGGCGCATTGAGTTGATGTTGTGTCCAATGCTGGATGTGGCCAACAATAGGCGATGCTAAATGAACTATAGCTGAACGTTCTAGCTCAAGATTGCTTTCTAGCGGGTTAACATGAGTACGGCTTGCCATTGTTCGGCGGTCACAGGTTGGATACTGAGTCTTGACCCTTTAGAGACTAAATACATGTCCGCCAGTTGGGGTAAACTTTTTATCAAACTCAAGGGAATCATCTCGCTAAATTTTTTGACAAAGCGGATATCTACTCGCAGCCATCTTGGTTTGGTTGGATCTGACTTAGGGTCGAAATACTTCGATTCGGGATCGAAGGCTGTGCTGTCGGGATACGCATTTGTCACAACTTCAGCGATACCGACAATACCGGGTACTTTGCAGCTTGAATGGTAAAAAAATACCTGATCGCCAATCTGCATCTCATCGCGCATAAAGTTACGCGCCTGATAGTTACGGATCCCATGCCAAGCTTCGGTTTGGTTAGGGCAAGCCTTAAGATCATCTATGCTGAATTCGTCGGGTTCCGATTTCATAAGCCAGTAGTTCATCTTGTTTCCTTTACTCATAGTTGCCGTTAAGCGCTTCAATACCGCTGAGTTTATCTGAATTTTGTCGAATACCCCAGTTCGTCACCCATATCAAATATTGTGAGTTTGATTAAGTTTCCGTTCAGATAACGTGGCTTAGCCTGTTGACAGTAATCTTATTTGGTATGCCTTATGCAAATTCTCGTTTCTAAGGCAAAGCGTCAAATTCGATCTCGGTTTGTGACTGGTGTCGTACAAGTTGTGGCAGCAGAGGCAACCAAAACCTGTGAGGTGTGTTATGGGGACTTCAACAATGACATCCGATTGTGGCTTATACACTAAATATCTTAAGGATTTTACGGCGGGTGATGTGATATTAAGTCATGAGCGAATGCTGGAATTTATTAATGACCTGACAACGCAAGGTTGGTTATTGGCTAATTTCACTTGGGACTATTGGTATAACAACAGTTACTTAGTCGATAAACCTGCCTATATTCGTGATGCGAGCATCGCACAATGTAAGTTGCTGTTGACGGCCATGACGCGACTCGAGGTTTTTAGCCCCGGCGTGTTAGAAAATATGCGTCGCCAAGGGGTGTTACTGGCCATTGTTGAGCGGTTACAAAGCTTAAATGTGCCTAAGTCGAGTGCTCATTTTGAGTTTATCAGCCGTTAGCACTGGGCTTTAATGGATTGTTATCTAATAGTTTGTCTTACTCTTTAGTCTAATAAAGTGCTTTTTTACTTGTGACATGATCCGTGGATTGGTTAGTTTGGACCTCGCTAACCATAATAATAAATGCACGGAGGCCTTAATGTCAGTTCCTACAAGCCAAGTTATAAGCCCGCTCAACGTTAGCGAGTTTAGAGGCGAGTCATCACCGAAACTCGTTGAGAAGACCATAGGTCAATATCTTGATGAGATTGCGGCAACGTATCCCGACCAATTAGCTGTCGTCGTACACCATCAACATATCCGCTGGAATTACCGCCAATATCTTGCCCAAATCGATGCGCTCGCCACAGGACTATTAAAACTCGGCATTAAGTCTGGTGATAGGGTAGGGATTTGGTCGCCTAACAATATCGAGTGGTGTTTAACTCAATATGCGACCGCTAAAATTGGCGCCATCATGGTGTGTATTAATCCTGCGTATCGTCCTGAAGAGTTGCAATACGCGCTGAGTAACGTGGGTTGTCGCGCGGTAATTTGTGCTGATAAGTTTAAATCCAGCAATTATCTTGAGATGCTATATGAATTGGCGCCTGAGCTAACCTCTTGCCCAGCGGGTAAATTACAAGCTAAAGCCGTACCTGAGCTTGAATTTGTGATCCGTATGGGCGCGGAGAAATCCGTCGGTATGTTGAATTTTGATGACTTGATCGTTGATGTGACCGCCGCTGACAGGATAATGCTCGAGAGTATTGCTAAGGAATTAAGCCCGTACGATGCGATTAATATCCAGTTTACCTCTGGCACGACGGGCAGCCCGAAAGGTGCGACCCTATCCCATCATAACATATTGAATAATGGCTATTTAGTCGCAGAGGCGATGAAGTTTACCTGTCACGATAAACTCTGTATTCCAGTGCCTTTATACCATTGTTTTGGCATGGTACTTGGCAGTTTGGTCTGCTTAGCCAAAGGCGCAACTGCCGTATTTCCCGGTGAATCCTTCGATCCACTGACGACATTGCAAGTGATTGAGCAAGAGCGTTGCACCGCTTTGCATGGCGTACCGACCATGTTTATTGCCGAGTTGGAACACACAGAGTTTGCTCGTTTTGATTTGAGTTCCTTACGTACCGGTGTGATGGCGGGGGCAACTTGTCCTGAAGAAGTGATGCGCCGAGTACAAAACCTGATGTATATGAAGGAAGTGCTGATTGGTTATGGGCAGACTGAATGCAGTCCGCTTAATCACATTACTGAAATCGACTCACCCGTAGAGAAACGTGTGCTCACGGTTGGCCGTGCTTTACCCCATACCGAAGTGAAAATTGTCGATGAATTTGGCGAAGTGCTGCCAATTAATCAACCCGGCGAAGTTTGTAGTCGCGGTTACTGCATTATGCAGTGTTATTGGAATGATCCTGAGAAAACGGCGGCAACCATAGACAGTCAAGGCTGGCTACATTCGGGCGATATTGGCCAAATGGATGAGCAAGGTTATGTGCAAATTGTGGGGCGCATTAAAGATATGATTATTCGCGGCGGCGAGAATATTTATCCCCGTGAGATTGAAGAGAAACTTTACACCCATAAAGATGTGCAGGATGCGGCGGTCTTTGGCGTTCAAAGCGATAAATACGGCGAGGAAGTGTGTGCTTGGATCAAAGTCCGCTCAGGAGCCGTGATTACAGAGGCTGATATTCGTCATTTTCTCACCGAGAAATTCGCCTACTTTAAAGTGCCGCGCTACATCAAGTTTGTGGATCAGTATCCAATGACAGTGACGGGAAAAATTCAGAAATTCAAAATGCGTGAGCTGATGTATCAAGAGTTATATGAACATATTAATGCTTAAGTCATTTGGCTTTGAGTTGATTAATACTATTGATATTTGACTTCCAAGCCGCGCAATGCGGCTTGAATTTTATTCTGTCTAGCTATTTCGGTTAGCAGATAAACGAACAAGCTAATTGGCTAATGAAAAAGTCGGCGAGTCATACCATCAAGCCAAGCTGTACTTTGAGTTAGCTTTTGCTGCTAATGTCGTTATTCTAATTGTAACAAAACTTCACTTCCCCGCTGTGGCTTGATGGCTATACTAAAACTAGTCATAAAATCTAACCAGTCATAAAATCTCGGCAGATAAAAACGAAAGCGTTAAGTTGTCGATGATGTAGTCGTAAATCCATGTAGGCAAAGGAGTACTAAATGGTTCGATGGCGTTCAATGCTCCTTGTGTATTGTCTTTCCTTTATGGGATTGAGCGTAGCTAAAGCGGATACCTTAATGCTCACTTCTTTACTTTGGCCGCCTTATTCAGGAGAGCAATTAACGGAGCAGGGTGCCAGTATTGCCGTGGTACGGGCGGCGCTGAACGTTATGGGACATCAGTTAAAAGTGGATTTTTATCCGTGGAGCCGCGCTGTCAAACTTACGACTATGCCGAACTCTGACTACATAGGTTATTTTCCTGAATACTATGTAGAGACAGAAAAGTTTATCTTTTCAAAACCGATTGGCGAAAGTCCATTGGGGCTGGTGGAGCAAAAGTCCCATCCAGTAAGTTGGAATTATATTGAAGATCTTAATCGCTATACCTTAGGTGTGGTGAAAGATTATGTGAATACTCAGGCCTTAGATCGCATGATCGTTTCCGGTGTACAGCGGACTGAAGCTGTGACTTCGGATGAGCATAATGTCAAAAAAGTTGCCGCAGGTCGGATTGATGCCGCGGTGATTGATGTCAACGTTCTGCACTATTTACTCAAGCAAAAGCCCTTACAGCCGCTGGCGACAAAGTTGCAAATCAATCGGCAAATTCTGGCGAATAAGCAGCTCTATATCGCGTTTCGTAATACAGAAGAGGGACGGCGTTGGCGAGATATTGTTGACCAAGGTTTAGCGCAGGTTGACGTAGAAACCATCATTGGAGAGCTACTTTATCGTGAAGACTAATGTAGGGTTTTAGGATAGTTTATTCTTTGTTTTACTCGTTATTTTTCTGCTTATTTCCCCGTACAGTCACTTCTGATATGCAGTTTGTCATCATTTTGTCTTTGTTCACTATTAGTATCACTTTAACGGCATGAGTTGTTCTCTCATTTTATTGATTAAGGTGACATGAAGAAACTTCCTTTTGAGCTTCCATTTGAGTTAGATACGCTGCAGCAACTCATTGATACTCATCATCTTAAGTTAGATTATCAGATCCTTGCCGACATTCCATTCCGCCAAGAGCATTTCCCCCTTTACAGTGTTGAGTTAGGTGGTACAGATACGCCTTGTCCGACAGTACTCTTTGTGGGGGGCGTGCATGGGGTTGAGCGTATTGGATCTCAAGTTATTTTGGCATTGTTAAACAGTTTATTGCAGCGGCTTGTTTGGGATAAACACCTACAACAGATGTTAACGGGCCTGCGGTTAGCTTTTGTACCTGTAGTGAATCCTGTTGGGTTATTCATGGGAACGCGGGGCAATGGTAATCAAGTGGATTTGATGCGTAACGCTCCGATAGAATCCCGTGAAAAAGTGTCCTTTATGGTGGGAGGACAGCGTATATCGTCACGGCTGCCCTGGTATCGCGGTATTGGGGGAATGGAGCTGGAAACTGCGGGTTTAGTTGCCTATGTACAACAACTGTTGAGTCGCAGCACAAGTTTGATTTCGCTCGATGCCCACTCGGGATTTGGCTTGAGTGATCATATCTGGTTCCCCTACGCCCATACCCGTACCGCCTTCGAAAATGCCAATTATATTTTTCATCTAAAACAATTATTTGAACAGAGTTATCCCCATCACGGCCATTATCGGTTGGCGCCGCAGAGCCAGTTTTATCGCACTCATGGTGATATTTGGGATTATCTCTATCGCCAGCACCAAGTGGCTGATCCTTCTGCTCAGGTGCCATTTTTACCTTTGACATTAGAGATGGGATCTTGGGCATGGATAAAGAAGAATCCTAGACAAATATTTAATTTTGCTGGCTTTTTTAATCCACAAAAAACACATCGTCACCATAGGATTTTACGCAGGCATACAGTACTCATGCAATTTATGATGGAAGCGGCCTATGCCCAATCGTTAGAGCAGTTAACACCTGAACGTTTGACTGAGCTGACAGAGCGTGCGCGGCATTATTGGTATCGGGAGTCTCAGTCATGACAACTTGGGTGTTATTAAGGGGATTAATGCGTGATCAGCGCCATTGGAATGGTTTCGATCAGCGTCTGCGACAAAAGGGATTGCGAGTGCTGACACCGGATCTTCCGGGCAATGGGACGCTATCCCACGAATTAAGTCCGCTTAAGATTGCTGATTATGCCCATGCCGTGTGGCAGCAATTAGATGAGCAGGTACAGGAAGGGGAGACTATTTATCTCCTCGGCTTGTCTATGGGCGGTATGTTGGCGTTGGAAATGGCATGCCAGCGACCTTGGCAGATAAGGCATGCCTTTGTATTAAACAGCAGTGCGGCGAATTTATCGTATTGGTATCAAAGATTTAATCCGCTGAATGCATTGAAGGCTTTTTTCATGCGTGCTCGGGGTAACGCTTTACATCCAATCGAGTCGACTATAGTGCGTTTAACCAGTTTTCGTCATCGGCGAGACCGAGAGTTAATTGTCAAGTGGAGTGAGTTTCGCCGCGATACCACACCAAGTAGACGTAATGTATGGCGACAACTTTGGGCGGCTTTTCAATACCAATGTCCATTGACAGTGGAAGTACCGATAACTGTGCTCTGCGGTGACCGTGATGCGCTGGTGAGTATGGCATCGAGTAAGGCGTTAGCACGGCATTTTTACACCGATTTGATTGTACTTGCGTATTGTGGTCACGATGCCGCTATAGATACACCCGCAAAACTGGCGCATTATCTGTTGGAAATTGTGGGGGCGACTAAGCCGCAAGTGCAGTTTTCTGTGGATAGTGAGCCTGCCAATACTCAATATGATTGCAACGATTTATTGGAGGAAGAAATAGCCTTAAACGAAGCGATATTTGCTGTATGGGATGACAAAGCGCTATCCACTCTTGAAACCAAATAATCGAGAGTGAATAGCGCAGTTAACACATTGTCTTATTAAGCTTTAGCCACTACGGTTTGGCCTATCGGTGTGAGGCTGATTAAAGCTAACTTAAGATGTTGTATCCCAAAGGGAATACCGATAATCGTCACAAAACAAGCTAAGGCGTGGACCAAATGCCCTATGGCTAACCAGATCCCAAACAGTAAGAACCAAATGATATTTCCTACCATGCCTAATGCACCTGTGCCCAAGTCTTCACGTCCAGTTAAGTGGCGACGGTTCATTTGTTCTTGGCCGAAGGGCCAAAAGGTCATTTCGCCGATAACAAAACAGGCGCGGCCGAAGGGAATACCAATGATACTGATAAAACACAGGATACCTGCGAGCCACCAAGCGAGTCCCATCACAAATCCGCCGAGTACAAACCAAGCTATGTTGAATATTAAGCGTAATACAGCCATTGAAAGCTCCTTATGTTTACCCTGTTAGCCTTTATCGTTAGCTTCGATAAATTGAATATATGTCAATGTCTAAGCGATAACTATGCCAACTATTTAAATTGTTCATAATCAATTGGTTAATTATATGTATTCGAGATTCATGTGTCATTTTCACTAGTTTTTCGCCAAATTGATAATTTCTTAAGGGCGTAACAGGAAGGGCGGAGTTACACTAGCCTTCCCTTAACTGGTTTAAAAACCAGAGAATTTAATCGTTTGAGTAGCTTGATGTTTGCAAATTCCCCTGTCGATACATTTGCCTTTGCTGGCAGAGACATATTCCTAAAACGTGATGATTTACTGCATCCGGCGTTTAGTGGCAATAAAGCTCGCAAATTCGGCTATTTTTTAGATCATGAATTTGCAGGCATCAGCAAGGTGATAGGTCACGGCTCGCCATTGGCTAACTCACTGTATTCATTGTCAACATTAGCGAAGATGAAAGGCTGGCAATGTGATTTTTATGTAGATCATATTGCCAGTCAAGTGGTTAAACATCCTACGGGCAATTACGCTGCCGCTTTAGCGAATGGCGCTAATATTATCGATTTAAGTGTGTTAATAGCACAAAAGCAGGCGTGCACTCAGTCGCAATCTGAGCCTCACGTTTTGTCAAATCTTAATGCTAGGCCTGACCCTACTGCGCAAGTGGGCGATGTGCGACTGAGTTGCCCAGATTATATCGAGGCTCAAGTACTCGTGAATGAGCCGACGGCGCTTTTTATCCCAGAGGGGGGGCGCTGTGCTTACGCCGAATACGGGATAAATAGATTGGCGCAAGAGATAGTACAGTTTGCGCAGGCGAATGGATTGGTTGATTTAACGGTGTTTTTACCTTCGGGGACGGGAACGACTGCGTTATTTTTAAATCAGTATTTTATCCGTCAGCAAACGGATATTCGTGTCGTGACTTGTGCCGTTGTCGGTGGCGATGATTATTTGCGCTTGCAATTTTCGTTGCTTAATACCAATACCAGTGAGCATCCACAGATTGTTAATGTCGGCAAGAAATATCATTTTGGTAAACTTTATCCGGAATTTTATGCCATGTGGCAGCGGGTCTGCGCCTCAGGCGTGCAGTTTGAATTACTCTACGATCCCTTAGGTTTTATTGTGCTTGAGGAATATTTACAAGGCGGAGGTTCTCGTCCTGTGATGTATATCCACCAAGGTGGCTTACTCGGGAACGAGACCATGTTGCCACGTTATCAGCGTAAATTTGGGCAAAGTGGCTCATCCTGTGCCTCTGATCATTGACTTAGTGACGCTAAGACATAATATGTTTGAAGCTGTGTAATGCTAAGTTAAGCTGATGATTTGGAACGATGAGAAATATCAATGACTGAAGCGGAATATCTCGCCAATTACGATCCTAAGGTTTTTAAGGCTCAGCTACTGACAGTGGATGCAGTATTGTTTACCTATCACGATCAGCAACTTAAAGTACTCCTAGTACAACGCTCAAATCATCCATTTTTAGGTTTATGGGGATTACCTGGAGGGTTTATCGATGAAAATTGCGATCAATCCCTTGAGCAAACAGTATTACGTAAACTGCATGAGAAAACCGCGGTAGTACCACCTTATATTGAGCAGCTCTGTACTGTGGGTAATCGTGGTCGCGATGTAAGAGGCTGGTCCGTGACTGTGTGTTATACCGCCTTGATGAGTTATCAAGCTTGCCAAATTCAGATTGATTCAGTGAGTGATGTTAAGTGGTGGCCATTAGCAGATGTGTTGCAGATGCCCTTGGCGTTTGATCATTTGCAGTTAATTGAGCAAGCGCGGGAACGCTTAACACAGAAAGCCTTATATTCTTTAGTGCCAGGATTTGCACTGTCTGAACCTTTTACCTTGCCAGAACTGCAGCATGTTCATGAGGTTTTACTGGGCAAGCCTATCCAAGGTAAATCTTTTCGTCGGCGGGTTGAACAGGCCGATTTATTGATCGATACGGGATTAAAGCGCACCGAACGTGGTCGTCCTGCTAATTTATACCGCTTGAAACCCAATACCGCATCGTATCGCTTCTTAAGAAATTTAGAATGTTGATCACAGTGAATGTGGATTTAAGCCAGATATTCGCCTTGCTCAATATGAGTTACGGCGACTGCTTATGCCTTATTCATGGTGACTTTGAATCAGTAAAGGCTGTTTAATTACTGATTTTGCCTTAATGTCTCAGGTTCTTGTATTACTCGAACCCCATATTGTGGCTTCTTAGTTGTCTTTCCAACTAATAGTGTCTAAAAGACACTATATGCCATTTAAGCATAACATTTCAGGTTGCTCCGTTTGAAATAGTCTAAAAATCAACTTTACACCATAATGTCTTTAAGACACTATTGTTCATGTAGACAACAAGGGCGCCGTCAATTTCGGCAATCTTGCCACAGACAGGAGGTTACTATGTCTCAACGTATTCAAACATCTCAAGATGCTTCTCACGCTCAATGTTCGCAAGCCGATTTTTATCGGTTACCCGCAGCTAGCGATGAGACTCACTACCGTTTATTTCAATTTGGTGCGGGGGAAAACCACGTTCAACTACTGGTTCCTCCAGCGAAACGCGTCACAGTTTTCTTCGGTTATCGTGGCGATCATTCCATCATGCAGCTCTTGTTGTTAACTGATGCATTGCGTCGCAGTGGTGCAGAGCAAATTGATCTGTTACTGCCTTATATGCCGGGCGCTCGCCAAGATAGAGTGTGTAATCTGGGTGAAGCCTTGTCGGTAAAAGTCTATGCTAGCCTGATTAATCAGCAGCAATATGCTTCGGTCACTGTTTTTGACCCTCACAGCGATGTCACCGCCGCATTGTTAGACCGAGTTCAGGTTATAGACAATCACAGCTTTGTCGCCGCCATCACTGCCCAATTATCGGGTGAGCTAGTGTTAGTCTCGCCCGATGCGGGGGCGAATAAAAAAGTATTCGGCTTAGCTAAAGCGTTACAGGGAATGCCGGTGATCAGGGCCGATAAACATCGTGATGTGGTCAATGGCCATATTATCGCTACCGAAGTGTTCTGTGATGACTTATCGGGTAAAACCTGCTTAATCGTTGACGATATTTGCGCGGGTGGCAGAACCTTTATTGAACTTGCCATCAAATTAAAGCAAAAGGGTGCACAAAGCGTTATTTTGATCGTGTCACATTATGAAGATAAGGCCAGCGAGTTGGTACTGCGCGAGGCGGGCATAGACAGATTATTTTGTACCGATAGTTTAGGTGTCCCCACACATATTTCGAGCGAGTTCTGTCATTGTCATGCTGTTTTGAGTTATATGAATCATTAAGGAAAATATTATGTATTTGAATCCCGTTACTGCCATTGATGGCTACAAAGTCGATCACCGTCGCCAATATCCCGATAATACACAAGTGATTTTTAGTAACCTGACCGCCCGTAAATCCCGTCGTGGTTACACTGACCAAATGGTGTTTTTTGGCTTGCAATATTTTATCAAGCATTTCTTGATCGACAGTTGGAACCGTGATTTCTTTCAACAACCTAAAGAGCAGGTCATTCGCCAATTCTCCCGCCGTATCAATAACTATCTCGGGCCGAATAACGTTGGCACTCAGCATATTGAGGAGTTGCATGATTTAGGCTATTTACCAATTAAAATTATGGCATTACCTGAAGGCTCTGTGTATCCATTAAAAGTGCCTTGCTTGATTTTGTACAATACTGATGAGCGGTTCTTTTGGTTGACCAATTATCTCGAAACCATCCTTTCCGCTAATGTGTGGGGTATGTGCACCAGTGCCACTACCGCGCTGCAATACCGCAAAATATTTGAGGCTTATGCTTTAGAAACCGATGGTGACATCGCATTTGTTGATTGGCAGGGCCATGATTTTAGTTTCCGCGGCATGTATGGTGCAGAGGCTGCGGTAATGAGCGGCGCCGCCCATTTACTCAGTTTTACGGGTACAGATACCATTCCCGCGATTGATTTTCTTGAGCAATATTACCGTGCCGATAGTGATAATGAACTCGTTGGCGGCAGTGTGGCCGCAACGGAGCACAGTGTGATGTGCGCGGGTGGCATGGAGAATGAATTAGAGACGTTCCGCCGTCTGATTGAAGATATTTACCCAACGGGCATTGTCAGCATTGTTTCAGATTCTTGGGATTTTTGGCAGGTGATGACAGAATTCACCTTAGCGTTAAAAGACCGCATTCTTGCCCGCGATGGCAAAGTGGTGTTTAGGCCTGATACCGGTTGCCCTGTGAAGATCATTTGTGGCGATCCACAAGCACCAATCGGGAGTCCTGAATATAAAGGCGCTATTGAGTGTCTGTGGGACGTCTTTGGGGGTAGCACAACTGCCAAAGGTTACAAAGCGCTGAATAGCCATGTTGGACTGATTTATGGCGATTCAATCACCATTGAACGTGCTGAAGCCATTTGTGCCGGATTAAAGGCTAAAGGTTTTGCGTCAACTAATATTGTGTTTGGAATTGGCAGTTTTACCTATCAACACGTGACCCGAGATACTGACGGTTATGCCGTGAAAGCGACCTTTGCGAAAGTTGATGGTAAAGACAGAGAAATATTTAAAGATCCTAAAACAGATGATGGCACTAAAAAATCCGCTAAGGGTTTAGTGGCGGTATTTAAAGATGAGCAGGGTCAATTTTATCTTAAAGATCAAGCCAGCTGGCAAGATGTCAACAATTGCGAGTTTGTCCCCGTATTTGCCGATGGTGAACTATTAACGGAATATTCTTTGGCAGATATTCGCGCAAGGTTGGCAGAGTCTAGAAGTTGAGCCTATCGATTTGTGATTTTTAACGGCTATCGACAATAGCGAAGATAAAACTGGCAATGTGATTTCTATTAGGGTCATATTGTCAGTTAAGTTTTGAATTTATTTTAAGTCGTGTAAGTAAAACGCCCCATAAATAGTCAAATGCAAATACAAGCGATTAAGACAGTAACTGGTTCCGTTTAAGAATTTTATAGGTACGACGGCCAATGTTTTCGAGGTTTTTTAAATCTTTTAGGCTAGGCGTCACCTCACTAAATTGCCAATAACTGATTTCGGCATCTAACATTTCCAGCATTTTCTTCGAACAACCTAAACATTGTCCCTGGCACAGTTGTGCTTCTTCTAAATTGAGTGGAATAGTCTCTTTGATCTGGTTTATCAAGGTTTGCATGGCAATTTGAGTATTGGGTTTTGGCATAGATGATGTGCTGAACAGTATTCATGTGTATGAATATTAGCGGATGCTGCAATGGAAAGAGGTGATCTAACGCTGGATTTGACTCATTTGACTCATTTGGTTCGGCAGGTATCTGTGTGAGAGAGATACAGCCTGAACCAAATGTGCTCGTCATAATGACGTAAAAAAGGATAGCGTGTTCGTGACATTCGGCTATCAGTCTACTTAAGTGCTCGGTACTGCGAAGATAATGGAAACCGATTAAATACACTTGAGTAAACGGGTACTGCGGTATTAATTTTTAACTTATCGTTTTACTTACTTTTTGACTTATTTGTTCGCGGACAATAACCATTTCATAAAGCTGATGGCTTCTGTACGTTTAGAAAAAGTCTGTCTGTTTTTACCTTGACGATCGGTAAAAGCAATTGAGGTTTTATTTACTGAGATTGAATCTACAGGGAAGTTCACTGTAATTTCATGTCCATTAATTTTGTATGACATATGCCACACTCCTTTTTGTTAATTCACCCATAGGTGAGATAGTTGTAACTATAAAATATCCTTAGCAATTGTGCGAAAGATTCGTTCTATTGAGTATCGAGGTTACCCCATCTTTGATTCATTAATCAAGAGATGCTTAATCGATAAATATTTCATGTTGTCGATTACGTCAATGGAATAACTCGATTCAACCAGTTGACCATAGCTTAATGACAATACTATGACAACAAGGAGAACGGTAAGTTCACAGACATAACCACATGATTTTAGTGATATCGAATGATTGAGCTTATGGGGTTTTGCTTGTAGTAGGCTTTCTTTATGAGGACCGAACTCTGATTGCTAAATATCAGGCTGGGTTAAAAAGGTAAACAACAAGGTGTATCTCAAAACGACGTGCAGTATATCAATAAAAATGGCTTATGCAAGTTTAATTTTTATTCTATGTCATTATTTATTTGCCAATGTTGAATTAAAGTGTGTTTTTTGTGGCCATTTACTTGATTTAAAGAGGAATTGCCAGGCCTATTTATGGGTTCGTTTTTATTTTTGTGGTAATTGACTAAGGTTAATATTGCCGTTTTATAGGTAAATGTTATAAAAAATCCCACTAAAATAGGTCATTTTAATGGGATTAATCATAGTCATTTATGTAATGGAATTATTAAACTGAATTTATAAATGAATCTATGCGTTTGCTGTTGTTTAAAAACTCAGTCAAAAGGTTTAATAAATCAGTTCACCTATGGGATTGAGTAGCTTACTCAGACCTTTGGTAAAATGCAGCGGTGCATCTAATACTGTGTAGCATAAGCAACCGTTAATGGTTTTCGGTGAGTGATGGTGTTGGCCGTCGAGCACGATAAAATCACCAGGCACATAGTCACCATTTAGATCGGAAAACTCCCCGGCTAGTAATAGTGTTAGTTCATAACCTTTATGGGTATGTTGGGGGATTTCACCTTGGGCATCTATATGCAATAGGCTAGCGCGGGTGTTCGTTTCATCGACATCAAAACGCATGCGACTGACTTTGCCTAATATTTGCCATGGACGGGCCAAATGCTGACGAAACACCGAGGGCACAGTGTAATTCTGTTGCTTTATGTCGACATCGATAGGGGCGTTATTAGGCACATTTGTCGCTGCCGGTTGAGCCATGATTTGCGCCATCATAGCGTCAATGTCCAATGCCGATTCTTGATTGCCGCCTGAGTGTTGCACCTCAACATACTCTCTGTGCATCAACTCTTCGCCCGTATCATTTGCAGCATGACTGCTATCAGGATTTAATGCTAAATTTGCAGCTTGTTCTGTGAATAGGGCAAGCTGCTCTCGACAAGTCTCACATAGGTCGCAGTGTGCGGATATTGCTATCGCCATTGATAAAGGTAAGTTCCCATTGGCATGGCTGACGAGTAATTCTTGTTGGGGATGATGTTTAATCATTGTGTGTCTCCAAGAAACTTTTCAACTTTTCTAGCCCTAATCTTAAACGGGACTTTATGGTCCCTATTGGTACCTTTAGGGCATCGGCTAGCTCTTGTTGAGTGAGTTCTTGCATGTAAATGCCTTGCACAACTTGTCTTTGTGCTATGGGAAGGGCATCAAGATGTTGGAGTAATTTAGCCGTCAACTTGTGATCAGTGAGTGTGTCCTGAGCCATGGTCGCATCACACAGCGGCCAAATATCATCACCGAAAGTATCTTCTCTATTGTGTTGTACCCGTCTAAGCATATCGAAACATTGATTACGCATAATGGTAAACACCCAAGTTGTCACTGACCCTTTTTCTGCATTATATAGATGAGCCTTAGTCCAAACGCTGGTCATGGTTTCTTGTACTAAATCCATCGCCAACCCTTGTTGATTCAGTCTTTGTAAACCAAATGCTCGGATCTTGGGCATGAAATGCTGGAATAAGTGACCAAAGGCGGCTCTGTCTCGGTTGTCTGCTACTTGTAGCATAAACGTGATTAAAGCATCCGCTTGAGGCTCGCAGGTTTGGGAAGCTGGAATTTCGTTATCCATAGCCGAATTAGTCAGAGACGTGATTGGGACATGATACCGAGTTTGCCTGCTTTGTGATTGAATATTTTCCATTATTTTCGCTCTTATCGCAGTCGTGAGTGCTGAGTGTGATATCAGTAACGACAAAATTGAGAAGTGTGTTGCACTTCTGAGCCCATTTTTGCTGTCAAACTTTCAATCAATACGAAGTGGCTTAAATAAAGGATCATTCACAGTATTATTTAATGACGGCGCGCAATAGATCTCGGGTCATAATATGATCTAAGGCATTAATGCAGGTGTACTTTTCGGATGCTTGTACGGGTAATATTTCTAGCCAGCGCTGGCAGACCCAAGCGATATCATCGAACTGTTCTGTTTGGTAGTGCTTGAGATGTTGCGGATATTCCTTAAGAATGTTTTGTAACATTTGACTCAAGTAACGTTCATCGGTCGCAATACGTACAGCAGGCCAATTGTCGATTAAACTGACGTCTCCGCGCTTTAAACCATCAGCTTCGACACTGATTTTATCAAGTTTAAAGCGTTTTGAACCTTGAATACTGATCCCTAATAGTCCGTCTGGTAAGGTTTCAAAATCAATAATATGCACTAAGGTGCCTATGGGCTGAATGGTTTTACCATCCTCTTCAAGCATACATAAGCCAAAGCCTTGGCCTGACTTTAATGATTCGGCGACCAAGCGCTTATATCTAGGTTCAAATACCCGCAGTTGCGTGTAACCTTCGGGCAATAAACAAATGGGTAATGGAAAAAGAGGTAATTTCATCGTGGCCTCTGGTGAACTTATGTTCCTATCATTACGTACCATAATGGCAGTTCGATCAGTAAAATTATTCAACAGTAGTTTACCCATAGTGAGAGGATGGCATGAAATTAAATCCATTTGAGAAAAAGATCGTTCAGCATCCATTACGTTTTTGGCTACAAAATCATCTCGAAGCGCCCTTATTGACCTCTATGATGCCAAAACCTATGGCTTTGTGCGAACGCGCATTAGAAATAGGTTGTGGGTTTGGTAACGGCATTCAGTTGATCCGCGAACATTTTGGCGCGGGACATATCACGGCCGTGGATATCGACCCTGACATGGTTGCCTCCGCACAATCCCGCTGGCAATCTCGGCCGCAAGGATTAAAAGGGCTGAGTTTCTCGGTTGCTGATGCAACATGTTTACCCTTTGCCGATAGCGAGTTTGATATGGTGTTTGATTTTGCCGTATTTCACCATATTCCAGAGTGGCAAGCGGCCATTAAGGAAGTTGTAAGGGTGCTGAAACCGAACGGATACTTTGTGATAGAGGATTTATATCGTGCCGCAATTTGTAACCCATTGAGCCGGCGCTTATTTGAGCATCCACAACAGAATCGCTTTAATCATAGTGAGTTGTTAACGGTATTGCGCCAGCTGGGATTTGAGATTGTCCGCGATAGAAATGCCTTTAATCTTGCGGGTATGGTGCTCGCCCAGAAAATATTGCGTTAGGCGTTAGGCGTTAGGCGTTAGAGTTGATGCTTAACCTAAATTGAATCGTTAGGATTAAATGATAGCGTTAACACTAAGACCAAATATTAGCAATGCCGCGTATTATCTGAAGATATCAGCTTAGGGATGCAGATATCTGAGATGCGCTAAACGAAGTTTATGGCCGAACTTTGCGAGAGTGGTTGTAATTTTTAGATAAAATAGACTCTCGGCATGGTTCTTCATGGGAGTTTACCGCTATAATTTGAGCTAATCCGTCGCATGTGGGGAAAGGATTTTCCTCAAGAGTAGAGAAGCAGCATTATGGCAAACGTACTTGCAACCGTAGATCAGCGTACCAAACTCGTTGGTGAGAACCGACTTGAGTTGTTGCTCTTTAGCATTAATTCCACGCAGTTATTTGCCATTAACGTCTTTAAAGTCAAAGAAGTCGTCAAGCTTCCTCCCTTGAATGCGATGCCGGGTAGTCATCCGCATATTTCTGGTGTTGCTAATATTCGTGGGATTTCCATCCCCGTGATTGATTTACGTTCGGCCATAGGGTTTAAGCCCGTGCCGCCTAACGAAGATGCCAATATGATCATCACAGAATATAACCGTAGTGTGCAGGGTTTCTTAGTCGGTAAGGTTGAACACATTATCAACATGACTTGGAGCGATATTATGCCGCCGCCGAAAACGGCTGGACGTAATAATTATCTAACGGCAATTACTCGCATAGAGCATCAAGGTCAGTCGCAGTTAGTGTCTATTATCGACGTAGAAAAAGTCTTGGCGGAGATCATTCACTACGATATCCGTTTATCTGAAGGTGTACTCGACGAAACCTTAGTCCATGAAATGCCAGGTAGAAAAATTCTGATTGTGGATGATTCATCGACCGCCAGACGTCAAGTGCGTGAAACGTTAGGCCAACTGGGTATCGAAATTATTGAGGCATCTGATGGCTTACAAGCACTGACGTTATTGCAGAAATGGCGTGATGAAGGTAAACAAGTTGCCAAAGAATTATTGATGATGATTACCGATGCCGAAATGCCCGAAATGGACGGTTATAAGCTCACTTCTGAAGTGCGTAGCGATAAAGCTATGTCGGATTTATTCATCACCTTAAATACTTCGTTGAGTGGCAGTTTTAACCATGCCATGGTTGAAAAAGTGGGCTGTGATAAGTTTATTTCTAAGTTCCAACCGGATTTGCTGGTGGAAGTGGTGCAAGAAAGATTAAGACAAGTGATCAATCACTGATCGCATTTTGAGATTCGAACTATCGGTGATTGACCTTGAGTCGATCATCGGTAGGTTTAGTGCTTTGAATTAACGCTTTAATAACAGTTTTTAATACGGTCTTTGAATCACATTCTTTCAACTGCTACTTTTTTAACTGCTTTTCTGCAAACATCTGCCAACCCACTACCTGTAACATGCGTGGTTATAACGCTAATTCGGCTGCTACATCGTGTAATACTTGGCGCTTCATTTCTTTGGCGGCGGCGATATGGATACGGGCGAGCCTTAAGGCATAGTTGAATCTTGCTCGACCGACGAGGCTTACCAGTTCGGCAAAAAACTGTGGATCTAAAGTGAATTGCGTCGAATAGTATTGGATAGCGGCATTGACTGAATTAAAAGTCACGCCATCGAATTCAAAACCTGCGCTATAACCTTGGTCGTCAATTTCTTCGCCCTCTAATACCAGTGGCCAACTGGGCGCATTGATACGGTCGCGGGCAATTTGGTACATCATCCAAGCACTTTTTTTAAAACCTTCAAACACTTTGCAGGAGAATTCGGACTCAGCAAGCTCTTCTTCGGTCCAATTAATCCCAATGGCGAGGTGTTTCGCATAAATACGCATCAGTGCATCTTTGACGGCCATACGACAATCCCAAATGGAGCTAAGAGTATGTTGTTTGGCTAATCGCAAACATTCGCTGCAGGCGGGCACAGCTAACGAAGCATGTGGTGTATGTGTGTGTGCGATATATTCGAAGTGTTGATGGCTCGGTTCGCCACAAAACCAGCAAGTATGGCGTTTGTCGAAGGGAATATCGATAAGCGGAATAGCAGACATCAAGGAATGAGCACCTCAGTCCTTGATGTCATCAATGGCATACTGAAGCGATTAAACTTCTTCAACATCAACCAAATCTTTTGCTAAAACAATCGGATCAAGTTCAAGACAATCTTCATCGGTTTGCCAATCAACACCGATCAATACACCATCGTCGTTTAGATCTGAGACCCAATATTCTAGAAATTCTTCTAATGAAATAGAAACGGGTTGATAGTCGTGCCATTCGTCGCTGCAATGGGATTTTGCAGTAGCTTCATTTGACCATAATGGCATCACATCTGTGTCTTCAAATTCTGAAGAATCACAAACGACCCAGCCTTCGCCAGTTTCATCCATTAGACCCCAAAGCGTCTGATGTTGTTTTACATTTTTGATAAAGCCAGCCAAAGCCGCATTGATTTCAGTCATGATAGGTCTCTTTGATGTGTGCTGTTAACTTATCCATTATACGGTAACGTGCTGCGATACCAAGGGATTCTTTGTTAAGAATTTTTTTGTGTTGGATAACTGAGCAATAAGCCTATGCCGCAAGGTATTTATGGCGATAAGGATTGTGTTACGTGTCACTATGGGTCAGGATTATCGATAATGAGTCGCCTTGGTACAGGCTGTTTTACTGACTAAATGTGGCTTAGATAGGGGCTTTACGTAGCGGAGAAACGTGTCTTCTATGCTTTTGGCCGTTAAAGGTGTTTTGGATTCTAACCTTTAACTCGTTATGCCAAGGCGAATATCTCTCTAGGGCAATTCCCTCTTGAAGACGGAATATTGTCGTGTTTAGCCACAACAGTGTGATTGTTGTGAGATCAAATATTGGAGTTGTTGATTTGATTAAAATTAAAGGGTTAACTTATCTGTTTGCGAGTATTGCCGCCTGTGTCAGTCTGAGTGCCTGTTCAAGTGCGCCAACGGCGAGTGCTAATGCAACCAGCTCTAAAGCAAGTGGCATAGCTGCTGAAGTCAATCAAATGCCCGATATCAGTGTTAGTGTACAATCTAATGCTGAGGCGTTTCCAATGTGCTTGACTGGACTGCAAGCGCGGGCACGTGCAGAAGGCCTGTCAGAGGCGACGATAAACTCTACCATTGCGAACTTGAAATTTGTCCCTCGAGTGATTGAGCTGGACCAACAGCAACCCGAATTCAGCCAGACATTTGATAATTATTTCAGTAAGCGCGCGACCGAATGGCGGGTCAATGAAGGCCGCCGCTTACTGCAAAAGCACAGTGTTCTACTCAATCAATTAGCGCAAAAATACGGTGTCCCGCCGCAATATATCTTGTCTTTTTGGGGGCTGGAAACGAACTACGGTTCCTATAAAGGCAAAATGTCGGTATTGAATTCGCTGGCGACTTTGGCCTGTGAGCCACGCCGTAGCAATTATTTCACCATAGAGCTGATGCAAGCCTTAAAACTGAAAGAAAAGTATCAGTTTGATGATGACACTATGGTGGGATCATGGGCAGGTGCTATGGGACATACGCAATTTATGCCTTCTGCGTATGCCAAATATGCAGTCGATGGTGATGGGGACGGTAAGGCCGATTTATGGAATAGCACCACAGATGCGCTCACTTCTGCCGCGAACTTTTTGCAGCACTTAGGTTGGCAGCGTAATCAGCGTTGGGGGCGTGAAGTTTTGTTGCCAAAGGATTTTAGTTACAGTCATTTAGGTGCGAAACAGCCCTTGTCGTTATCGGAATGGGCAGCGCTCAATGTAACGCAGTCGAATGGGCAACCTTTGCCTGCCGTCGATATTCAAGCTGCGCTGTATTTGCCTGCGGGACACACAGGCCCAGCCTTTTTAGGTTATGAGAATTTTAATGTGATCATGCGTTGGAATCGCTCCGAATTTTATGCCATTACGGTTGGGCACTTGGCCGATCGTATTAATGGTGGACAACCCTTGACAGTCAGTCCGCCTGAGCAACCACGCTTAAGCCGCGAGCAAGTAAAGCAACTGCAAACAAAACTGAACGAGGCTGGATTTGATGTTGGTAAGCCTGATGGCGTGTTGGGACGTAACTCTATGGCAGGGTTGCAAGCCTTTCAACGTAGCAAACAGATGATTGCCGATGGCTTCCCAAGCCCAGAGGTGTTTACCGCTTTAGGATTATCACTTTAGTTACAGTAGCTACTGTAGCCAAAGAGCGCTCGCTGCGGGTTTTGAGTGCTTTGAGGCCGGATAAAAAAGTGGAGTGAAAAGCGCAGTTTTGTTAAGCTCGGCCCACAATTGAAATCGAAGAAAATCAAAGGATATTCGATGAGCATTAAAGACGATATGGTTGTGCAGTTTAACTACACACTGCGCGACGAGAAAGGTGAAGTGATCGAGACGAACGAAGGTCGCGATCCGATTGCCTATTTACACGGTCATGACAACATGATGCCAGGTGTAGAAAACGCGATAAACGGTAAAGCCATAGGTGAAAAGTTCACTGTAACCTTGCCTGCTGCTGAAACCTACGGTGAGCGTGTAGCGGATGCTGACGCACACCAACGTGTGTCAGTTAAGCATTTACTGGGTGCGACAGTGTGGAAACCAGGCATGACAGCAGTGGTTAATACCGACCAAGGTCAGCGCCAAGTGACTATCGTTAAAATGGGTAAGTTTATGGCGACTGTGGATGTAAACCATCCATTAGCCGGCCGCGAACTGACATTTGATATTGAAGTCGTAGGTGCCCGTGATGCGAGTGATGAAGAAATCGCCCACGGCCATGCCCATGGTGCAGGTGGTCATCACCACTAATCTTTAGGCTTCGGGCTCGGCTTCGAACTTGGCTTTTATCTGACTCCATGTGAGTGGAGTATAAGTTCAGTATGAGTTGAATGAATCGAGGCTAAAGATTAAATAGCAAAAGCCCAAACCTAGGTTTGGGCTTTTTGTTTTTATGGTGCTAATGGCTTAATGATTGTCGCAACCGCTAATGGCTCCTTATCTCGCTAATGGCTATGTTCATGCTCGAGTGGTTTGTCGGCAAACATCATATCTAGGCTTGCTTGGGTTTGGGGATGGTAGCCGCTGTGAGCCTTGAGATAGACACTCTTGGCCCAGTCGTATTTATCAGAGCTTGCTAGCTTTTGATATAAAGGCACGATTAAGCGCATGCGGCCAATATGGGTTAAGTGTTGTTTTAATGCGGGTAGTACTGCGTAATAGCCGTTGTCTAGGGCGAGTGAATACCATGCGAAAGCAATTTCACTGTTGCCAGTGCCCGTAAAATGGAACGCCTTATCTAGCTCGGCAAGTTTGGTTTGATCTAGATTGATCCTTGGCATTTCATTGATGAATCTTAACCACTGGTGGACTGTCCAAGTGCTGGTTTTCAACTCGCTTGCACTGAGTTTACCCTCGAGCCAAGTTTGTCTTTGAGCATCAATATCATCGAAGGCATGGGAATTAGGCGGCACAAGAAATGACGGTAAACCTTGACCTTCAATCCAAGTATCCACTTCGCCTTCACTGACAAGATGGGGATATTTGTTTAATAGATTCAAAGATAAATATTCACGGAACTGCGCCGTAGTAATACTCTGAAACGCAAAATGATTGAAGTAGCTTTTCACAAAAATGTCGAAGCGTTCACGGCCAAATTTGTGCTCTAAAAATATTAAGAACAACTGGCCTTTTACATAAGGGACACCGCTGAAGGCTTCGTCGGGCGAACGTTTACCGAGATCGAGATGTAGCACTGAATCGGCAGGAGTGAGCTCTTCAAGTTCGGCAAGCAATTCAGAGTAGCCGATGGTTTGCTCCATCAGTGCCCGGTCGCGGCCATAGAGGTCTTCCATGATGCGATTCTCAACATAGGTCGTAAAACCTTCATTAAGCCAGAGATCGCGCCAAGTGGCATTCGTCACTAAATTACCCGACCACGAGTGCGCAAGTTCGTGGGCGATGAGGCTCACTAAGCTTTTATCACCCGCGATCACTGTGGGTGTAATAAAAGACAAACGCGGGTTTTCCATGCCGCCAAAGGGGAAACTTGGTGGCAAGATAAGTAAGTCATAACGTCCCCAAGGGTAATCGCCATAACGTTTAGCCGCGATTTTGATCATTTCTGGCGTGTCGGCAAATTCTTTGCTCGCTTTGTCGAGGATCTCTGGCTCAGCCCAAATGCCCGAGATGTTATCTAAGGGTGCAAACTTTAAATGTCCTGCCGCAATAGCAATCAAATAAGCTGGAATAGCCTGCGGCATAGTGAATTGGGTCTGAGTGCTCGACAGGGTTTTGCGATCGGCACTCATGACCACAGTGATGGCTTTATCGGCAGTAATTATTGCGCTATAGGTTTGGCGAACGGCTGGCGTATCTTGCAGTGGGATCCAACTGCGGGCGTGAATCGCCTGACTCTGACTGAACATAAAAGGCAACTCTTTACCTTGGGTTTGCTCAGGGGTTAACCATTGAATACCAGACGGATTATTCGATGTGTGATAATTGATTTTGACCTTTTGACTATTTTCATCAGCAAGTTTGATGGTTAGCGCGGCGCCTTTTACATCGCTCGCTTTGGCTAACGTGAAGGGCACGCTTTGCCATTCCCCAGCTGTATTTAAAGCACTTACGCTGTTAATCGTCAGATCTCGAGTATCTAAGATGAGTTCTTTCCCCGCCTTATGCCAAGCTAAATCGAGGGTGGCTTCACCGGATAAGCGGTTTTGCTTAAAATCGACGGTAAGGGCTAGTTCCAAATGACTCACGCTGACTTCAGTGTAATTGGCGTAGGTCAGTGCATCTTGGTTCTGCTGCGTATCAGCTTGTACAACAGTTGCAGTAGGCTCAGTGGTTAAGGTATTTGGAGTGCTATTGGCATAAGCGCAGGGAAGTAGTTGCAGGGCAAAGACTAGGGTGCTGCAAAGGACTGTTCGGCGAAGTGAAAGCATTATTTATAGTAGCCTAATGATGAAGTATGTTAGTTCGAGTTTGGGGTGATAAGACCATCAATTCAGCTTGGTTTTCTGTTAACCCACTCTATTAGCGCAAAAGTTTACCTGATAATTCACTGGATTTGTTATCTCACTGTTAGCTCAAATGTAATCAAACTTTAATGGCTTGAATGCTGGTCAGGAAATGCGATCGGTAAAAGAGCACAAGTTTGCTATGATGACGGCGTTTTCACATAGGGCGGTTATCATAATGGTGTTAGATTTTTCGCAGGGTAAGTTAATCGTTACTGAGTTTGAGGTTCAAGTACGCCTCAACGTTGCCAGTATCGTTCTGCAAGCGAGTGCTGAGGATATCGGCTTGAGACGTCAGCCTCCTATGCTGATCGCCGATGGTGGCGGTGTACGTTGGAGCTTAGTATTGGACTCAAATGCTCAGTTACGTGCGATTCAAGATGTGCTGGGCATGGATGCTGAATAACCTGTGCCCGAGTGGTGATGAGTGTTTAACGTATAGATTTATCATCATTTTTTAGTTGATGAGTGTTTAATATCGAATTGGGAATTTTTAGTATGTCAGTTTCTCTTGAGCGTATTGTTGTCGAACCTAAGACGCCTGCTACGGCTGTGGTTATTTGGTTACATGGATTAGGGGATTCGGGGGCCGGATTTGCTCCCGTAGTGCCTGCATTAGGCTTACCTGTAGATCATGCTATTCGATTTATTTTTCCCCATGCACCAGAGCAAGCAGTGACCATTAATGGTGGCTACGTTATGCGCGCTTGGTACGATATTAAAAGCATGGATTTGCATGACAGAGCCGATATGCAAGGCGTGCTTGAGTCGGAAAAAAGGGTTGCTGCATTAATTAATGAACAAATCGCGGCGGGTATTGCGAGTCAACGTATCGTATTAGCGGGATTCAGTCAGGGTGGAGTAATGAGTTTATTCTCTGGACTGCGTTTCCCTGAGCCACTTGCAGGGATTATGGCGTTGTCTTGCTATTTGCCGACGGGCGATGTGTTACCCGCTGAATTAAGTGCGGCGAATCGCAATACACCCATATTACAGCAACACGGTCTACAGGATGATGTTGTACCATTATCCGCTGGAATGTTAGCAAAAGAAGCCTTAACGGCGGGCGGCTATCATGTTACGTGGCAGACTTATCCAATGCCTCATTCTGTCATTCCTGAACAATTGAAAGCGATTTCTAAGTGGTTATTACAGCGATTTGAAATGTAGATAAGTCTAATTGCTGATAAAAGCAGCATGCGGTAAGTTGAAATTTACCCATGCTTGTTTTTTTAAAGGAACAATCGCGATGTTTTTTCATATTTCCTAAGTTATTTATAACAAACGATTAAAATCCATTTATTCCATTTTTATTTTGTATTCTCTAAATATATAAAAATCAGTCATTCAGCTTATTTTCTATATGAAACAAATCCTTCTTAAAATACCCGCCAAATTTCATGTAAATGTCAAGTTATTAATAAAAATGACACAATTTATCTTTATTATTTGCTATTATCCGTGACGCTGAACTTGATGGAGTTCACGGCAATCTTTCTATGATAAAATAATTAAAATCAAGGGGTTGATGTAATGAGACATATGCTTATTAAAGGATTAGTTGCAACTGCTGTTCTCGCTGCACTTGCGGGTTGTAATAATAGTGATGACGATAAAGTTCCAACAACGTGTGCTGAAGCGGGAAGCGCTTGCACAACATTTACCGTTTTACATACCAATGACAACCATGGCCGTTTCTGGCAAAACATTGATGGTGAATATGGTTTAGCCGCTCAGAAAACTCTGGTTGATCAAATTCGTAATGATGTAAAGAGTAAAGGCGGTGAGGTACTATTACTCTCTGGTGGTGATATAAACACTGGTGTGCCTGAGTCCGATATGCAAAATGCTGTGCCAGATTTTATTGGTATGAACCTAATCGGCTATGATGCAATGGCAGTGGGTAACCACGAGTTTGATAAAAGCTTAAATGTGCTTGATATGCAAGCAAAGTTGGCAAACTTCCCTATGCTGGCTGCAAACATTTATATTAAGGATAAGGATGGTAAGGTAACTGACGAACGTTTATTTGATGCTTATCGCGTATTTGATGTCAATGGCCTAAAAATAGCTGTTATTGGTTTAACGACTAAAGACACCGCTCATCTGGTTAGTCCTGATAATATTTCGACCATTCACTTTGCTGATCCACAGGAAGAAATCCAAAAAACTCTTAAAGAAATTGAATCGAAAGAAAAAGTCGATCTGGTCTTTGCGACTACTCATATGGGGCATTACGCAGATGGCAAGCATGGTTCAGAAGCGCCTGGTGATGTGTTGTTAGCTCGTTCAGTAGCTGAAGGTAAACTGCAGGCAATTATTGGTGGTCATTCACAAAATCCAGTGTGTATGGAACCAGGTACCGACAACAAAGCATACGCTAACTTCAAACCAGGCGATGAGTGTGCTCCAGATAAACAAAATGGTACTTGGATCATGCAAGCCCATGAATGGGGTAAATATGTTGGTCGTGCAGATTTTGAAATGTTTAACGGTAAACTTAATTTGGCTTCTTATAAGTTAGTACCGATTAATTTGGTGGTCAAAGATGACAAAGGTAACGTAGTTAAAGATGATAAAGGTAATAACGTCTTATTTGGTAAGCCTATTGCTGAAGATCCAGTTGTAAAATCAATTCTTTACCCATACCAGCAAAAAGGTCAAGAGTTACTCGGTGTGGTAATTTCCAATACGGATGACTTACTTCAGGGAGATCGTAATGTCGTTCGTGTACAGCAAACTAACTTAGGTCATTTATTGGGTGAAGCTTATCGAACTTATGGTTTAGTTAATGCTGATTTTGGCGTTATGAATTCAGGCGGTATACGAGATTCCATCGCGGCCGGTAATGTGAGCTATCGTGATGTATTGAAAGTACAACCTTTTGGTAACTTTGTAACTAAGGCGACTATGACGGGTAGCGAAGTGGCTGCTTATCTAGGCAAAGTAGGTACTTTGACGAAGGGTGGCTATGCCCAACTAAGCAATATTAGTGTAACCATCGATTGCGATACTGCTACAGCTAATATCAGTGATATCAATAATCGTGGGTTCTCACCAACTGATGAATACAGCTTCTCAATCATTAGTTTTAGTGCTGCCGGCGGTGATGGGTATCCTAAGATTGATGTATTAAATACTCAGCAAACTGACGCTGCTGTTTTACGTGAGTTCTTTGAAAAAAATCCTATGATTAAGGCTGCCGATTACGAGCCTGTGGCTGGTAAAGTCGTTCATCTTAAAAATGGTGTGGTTGTACCCAACTGTTTATAAGATAGTGCTTGATTAAGCTTTAGTTATTCAGCGACCATAATAGATTTAAGAAACAGCTAGTTAGTTAGCTGTTTTTTTATTCACTTTTAAACTACCTCCTATGGAGGTAGTTTCATTTCCGTAGTACGTTGCCTATGTTATGCCGAAGTATATAACCAGCCTTTGCTGGTTATCAAAAATAAGTATTGATACTTGCTGGCCATTTCACTTTAGTGATGTGTGAGTCGAAGTTGATGTAATCGTTAACTCTCGCGCGTAACTGATTAACCTTTCGATAGTCTCTTGCTATGCAAAATTACAGGGGGGAAAATGACCATTGATTGCGTATCTAAAACTGCCAATATCAGTGAAATCAATGGCAAAGACTTCAGTCCTACCGGTGCTTACATCTAGTTTTAATGCTGCGGGTGATGACGGTTATCCTAAACTAACCAGCCCAATTCAAACGGGTTTTGTTGATGCTGATTTACTCTATTCTTTCTTGAAAGAGAAACAAGCGATTAAAGCTGCTGACTACAATCCTGTTGGCGATATTGTTTATGAGAACTCAAAAAGTGTTGAAGGTTGCCAACTTTAAGTAATCAATCATTACTCAGTGTTTCAAGATTAATGCCACTCAAATGAGTGGCATTTTTTATGGTTAATTAATATTGAACTAAGTGTAAATTAATATTCAGCGTTTTATTTTAGATACAGTTTGATTCATTTGTGGCGTGAGTTTCTCGGTGTTCTTTTGGTTAACAATTGAGATTTATTGTATCAAATTAAATATTTAATATATTCAACAGGTCTGCATTGCTTAACCCCATGATGTATATTCGGATATCTTATATTCAAGTTGATTTATTTTGTGTCAATTTGTTTTAATTTGAGATTAATTGTTTTTAATGGTTGACTTGGATGTTGCGCATTAACATTATCCCTACAGCGAAATAGAGTTCGCTTGCCAAATATAAAAATAACAAACATAGGGTTTTATTTACCTCAAGGAGAGATTAATGCGCTATTTAAGTTTAACGGCCAAAGCCGTTCGTACTAGTTTAATTACAGTGGCGACAAGCAGTGTGGTTTTTTCTGGAATAGGCTTTTCTGCAGCGGTAAATGCAGCAGAAGAAAATGCGAAAGTTGAACGCATTGAAGTGACGGGTTCTCGTATTAAACAAGTTGATATGGAAACTGTTTCACCCGTGACTGTCATTAATGCTGCGGATATTGCCATGACGGGTGAAAAAACCGTTGCTGACGTATTGAATAACTCTGCCATAAACAGCTTTGGTTCTTGGCGTGGTATTTCTGGCTATGGATCAGGAGCAAGCTCAACCAGTGATGTCAATTTACGTGGTTTAGGAGCGTCTGCGACATTAGTGTTATTAGATGGACGCCGTATGCCGGGCACGAGTTCGAGCTCTGGCTCTGTGGCCGATACATCTTCTATCCCTATGGCTATCGTGGAGCGTATTGAAATCCTGCGTGATGGCGCCTCGGCAGTATATGGTTCCGATGCGGTTGCGGGCGTGATAAACATTATCACTAAGAAGGAGTTTGAAGGGTTTCAACTCGATTACAGCACTGAGCAGCCAAGTGTTGAAGGAGGCGATGCCAACCGTTTATCACTTGCAACGGGCTTTAATACTGATAAAGGCAATATCACGCTAACCTATGAATATTATGATACTAAAGCTGTAATGGATCGTGATATTTGGCGAATGGACGATTCAAGTTATAACGCATATAGTGGATATAGCTCAGTACCAAACGGTAAATATGGACCAGGCAATGGTAGCTGGTATAGTAATTCAGATATATGTGAAAAAACGGAAAATACCATAGACTCAGGTGATGGTCGTTGTTTATATAATCATGGTAATGTCACTAAGTTATTTGGCGATCAAACTCGTAATTCGCTGTTATCTAATTTCTCCTATGAGATTTCTGAGAATATAAAATTCCGAGGTCGTGCTTCTGCTTCATTAGCAGAAACTGAAACCCGTTATGCGGGTACGCCAGTATCAACGAATACCCCTGTGATGAGTGCCGATAATAAGTTTAATCCAGTTGGCGAAGAATTAGTTGTTTCTATGCGAGGCGCGCAACTTGGCGAGCGAGATACATTAACTGAAACCAACAATTTTGATATTCTAGGTGGTTTTGTTGGTACAATAGATTCAGGGAATGGTATCGACTGGGAATTAAATGCCCAGCACGCAACATCGACGACAAATAGTTTTAATTATAATTTACTGAACGACGATATTATTCAGCAAGAAATTGATTCAGAGCAATATGATATTTTCAATACCTCTGGAATGAGTTATGAGCAGTGGGATCAACAGATGACAGATCTGTATCGTAAAGCTGCGCATACTGGGGTTTATCAGGGCAAATTTGAAAGTACTCAATTGGATGGTCTTGCTTCGACCTTACTGCTCGATGACGGTGATCTTTCGGTCGCTATGGTCGGTGGTCTTGAATATGAAATGATCAAGTTTAAGCAAACCAGTGATCCAGAATCGGCCGCGGGTATTATCTCCGGCGGTTCGGGGGGGGATGATGTGGATGCCACACGTGACCGTAGCGCCGCTTATTTGGAACTCCAAGTAGGCTTATCTGCCAATGTTGAGTTTTCTGCCGCAGTACGTTATGAGCGCTATGAGCAGGAAGGAACTCTCACAGGGCCTCAGGGGGAAGTTGTTAATTCATCGACCTTCGATGCCGTGGTGCCTAAGTTTGGTTTAAGCTGGCGTCCTATAGACACGTTATTACTGCGTGCTAGCTATGGTGACTCATTCCGCGCACCGAATATGAGCGAAATGTTCTCGTCTCAATCCTTGAGTTTTGAGAAGGGTGTTGATTCTTTATGGTGTAATGAACCAGGTAACGTGGATGCCATATATTGCGCGACTAATAATCAACACAAAACCTGGTATGGAGGGAATCCTGATCTAGAGGCTGAAGAGGGCAACTCGTTAACCTTTGGCGGCGTTTGGAATGTCACTGACGCATGGAACTTGGAGTTATCTTATTACTCAATCACCTATGACAACAAAATTGAGTCAATTGATGTGGATGATATCCTGCGTGATGAAATCAAGAATGGTTCTTCTCCCTATGTGACGCGCGGCCCTGATGGCAAGATTGAATATATTGAAGCCGGAGTTCGTAACTTAGCTACAGTTGAGACCTCAGGTATCGATTTTGTTACGGCTTATAACTTAGAAACAGGCTTTGGGGATTTCAATTTCAAACTGGATTTAACTCATGTGCTTGATTTTAAAAAGCAGGATAACGCTGAAGCAGACATGATCGACTACGCAGGGTCGACTGACTCGCCCGATTGGCGCGGTAACTTTGCGACCAGTTGGAAATACGATGATTTCTCTGCCGCATGGACAGTTGTTTATATTGGTAGTCAATCAGCAAGTTATTTCAACGAGTTAGAAGAAACCGACCGTTATGTTGATTACGATAATTACTTTAAACATAACATTCAGTTTGGTTATACCCATGCTTATAACGGCTCTATCACAGTAGGGGTGAATAATGTGTTTGATGCTGAAACACCAAACTATTACGCCTATGCCGATTATCGCGATGTGAATGTGGGTTTATATGATGTGTTAGGTAGAACGTATTACCTGAGAATAAACCAGAAGTTTTAGGTTGTCCGCCCTCCCTGGATAACTCAAACCTCCGCTTGCGGAGGTTTTTTTGCTTATAAGGCAGTTTACTGGATGTCGAATGAGCGCTATCAATGCGTGAGGCGCAGTTCGTGGCGGTGTTCATGCTGATAATGCTCGGCGCAGGAGGTGCAGCGTTGTTCGGTGGGATCTTGGCTTAAGCGTTCGGTTTCAATTTCTGCCTCACAATCCGAGCAAAGACCGTAGAGACCTAAGTCGAGCTGGCAAAAGGCGGCATCAAGTTTATTTAATCGGCAAAATAGTGGGTGTTCAGCCAGTGGTGTCTGAGCCAATTTATCAATTAATTCTGCCAGACTCAGGCTAGCGTAATGCTCCCCTATGGCTTCGAGGAACAGAGGGAGCGCGCCTATTTCTTTCCTTAGATTAGCTTCAAGCTCTGACAATTCATGTCTGATATGGGTGGTGCTCACGTAAAATCGCCTATTTCATTTGACTCTAGGCGTCCAGTCTAATAGTTCCACTATCAACGACTATGATAAAGATCAAGTATCTGCCACATTTTCGGTTTTTTAGCCGTTAAAAATCGAAAAAGTACTTCATTCTTATCGCATTATATGTGCTACGGCAAAAGCCCTTTTATCACACATATCGTCGCGATTATTCGTCGCATAAGTTCCGTTGCGCCGTTTCTAATACGCGGACTATTTCTTCCGTTGTTTTAAAGACTCGCAGTTCCCTAAACAAGGTATCGGCTTCGGGATATTGACGGTTGAGATAGGTGAACCACTGTTTGATCCGGGCTGGATAATAGTCACTCTTACGGCCATTGAGTTCCCTTTGGGTATAACTGAGCATGAGCCCTAAGGTTTGCGCCCAAGTATAAGGAGTGGCTCCTGTCTTGATAGTATCAGCCAAGTTCGGCAATGAAATTGCCCCGCGGCCGATCATGATACTGTCGCAGCCCGTGACCTCGATACAACGCTTAGCATCGTCACTGTTCCAAATTTCACCGTTGGCGATCACTGGGATCGGCAAACGTTTGCGCACTTCGGTGATGTATTCCCAGTAGGCTGGCGGTCTGTAACCGTCGACTTTACTGCGCGCATGGATGGCAAGTTCAGTTGCACCAGCTTCATACACAGCAATGGCGTTTTCCATAAACAGTGACTTATCTTCGTAGCCCAAACGTATTTTGGCCGTTACGGCATGCTCTTTTGGTACTGCTTGACGCATGGCTTTGACAATATCGTGCACACTCTCAGGATATTGCAATAATACGGCGCCACCTTTACTGCGGTTAACAATTTTTGCTGGACAGCCAAAGTTTGCATCAACACCGTGTGAGCCTAACTCAATGGCACGCAGGGCATTTTCGCCCATACATTGGGGTTCTTGACCAAGCAATTGTACTCGTACTGGCGTACCTGAAGGGGTGTTGCCGTTGTTGAGTAGTTCAGGACACAGTTTGAGAAAGACCTTTTCAGGCAGCAGTTGGTCTACCACTCGCACAAATTCGGTGACGAGCAAATCGTAGGGATTGATGGTCGATAGGATGTCACGCATCAAAGCGTCTACTACGCCTTCCATTGGAGCCAAAATCACACGCACTGCAGTAAACCCATATCTGTTGCAAAGGGCGAGCATTCTACCTTATCAGCCCTAAGTTACAAAGTGGCCTTGTGAAGGAGGATGAATAGGTACGCCAATAAATAAAATCCAAGCTAAACTGATTGTCCTAGCAGGATATTTTTACCATTTCTGTGACTTAGTGATATTTTTTGCAATAGAATCGAAATAAGGCAGGTCTTTTGTTGTAAGCCAGCTACTTAAACTGTTGTTGGTCATTATTACTCAATAAACAAGAAGGGATTATTTATGAATTCAGTTAAAAAAACAGCAGTTGCAGTCGCGTTAGGTTCAGTTGTGATGAGTTCAGCTTTTGCTGTCAATGCACAAACTAACCCATTTGGTTTTGAAGCTATGGATGCGGGCTATCAAATTGTCGGTTCAGAAGGCAAATGTGGTGAAGCCAAATGCGGCGCAGACATGAAGAAAGCCGCCGCTGAAAAAGCCAAAGAAGGTAAGTGTGGTGAGGCTAAATGCGGTGCTGAGATGAAAAAAGCGGCTGCAGATAAAGCTCATGAGGGGAAATGTGGCGAAGCGAAATGCGGTGCTGAGATGAAAAAAGCGGCTGCAGATAAAGCTCATGAGGGGAAATGTGGCGAAGCGAAATGCGGTGCTGACATGAAGAAAGCCGCTGAAAAAGTGGATGCTAAAGTCGAAGCCGTTAAAAAAGAAGTGAAGTAAAGCGGGTTTGTTTTATCCCTGCAGTTATTGGGATAATTGAGCCTAAAGAGGCCAGCCAGCGCTGGTCTCTTGTGTTTTATTCTTAAGCGATTACAGGTTAGCGTTCGTGAGGTTCTATGAATGATCAAAAAAATACGGCACAGGTAGGGCTGGGGTTAAGGCGAGAAATGCTCAGTGAATTTTGTTTACAGGTGCCTGATGCTATTAATTTTTTTGAAGTGGCGCCTGAGAATTGGATGACCTTAGGTGGTAAATTTGGCCGCCAATTTCGTGAATTGACCGAGCAACATACTTTCTACTGCCACGGTTTGAGTTTATCCATTGGTAGCCCTGAATCCTTAGATCTCGCGTTTGTAAAAAATATCAAAACCTTTATGGATTTACACCAAATCCAAGTCTATTCCGAACATTTAAGTTATTGCTCAGGGCAAGGTCACTTATATGATTTAATGCCTATCCCTTTTACCGACGCTGCGGTGAAGCATGTGGCGGCGCGGGTCAAGCAAGTAGAAGATATTCTAGAGCGGCCGCTTATTTTAGAAAATGTGTCTTTTTATGCCGCTCCAGGTGCGCAAATGACAGAACTTGAATTCGTTAATGCCGTGCTGCAAGAAGCCGATTGTAAACTGCTACTGGATGTGAACAACATCTATGTGAACTCGATAAACCATCAATACGATGCCGATGCCTTTTTACAGGCCATGCCGACGGAGCGCATCGCCTATCTGCATATTGCTGGGCACTACAAACAAGCTGAAGATCTGCTCATTGATACCCATGGTGCTGCCATTAACGATCCCGTCTGGACATTATTGCAACGCTGTTACGCTTTGCATGGGGTAAAACCGACCTTGCTTGAGCGTGACTTTAATTTGCCGACAACCGCTGAATTGTTGCTCGAGCTAAATCAAATCCACGGTTATCAAGCGGCGGCGTCCAGCTCCCATGCCCAAAATAGCGCTCATGCCGTAAAGAGGAGCGCCTAATGGATTTTAAGCAAGTGCAGCAATCCTTTATCGATTATATCCGCGATCCCTCTTCGCCATTGCCCGCGGATACTGATTTCCGGCGTATGCAGGTTTACCGCGAGTTATTTTTTAATAATGTGCTGGGATTTGTGTCGAACGGCTTTCCCGTGCTGAAAAGTTTGTATTTAGAGGAAGAGTGGTTGGCATTAGTGCAGAGCTTTTTTAGTCAACATGATTGCCAATCGCCGATTTTTATCGATATCGCGGGCGAGTTTTTAGAATTTTTACAGCAGGAATATCAACCTACGGCGAATGATCCTGTTTTTATGCTCGAATTAGCGCACTATGAATGGCTGGAGTTGGCCGTTGCGGTTGCACAGGCGAGTGAGGATGAATCTCAACTTAGCCTAGCGCAAATGTCGACGCAGGCTTTATGTTTGTCACAGACGGCGAGGGTAGCGCAGTATCATTTTGAGGTGCAGCACATTCGTCAGGATTATCGGCCGCAGCAACGACTCGATACGCCAGTGTTTTTTTGTCTCTATCAAGATGCCGATTGTGAAGTGTGCTTCTTGCAGTTAAATCCCTTAAGCGCACAGGTGCTGGCATTTCTTCAAGCTCAAGGCCAAGCGGGTTTTAAAGAGATAGTTGACTGGTTAACAATCACTTACCATCAAATGGCGCCAGAGATTATTGAGCAAGGTTGTATGCAGTTACTCGAGCAATTAGCGGCCAAAGGGATAGTGCGCGGACGTCAGTCTTAAGGTTGGGATTATTGCCGAAATAAATGCAATAACCCTACATTTAGAGGGTTTTTATTAATTTGACAAACCGCTACAATGTCGGCCGTTTTGTGATCTCAATCACTGTACGATTCCTGCGCACTTATACTTGCACATACTAGAGGAGCTGTAATGAGTAGTCAGCCGTTCAAAGACCCATTTAATTTTTTGTATTTTATTGGTTTTATTTTAGTTTTACTGTTGCCGACTCTGCCAGCAAGTCTGTCTTGGTTAAAGCATTTAGGTTTAATTTAAGCGAGCGTTAATCTCTAGCGCGTAGCCTATTGGCCACTCTTCGAGTGGCTTTTGTTTTTCCGATAAAGGGCATTTAAACCTATGGTATTAAAGCGCGGATTATTTTTACTGTTAGGCTTAACCGCTTTAGTCTTAGGTTTAGTCGGTATCGTGCTACCGATATTGCCGACCGTGCCTTTTATCTTGCTTGCTGCCTTCTGCTTTGCCCGCTCGAGTGAACGTTTACACCATTGGTTGATGACACATCCCTGGTTTGCCGACGCCTTAACCCAGTGGCAAGAGCAGCGAGCAATGCGTAAGGGATTGAAACGCAAAGCCATGATAGTTAGCGCACTCAGTTTTAGTGTCAGTATTATTGTGGTCCCTATCCTTTGGGTAAAAGGTCTGCTGTTTGTCATGGCATTGGTCCTACTTTGGTATCTTAAAGGTATACCTGAAATAGAGGGATGATTGAGTGATTGAATGGGCTCAGGCGCTGTGACTGAAAGTTTAGTCGTGTTCTTGTTGAGGCTATTTAACTGAGAGCCAACAGGGTTTGATCTAAGGCACAAATTGATAACCTTTCCATCACTTGTGCATTGTGATTGTTGCAACTAAAACTAAAGCGGCATAAGCTTTGTCCGACTTTCGACAATGCGTCCACCCAGTGTGGACGTTTTGTTTTATACCGCCACCGCTAGGTTGGTGAATTGATTAAGTAACTTATTAAGCAAATATGATGGCTATGAATACAGAAACCTTATCCTTGATAAAGCAAAGCATTAAAACGATTCCTAATTATCCTAAGGAAGGGATTTTATTTCGAGATGTCACCAGTTTGCTTGAGAATGCAGCAGCCTATAAAGCGACCATCGACTTGTTAGTTGAACATTATCGTGGTCAAGGCTTTACCAAAATTGTGGGTACTGAAGCCCGTGGTTTCTTATTTGGTGCACCGTTGGCTTTAGAATTGGGTATCGGTTTTGTACCTGTGCGTAAACCCGGCAAATTGCCGCGTGCAACCATCAGCCAAAGCTATGAACTGGAATACGGTCACGATAGCCTAGAAATTCATACTGATGCGATTAGCGCAAATGACAAAGTGCTCGTTGTTGATGATTTACTCGCCACTGGCGGTACTATCGAAGCGACCGTTAAACTGATCCGCCAACTCGGCGGTGAAGTTAAACATGCGGCCTTTGTGATCTCATTACCTGATTTAGGTGGTGAAGCCCGTTTAACCGCATTAGGGCTTGAGTTGGTTAAACTTTGTGAGTTTGAAGGCGAATAAATCTGCAGCTAAAGGCGCCTTGGGATAGTTTGATGGCATGTCAAATCATGGCATGTTATCTTTCAAAGTTCTCGGGGCGCATGCTCCCGCTTTTGTATCACATACTCTGGGGAGTTCCATGTCATATCAGGTGTTAGCCAGAAAATGGCGCCCTGCCACATTTGATCAAATGGTTGGCCAAAGCCATGTTTTGCATGCCTTGACCAATGCGTTAAGCCAGCAGCGCTTACACCATGCTTACCTGTTTACGGGAACGCGCGGTGTTGGTAAAACCAGTTTAGCGCGACTCTTTGCCAAAGGCTTAAACTGCGAACAAGGCGTGACAGCGACTCCCTGTGGTGTTTGCGGCAGCTGTGTGGAAATCGCCCAAGGCCGATTTGTCGATTTGATTGAAGTCGATGCCGCATCTCGCACTAAGGTCGATGATACCCGTGAGCTGTTAGACAATGTGCAGTATCGTCCAACCCGTGGCCGCTTTAAGGTTTATCTCATCGACGAAGTGCATATGCTGTCGCGCAGCAGTTTTAACGCACTGCTAAAAACCTTAGAAGAACCCCCTGAGCACGTTAAATTTCTTCTGGCGACAACCGATCCGCAGAAACTGCCAGTGACTGTGTTATCCCGTTGTTTGCAGTTCAATTTAAAAAGCCTGACCCAAGCTGAAATTGGCACTCAGCTCAATCATATTTTGACCCAAGAGCAGTTTCCCTTTGATGCAGAGGCCCTAAAACTGTTGGCTAAAGCTGCCAATGGCAGTATGCGTGATGCCTTGAGTTTGACAGATCAAGCCATCGCCTTTGGTGGCGGTAATGTGATGCTTGGCCAAGTGCAAACCATGCTTGGCAGCATTGATGAGCAGCATGTAGTTGCCTTGCTTAACGCCTTAACCGATGCCGATATTGGTGTGCTAATGCATACCTGTGCCCAAGTGCTCGCGTACGGCGCAGATGCCCAAGAAGTGCTACGCAGTTTACTTGAGTTGTTACATCAAATTACCTTGACCCAATTTGCCCCCGCTTGCGCGCAGCAATCCTTGTATAGCGCACAAATTCGCGCGTTTGCCGAACAGCTTAAGCCGGAGCAAGTGCAGCTTTATTATCAGATTTTATTAACAGGCCGCAAAGACTTACCCCATGCACCGGATCCTAAATCGGGTCTTGAGATGGCGCTATTACGCGCTGTGGCGTTTGTGCCGGAAAAGCCAGTAAAGCGCTGGCAGCCTTATGCGGTCGCTGAGATCAGTTTACCCGAAGGGCAAACGCCAGTTGCGATAGCGCAAGCTACTGATGTAAATGAACAAAAGTTTGCTGAGCCACATACTGCGGAACAACTGCCTGCTGAAAAAAAAACAGCATTAATTGAGCCTGCCGATACCGCAGAGCAGGCACTTGATGCTGAGCTCCAAGCGGATGCGGCATTAATTGCCGAACAGGCGGTGATTCTAAGTCAGGCGCAGAGTCAGGGATTTAACGCTGGCAGCTTAAACGTTGAGATAGTGAATGCTGAGGTCGAGCCACAAACTCAAACAGTATCAACCGCTCAAGCGCCTTCTCAAGTTACTGAAGCTGCTGCTGACATTGAGGCATCGGTTGCGAGTTTAGATGCTCAGAATAGTGAAGTTCCTGAATTCATTGGGGCAACTGCCGAGTCGAGTATTATTAATCCAGCAGCGGCTGAAATGGTTGTTGGTTCAAGCGCTGTGGCTGTTGGTAGTGACATTGCAGAGAAAGACAGTGCTGTTCAAAAGACTGTTGATGAAAACACTGCTGTTGACTCCCTCGCTAACCATACTCTTACTAATAGTACGCTAGAGCAAAAGGGGCTTGATGAACATAGTCCCTATGGAACTGAAGTCGAGCATTCTTATCCAGCGATGGGAGCTTATGCCCAAGAGTCAGCGCCGCTCGATTCCTATCAAGATGCTTATGTTGAATTCTCCTCCGGCTCTTATAATGACGATGATTTTCATCACAGCTTTGACTCTCATGCTGTGCCTGATGATGTTCAACACTTAGATAATGTTCAAAATTCTGCTGATATTCAAAGCGCTGTAGGCATGGAAGGCTCAGTTGATAGTCACTCAGTATTAATTGCTCAAGTGTCTCCTCAGACATCAATTCCAACACTAGCCTCCGCATCCTTAGCCGACGACGATATTCTTTCAGCTGTGTTGGCAGCGCGGGATTCGCTGTTATCGGATCTTGATGCTTTAAGTGCTAAGGACGGTGATGAAAAAAAGTCGTCATTGGACTCAAAACTTAAGACGCCAAACACTAAATCACATGGTGTAACCTTACCTAAATCGGTTACTAAAATTGAAGCGAGTCAGCCAAGTGTGGCATTTTCTGTTGATCCTGCATCTGACTTAGACCCTGATTTAGCGATAGATTTTGATGATGACTTCGACTTAGATCTTGAGCCTATCGATCTGCACCAAGCAGTATCTTCAGTCGTCATTTCAACTGGAATTGTCTCTGAGAAGCCTGTCAAACCGTCCGCTGCAGATGATCGTCCGCCTTGGGAGGCAGCGCCTGAAGCTGAATCTATCGAAGTGACGCAAGTCGATAGCAATAAAACTAACAGTGTTCAGCCTGTGAGCGCGCAAGCTACTGATATAAATAATGTTCAAGCCAGTCATGCTCAAGAGCTTTTAGGCGCGAGTTACGCACCTAATCATGCACAAGATGACACTCTATCCCTGAGTGACGGGCAGGCCGCAGCATCAAGTTTGAAGTCGGAAATACTTCAAAATCAGGCTGTACGTCAAGAAGAAATACCCGCCTCAGAGTTTGCCTCGGTTAGCGCAACAGCACTGACAAATGCGTCGAATACAGTGGAACACACGCATGAGACACAAGTCGCGCTCAGTTCGACTCAACCTATTAGCGGTCATCCATTAGATTTACATTGGTACAAGTTGATGGCGAGCTTAGAGATCGGCGGGCGAGTGCGGCAACTGGCGGTTAATTCTGTCTGTCAAACTTTGAGCGATCCTTTGCCGTTGCTGCTTAAACCAAACCAGAAGCATCTAGCGGCCGATGTTGCCATAGTGCAGCTTGAGCAAGCCTTAACTACCGTGCTCGGGAACCCAAGACGGGTACAAGTGGTCATAGGAATCGATGAACAGCGGGAAACGCCCTTAGAGTTACGTAAGCGTTTCCACCAAGAGTTGCTGCAACAAGCGCATCAATCATTGATTCATGATGACAATGTGCAATGGTTGATCCAACGTATGGGCGCCGAACTCGATGCCGATAGTCTAGTGTATCCGCCAGAGTTGTTGAATTTACGCAGTCAGCAAATACAAGCGTTACCAGAGTTAACTGAGGCCGCGAGTTAGCCATTATTGGCGAGTCTTTGGGTAAAATTTTCATCGTTAATTTGTAGCGTTGTGGTTTAAATTTAGGCTTCGAGTGCATATTTATAGTGATGCTGCTGAGAAACTCTGCATCGAGATCATAAGTTTATTAACAAGATAACGGCATTGATTGCCAATCCCATTTATTTAAGTAAGATTAGCCGCGTTAATGCTTGCGACTAACCCTAATAGAAGAGAAATGACTATGTTTGGAAAAGGCGGTATGGGCAATTTGATGAAACAGGCCCAGATGATGCAAGAAAAAATGGCCAAAATGCAGGAAGAAATCGCCCGTATGGAAATGGTGGGTGAATCTGGTGCTGGTTTGGTGAAAGTGACTATGACAGGCGCGCACACAGTGCGTAAAGTCGAAATCGACCCAAGCCTGATGGAAGACGACAAAGAAATGCTGGAAGATTTGATTGCTGCGGCCTGTAATGACGCTGCTCGTCGAATCGAAGAAAACCAAAAAACTAAAATGGCTGAAGTTACTGGTGGCATGCAATTACCACCAGGCATGAAAATGCCATTTTAATTGAGATAGCCGATGAAATTTAGTCCATTGTTAGATGAGTTAATTCAGTCCCTGCGTTGTTTACCTGGGGTTGGGCCTAAATCGGCGCAACGTATGGCGTTTCAGTTACTCGAGCGTGACAGAAAAGCAGGGCTTAAATTAGCCAGTGCGCTGTCTAGTGCGATGAGTGACGTCGGTCATTGTCAGTCTTGCCGAACCTACACTGAAGAAACCCTCTGTCCGATCTGTGCTAGCCATAAACGCGGAACGTCCTCCACCATTTGTGTGGTGGAAACGCCGGCTGATGTGTTAGCCATTGAAGCGGGTGGACATTTCACTGGCCGTTACTTTGTGCTTTTAGGCCATTTATCGCCCCTCGATGGCGTAGGGCCTGAAGAGTTAGGCTTAGCGTTACTCGAGCGCCATTTGGCATCGGGTGATGTCACCGAACTGATTTTAGCGACAAATCCAACAGTTGAAGGTGAGGCTACAGCGCATTTTATTGCCGATATGGCCAGACGTCACAAAGTGATGATAAGCCGTATTGCCCATGGCGTACCCGTAGGTGGCGAGTTGGAATATGTGGATAGTACTACGTTAGCGCTGTCCTTTAATGGCCGTTTACCACTCTAATTAAACAGTTTATATTAGAACCATACTATTGATTGTATTGGATTAATTGAAGGTTGAAGTATTCAACTCGATTATCACCTTAGTGCTTGAATCTTATAAACCCGCCAAGATCTTATCTTGAGCGGGTTTTTATTTGCCCAGAGTTTCAACCTAGGTGTTGAGGCTGGGTTATGGAGACAGGGCAGTGGTTGATTCAATTCCTATATTGATTGATATCTATCTGTATAAAATCCATGTTTATCAATAGTTTTTTAAATTTCATACTTGTCTTATGTGAACTTCATCCGTAAAGTCGGTTTAATAATAATCGGGTTGAGTTGCTTAATCACAGTGATCCACAGCATGCCCAAGTCAATTCGTTGGGCTTAGACCTGTGTGCTTAGTTCTGTGTACGTTGAATTGGCCACGTCTTTTTTATTTGAAAACTAGGGAGGGGACTCATTGGGAAATATTACGATTAGGCATGCAGAGAAGAGTGACGCTGCAGCCATTCAAGCAGTATATGCCTGTCCAAATGCCTATGCCGGTACCTTGCAATTACCTTTGCCATCGACCGATAAATGGGAGGCGCGTCTTGCTGCAACATCGAATCATGTTCATCGTTATGTCGCAGAGATTGAAGGTGAAATTGTCGGTGAGTTGGGTTTTGAAGTGTATGAGCAACCTCGCCGTAGGCATGTTGCCTCCTTTGGAATGGGGGTAAAAGACAGTTGGCAAGGCCGCGGTATAGGCAGTGCCTTGATTAACGCGATGCTTGAGCTTACCGATAAATGGATGAATATAAAACGAATTGAATTAACGGTTTATACCGATAATCATGCCGCCATTGGTCTATATAAAAAGTTTGGCTTTGTAATGGAAGGTGAGTCGAAGGATTTTGCTTTTAGAAATGGTGAGTTTATCAGTGTGTATCATATGGCGCGGTTAAAATAACATGCTGATCTCTATGTATTTTATCTGTTGCTTTTAAGGCTCTTAATCTAAGAACGAACTTTAAATACTCACTCTAAGTACTAACTTTAAGAATTTGCTCTAAGCGCTCAATTTAAGAACTTACTTCAAGAGCTCACTTTACGGACCGAGGTCTTGGAATAGCATTAAGCGCCTATTTTCAGAGCTCGCTTTAGGTGCAAAGTGCATGTATATCTCAACTTTTAAGGATAAAAATGGGACTCATTTTATTGCCGCTGCTGATACTTTGGTTGGGTGTCGGTATTTATGCCATTCGTATCGGCTATCAAGTGTTGGTCGGGGCATCGGAGTTAACTTATACACTCAGTGTCTGCGCTATCGCCTTAGTGGCATTACTGCTCTATCTCTACTTTGGTTTTGCCCAATTTAAGGAAAATAAAGAGTTGTGGGCATTCGAAACCTCGATGTTTTTTGCCGCGAATAAGTTCGCTTTTGGCATCATGATGCTTGGTCTAATACTGCACTGGTTCGGTCAAGGTGTTCTGACTTCCGCTTATTTGAAACCTCTACCTTTCGTCATGATTTTCACCGTTTCCTTTGGTGCTATGGCTGGAGTCATATTGTCCGACACTTTTATGGCGAAATTTGACATCCAAAAAATGCATTGATGTCAGCTGATCAGTTTAAATCTTATTTTGGACGCTGTTGTTGAAGATGATTTGAACTGATGGCTTTCATCGGTTGTTTATAGGTCGTTGAATCCGATGAGCTACCATGGTGATCTGGTTAGGATTTTACAGAGGGTTATTACGAATTTTAGATACAAAAAAACCAGCTTATGCTGGTTATTTTTCTCTTTCATTAAAGAGAAGTGGTTGCGGGAGCCGGATTTGAACCGACGACCTTCGGGTTATGAGCCCGACGAGCTACCATGCTGCTCCATCCCGCGTCCGATTGTTACTGTTAATAACTATTTTAATTCTGACATCTAAGAATTGGTTGCAGTAGCCGGATTTTAACTGACTACCTTCGCCTGTTGTTTATAAGGAATTGAGCCCGATAAGCTCTTTCTCGTTATAAGCATATATATAAAGTGGTTGCGGGAGCCGGATTTGAACCGACGACCTTCGGGTTATGAGCCCGACGAGCTACCATGCTGCTCCATCCCGCGTCCGATTGTTGCTGTTAATAACTGTTTAATTCTGTCATTTAAGAATTGGTTGCGGAAGCAGGATTGCTAATGTTAAATCAGTGACTACCTTCGCCTGTTGTTTATAAGGAGTTGAGCCCGATAAGCTGTTTCTCGTTATAAGCATATATATAAAGTGGTTGCGGGAGCCGGATTTGAACCGACGACCTTCGGGTTATGAGCCCGACGAGCTACCATGCTGCTCCATCCCGCGTCCGATTGTTGCTGTTAATAACTGTTTAATTCTGTCATTTAAGAATTGGTTGCGGAAGCAGGATTGCTAATGTTAAATCAGCGACTACCTTCGCCTGTTGTTTATAAGGAGTTGAGCCCGATAAGCTGTTTCTCTTTATAAACACATATATAAAGTGGTTGCGGGAGCCGGATTTGAACCGACGACCTTCGGGTTATGAGCCCGACGAGCTACCATGCTGCTCCATCCCGCGTCCGATATCTATCTGTATTACTTTACTATTTTGCATTTAAATGGTTGCGGGAGCAGGATTTGAACCTACGACCTTCGGGTTATGAGCCCGACGAGCTACCATGCTGCTCCATCCCGCGTCCGTCTTCAAAGCGGGGCAGACTATAACGGCAGCGCCTTGGCATTGCAAGGACGAAGATCGAAAAAGGTGGTGAACGCTTAAATATAAAGCGGAGTGGGGGGCTTTCATACAATTTAAACATAAGTTAGGGATTTTTCGTTGATTATCTTAGGTCGAGGACGAGACTAAATGGGGTTTCGACTAATAACTGTTTATCTTTTATGTATTCGAGCAGGTATAATGTCGCTTTGATTTTGACTGCGTACTGATTATCCCATGCTTAATTTTTTTGCCGCCGCCCCTAAGGGCTTTGAATATAGCTTAGCCCAAGAGCTGACAGAATTTGATGCGACTGAAGTAAAAGAGAGTGTTGCTGGTGTGTATTTCACTGCCCCCTTAGCTTTAGCGTATCGGATTACTTTATGGACACGCTTAGCCAGCCGTATCGTGTTGGTTATCTATAAAGGCAGCTGCGAGTCGGCCGAGCAACTTTATAATGCCGCCTATTGTGTTGATTGGCCGGCGCACTTTTCCAATAAAAGCACTTTTAGTATCGATTTTCATGGTACGGGTGGTTTTATCAATAATACCCAGTTCGGCGCACTTAAGATTAAAGACGCGGTTGTGGATAGATTCCGGGACGATGACGTTGAGCGCCCAAATGTGTCACGCGTCGATGCTGACTTTAAAGTTGATGCCCATTTTCGTAATGGCGTAATCACGATTGCGATGAACTTCTCTGGTCCATCATTGCATCAACGTGGCTATCGTTCTACTACTGGTGAAGCGCCACTGAAGGAAAACTTAGCCGCCAACATGTTAGTACGCAGTGGCTGGCAAGCGGCGCCTTCGACCTTGCTCGATCCTTTCTGTGGTAGCGGTACTGTGTTGATCGAAGCGGCTTTAATGGCGGCCGATATTGCGCCTGGTCTGCAGCGTAGCCGTTTTGGGTTTGAACATTGGCGTCGTCATGATAAAGCTGTGTGGCAAGAAATCGTTGAAGAAGCGAAAGCGCGTGCCTCATTAGGCGTGAAACGTTGTGAGATTAAATTCTACGGCTCAGATATCGATTCGCGCTTAGTCGCGTTAGCCAAACGTAACGCCGAAAATGCCGGTGTACTCGAGTTAATTGAGTTTCAAGTTGCAGATGCGTTGACGATAACGCCGCCTGCAGAAAGTGGCTATTTGATCACTAATCCACCTTATGGTGAACGTTTAGGCAATGTGTCTGAGTTATTGCAGCTTTACTATCAGCTAGGCGACAAGTTTAAGAAAGAGTTTGGCGGCTGGAAAGTGGCCATGCTGTGTAGTGATATCGAGCTGGTATCATCACTTAAGCTTAAAGCCGACAAACAGATGAAGATGTTCAACGGTGCCCTAGAATGTGCTTTTAACATTTATACCTTGCATGCGACCAGTACACGTCGTGATACGCCAGTGCTGCCAGACGGCGTCGACATTGCCGATATCGCCCCTGCATTTGCTAACCGCATTAAGAAAAATGCCAAGTTATTAGAGAAGTGGGCCAAGAAAGAAGGCATCGACAGCTATCGTATTTATGATGCCGACATTCCTGAATATAACGTCGCAGTAGATAAATACTTAGATTACGTGATTATTCAAGAATATATGGCGCCAGCAACTATACCTGAAGCCGTAACCAAGCGTCGTTTAAGCGATGTATTGTTAGCACTGCCGTCGGCCATTGGTATCAATCCGAACAAGATGATCATGAAGACCCGTGAGCGTCAAAAGGGCACGAGTCAGTATCAAAAGCTGGATGAGCGTAAGTTAGAGCTTATCACTACCGAATATGGCGCTAAGTTCAAACTGAACTTAACCGGTTATTTGGATACAGGTTTATTCCTCGATCACAGATTGACACGCCGTTTAGTCGGTCAAAAATCTAAGGGACGCCGGGTACTTAACCTGTTCTCTTACACAGGTTCTGCTTCTGTGCATGCGGCGCTCGGTGGGGCTAAATCGGTGACGACGGTGGATATGTCCAATACCTATATTGCTTGGGCGAAGGACAACTTTGCACTCAATGGACTGCAAGGTAAGCAGTATGAGTTTGTTCAATCTGACTGCATGCAGTGGATTAGGGATTGTAATGAACAATACGATCTGATTTTTATCGATCCGCCGACCTTCTCAAATTCTAAGCGTATGGAAGATTCATTCGATGTGCAGAGAGACCATGTGAACTTACTGGCATCCTTAGTGAAACTGCTCAGCCCAACGGGCGAGCTAGTGTTCTCTAATAATAAACGTAAGTTTAAGATGGACATCGAGGCGCTGACAAAGATGAACATTAATGTGAAGAACATTGATGACGTGACTTTGCCTATGGACTACAAACGTAATCCACATATTCATAATACTTGGCTTATCACCCATGCCTGAGTTGACTCAAGCAGAATTAGATAATAGGCATTATCTGCTATATCACACAGAGGGATGTCATCTGTGTGAACTGGCCGCAGCCTTATTGGCAGCGGCTGACATTGGCTATCGGGCCATAGATATTTGTGACGATGAATACCTCGCGCAGCGTTATGGCGTATCGATCCCTGTGCTTAAAGCTTGGGATGGTAGAGAATTACATTGGCCATTTAACGCAACGCAATTACAAGAGTTTACAGGAGCTTAGTTTGAGTCTGGTTCGTATCAATAGTGGCTCTTTAGCCTATGGTTACACTCCGTTGTTACAAAAAGCGGATTTTACTATTCAACGCGGCGAGCGCGTGTGTATTGTTGGCCGTAATGGTGCTGGCAAGTCGAGTTTATTAAAAGTGTTATCTGGTGATGTACTGCTGGATGAAGGCGAATTCAACATCGCTGGTAATGTGACCGTTAGCCGTCTACAACAAGATCCGCCAAAGGCTGAGCAAGGCACGGTATACGCTTATATTGCTGCGGGATTAAAGGAAGTGGGTGAGGCGCTTGAGCGTTATCATCAACTGTCCCACGATGTGGCCCATGCCGATCCAGAGCAAATGGATCGTATGCTAAATGAGATGCAAGGTCTGCAAGAAACCTTAGACCACTATAATGGATGGCAGTTAGATTCTCGCATCCAACAAAACTGCGAGTTGTTAGGTCTCGATCCTGACAAATCCTTGAGCGAGTTATCGGGTGGTTGGCAGCGTAAAGTGGCGTTAGCCAGAGCACTGGTGAGCGAGCCAGATCTGTTGTTACTTGATGAACCGACCAACCATTTAGACATAGACACTATCGAGTGGCTTGAAAAGTTTTTACTAGATTATCAAGGCGCTATCGTCTTTATCAGCCACGATAGGGGCTTTATTGCCCGTATGGCGACGCGGATTGTCGATTTAGACCGTGGTGTGGTGACCTCATGGCCGGGCAACTATCAAATGTATCTTGATGGTAAGCAAGAATGGTTGCGCGTCGAAGCCGAGAAAAATGCCTTGTTTGACAAGCGTCTCGCTGATGAAGAAGTGTGGATCCGTCAAGGCGTTAAAGCTAGACGTACCCGTAACGAAGGTCGAGTTCGCGCACTGAAGGCGCTACGTGAAGAGCGAAGTGAACGTCTGAATCGTCAAGGCAATGCTAAAATGGCAGTATCGGATACTGAACGTTCTGGTAAGTTAGTGTTTGATGTGACCGATCTTAACTTCAATCTGCCCGATAAAAATCTGGTTAAAAACTTTAATACAACGGTTATCCGCGGTGACCGTATTGCGCTGATTGGGCCAAACGGTTGTGGTAAATCAACCTTGATCAAGCTGTTAATCGAGAAGCTGCAACCGCAATCGGGCGAAATTAAAGTCGGTACTAAGCTCGAAATCGCTTATTTCGACCAATATCGTGAAGCGTTAGATCCTGAGCAAACCGTTGAAGATAACGTTGGTGAAGGTAAAAAGACCATCACGATCAATGGTCAAGACCGCCACATTTTAAGTTATTTGCAGGACTTCTTGTTCTCGCCTATGCGTGCCAGAACGCCAGTGAAAGCGCTGTCGGGTGGTGAGAAGAACCGTTTGTTATTGGCTAAGTTATTAATTCGCCCTGCAAACTTAATCATTCTCGATGAGCCAACTAACGATCTTGATATTGAGACCTTAGAATTGCTAGAGTCGTTGCTCACTGAATACCAAGGTACGTTGTTGCTAGTGAGCCATGATAGGGCATTTATCGACAATACTGTGACCAGTAGCTGGTGGTATGCGGGTAATGGCCATTGGAGCGAGTATGTAGGTGGTTATCAAGATGCCGTGAACCAAGGGGCAAAGTTTTATTCTGAGGAACCTAGTTCGCAAAAGGCGGTCGAAGCTCCTGCGGTTGAAACTAAACCCGTTGAAGTTAAAACTGCAGAACCTGTGAAAGCGGTAAAAAAACTGTCGTATAAGCTACAGCGTGAGTTAGAGTCGCTACCTAATGTGATGGAGCAATTGGAGGCAGAAATTCTCGCATTGCAGACCACTATTGGACATTCAGACTTTTATAGTCAGGCGCAGGATAAAGTCAATCAGGTATTGAGTCAGTTGGCTGATAAAGAAAAGCAATTGGAAGTTTGCTTCGAGCGTTGGGAAGAGCTTGAGTCACTGAAGTAAACCAATAATAAAAATGGGAATAGAATTAATGAAGTCAAAGTTGGATAAAGCCCTTTCCTTGGTTGCCTTAGGTGTCCTTGGTGTATTAAACAGTGCCCATGCTGCACCTGTCTATGAAATCGTTAATATCGATAATTATGACCTGCAGGGCACGCTTGAAGGCACTCGTAACGGTTATGCTTTAGGTGTAAATGCTAGTGGTGAATTAGTTGGTATTTCAAAGGGTAAGAAAAAACTCAGCAGTTCAGATGTCGAAGGCGGCGTGATTGATGTTGCCGATGGTATCGCACCGGAAGAAACCATTACGTATTCGATAGATAAAGCCATTATTGCCAATAACTTTGCCTTTATTGCTAAGGAAAATGACGATACATCTAACCCTTGGACCCCCAATTTTGACAGCATTAATGGGACTACACCGCCAAATGATACTGCTGTGATTAACTCTGTTGATACCTTTTATTACGGTATTAATGATGCCGGTATTAAAGTGGGCAGCATGACTGCGCCTGAAAAGAAAACAGAGAACACTGCAACCACTGATGTAGCCGATGATTATTGGTATTACCGAGACTATGAGTTCCGCGGTGTGGTAAAAGTGGGCAGCACTGAAATTCCATTAGTTCCTCCCTACACGCAATTTGTTAATGCTGATAAGACTAAAACCGTAGAGTTAGGTGGATGGTCTGCAGCAACGGCGGTTAATAACAATAACTTAGTAACCGGTTATGCCAGTACTGCCATCAGTAAATATGGTAGTGAGCGTGTTAATTCTTGTTTAAGTACCGATAATACTTTGCCGTTGGATGTATGCGTTCAACGTGAGCAATATCCGAATACGACGGGTACGCGTAATATTCAGTATCAGACCCGTGCCTATGTATGGCAAATTGACAATGATGTTGCTACTGGGACTGAGTTACCTTTGGGGCTGACTCCAGCGACAGATAATACCTTGACCTTTACCGCTCAAGCACTGGGTTTGAATGATAATGGCGTTGTTGTGGGGCGCTCACATGTTTATCGTGGTGGTGACACCAATAATTTGCGTCAAGATGCAGCTTATTGGGCTAAAGATACTGAAGGTAAATACCAATACCATTGGATCCCTATGGGAGATTCAATAGAAGGTTCAATTGCTTATGGCGTTAATGATAATGGTATTGTTGTCGGGAGCTACCGTAGTTACATCCAAGGTTATCGACGCGATAAATTTTTCGTCTTTGATACCAATACACCGGAAGTGGCTTATGTGACCCCGAATGATTTTGGCTCAACAACCACGGATCTTTCAAGTAAGCCAAAAGATATTAACAATAAAGGCCAAGTCGTAGGTTATATAGAAACCACCTATGATAAGGAAAAACCACGTCCTAAGGCGGGTTTCCTGTATGAGAAGTCAACGGGTGAGTTTAGCAATATCAATAAATTGCTGACCTGTGAATCTAAGGGCTATGAAAAGGGCTCTGATGGCAATTGGACCCGTCATAAGGTCGAATTTACGGATGGTACTGGAAAAGTACTGACTTATAACAGTGATATTCTCGTTGTTGAAGCGACCAGCATTAATGAAGATGGCACCATCGTGGGAACTGCCTATATTCGTAAGCCTTCTTTCCAGTTAGACTCTAATGGTAATATTATTGTTGGTGAGAATGGTAAACCACTATTTGAACTGAATGGTAATGGTGATCCAGTGACTGCTTATGTTCTACGTATGGTTGTGCTTAAACCGGCTACCAGTGGTGAAGCTTGTACTGTTGAAGATAGTACCGATACCGGTAATTTTGAGCGTTCTGGTGCGGCAACGTTAGCTTGGTTATTTGCCTTGCCATTGGTGTGGTTCCGTCGTCGAATTCGTTAAGTTTTAAGCTTCAATTCAGACTAAAAAATCGAGGCGAAATGCCTCGATTTTTTTTTCGCTAAGATCTCAATAGTTTAATAAATAGTCAGTATAATAGCCGATTTTTTGATTGATCTTGGCGTCAAAAAGCACTATTTCTATGGGTGAAGCTTTTGCTTCTATTTTATGTAGAACAGAGGACGCTTGCATGAAAAGACAAAAACGAGATCGTTTAGACAGAGCTTTTTCAAAAGGATTCCAAGCTGGGGTTGGTGGACGCTCTAAGGAGCTCTGTCCATATGCAAATCTTGATTCGCGATCGCAGTGGTTAGGCGGTTGGCGTGAAGGTGTGGATGGCCGAGTTAATGGGCTATTTAATAAATAATTGAGTTTTACTCATTAATTAAATAGCCCAGAACAAGCAAAGTAATGCAGCATATTGCCCTCAGATGAGGGCATTTTTATATCTGTAGTACTGATATCTTCAGTGTATTGGAGTAAGACTGATCAGAATGTAGACGTATCGCTAAAGACACCGACTTTAAGATCGGTTGCACTGTAGATTTGACGGCCATCAACTTCAAGGATTGCATCGGCAATACCCATCACCAGTTTACGGTGAATAGTACGCTTGATATTGAGTTTATAAGTGACTTTCTTAGCGCCTGGTAATACTTGACCCGTAAACTTCACTTCACCTACACCCAGAGCACGTCCTTTGCCTTCTGCGCCTTCCCAGCCTAAATAGAAGCCAACGAGTTGCCACATGGCATCAAGCCCTAAACAGCCAGGCATTACCGGGTCGGTAATAAAGTGGCAGTCAAAAAACCATAAGTCTGGATTAATATCGAGTTCAGCGACAATTTCACCTTTGCCAAACTCACCGCCATTATCATTGATAGTAACGATTCTATCTATCATCAGCATGTTATCGACAGGCAGACGAGGTGAGTTTGGACCAAATAATTTCCCATGGCCACAGGCGATGAGTTCTTCTTTATTGAAACTGTTTGCTTTGTTCATTGTTTTACTACTCCAGCAATAAGAGCCGCCAAGATTAGCGAACACGTGTAAGCTAAACAACTCCGATCAGCTAATTAGCGGCGAAAAAATCCCAATTTTGCGAGTAATCTCGTGATTATGCCGATTTCCTCCTCGCCATTTCCTGCGAGCTTGTCTAATCGTTCCTGCACAAGGCCGTATAATGAATCATGTGGAAAATCATTATCTTCATCGGCTACACCCGCAGGCATTTGCATTAATAGCTCAACAGCTTGGTCCATATGCTCGATTGCATAGAGGTGAAATAAGCCTTTGCCTACAGCTGTAATCACTTTGGGATTGAGGTTAAGTTGTAACACGTTCGACTTGGGCATAATAACGCCTTGTTCTCCCGTGAGACCACGACGTTCACATAGATTAAAAAAGCCTTCAATTTTCTCGTTGATGCCACCAATCGCTTGCACATTACCAAATTGATCCAATGCACCAGTTATTGCCAGTGACTGAATAATGGGTTGTTCGGCAATCGCTGACATCAAACAACAGTATTCGGCGAGTGATGCGCTATCACCATCAATTTCTTGATAGGATTGCTCGAAAACGATATTGGCATTTAGGTGTAATGGCGCATCTCGCCCAAAGATACGGTACAAGCATGCAGAAAGGATCATCATTCCTTTGGCATGTATATTGCCACCAAGTTCAGATTTTCTTTCGATATCGGCGACTTCACCATCACCGTAGTGAACAGATGCCGTGATCCGCGCTGGCTCACCATAACTGTAATCGATGGCATCAATGACAGTTAAGCCATTGATCTGACCAACCATAGCACCCGAAGTTGGCAGATTTATGAAGTTGTCATCGAAGCTTTGACCTGAATACTCTTCCGAGCTGTTATGACGATAGTTGGCTTGGGCTAACGCAAGCTCAATACTGCTCGCATTGATACTCGGTTTACCACAATAGGCTTTAGCTTGCACCATCAGTTGGGCAAACTCGAGCATAGACAAACTGAGGCGGCGCTGATGTTCGGTTAACCGTGCACTATAACGAAAAAGTGGCGCTAGGCTTGATTGTTCTAGAGTGACCTCGACACTTTGTGCAACCGCTTGCAACCATGCGACGTATTGTGACTCTGTATAACGGACCAAGTTGATTTCGCTAGCGAGTTCTGCTAGTAGGGTAAAGTGACGTTGAAATTGCCAATCCTCAGTTCTGACTTGGCTATAAATCATTCCTGCACCGATAAGGACAATTTTACAATTGAGCGGGATAGGACTTAAGTTATTGTTAATCTGATATGCTTTATGGGTTAGGATTTGCATCACTAATTCCCATAAACCTTCACGTTTCCACAGTGACTCGGCGCAAATAAATACATAATGACATTCGGCCAGAGCACCAGCTTGATACTGGCTTGTTGTTCCTGTTTGTGCCATACGGCCAATGAGGTCTACACGGCGAATATTACCACTGAGGTAGCGATAGCGAGTCGTTTTTTCGGCAATACTGACCTGATTTTCCTGTGGTTTCTCTGATTGCCACTGAAATGTTGCCGCTTTGTCAGTCGGGTGTGTTGCCACTAAATAAGCTGGAGATAACGGCGCTAGGCTATCAATACAGGCTTGGATCATTAATTGGCGGTCAATGCTCGGGAAATCAGCTAGATACAAGTGCTGATCGACAATAGCTTGGTGGAGTTTAAACGCATCCACAGCACGCTCTTGTCCTAAGAGTAATGCGCTTAGATTGTCAGCCGTTTCAGGAAGGGTTGGCAGGCTAAATCCAGGTGCGAGTGAAGACGTGGGTATCAAGAGTGAATTCATATAAGCATTTACCGTGAAAAGTTGCAGTGATTTTACCATACCAAGACGACAAGTCTCTCACTGTATAGGTGTTTTTACGTCTGTTTACTCGATTATTCGTTGAAACTGGCCATGTATTTGTTGTAAAAAACATCGGGGTGAACATAAGTTGAGCATTTGACTCGATATTTAAAAATTGAGGTTTACAAGTTAGCGGTATACTTATATTATTTCCGGCGTTCGGAGGGGTGGCAGAGTGGTTTAATGCACCGGTCTTGAAAACCGGCGTGGGTTTATAGCCCACCCAGGGTTCAAATCCCTGCTCCTCCGCCATTTTTAGTCAAAAAGCCGCTAAGCAATTAGCGGCTTTTTGCATTCATATCGTTTGAACCCTTGGGTTCCTGATTTGAAGCGCAGCTACTGCGCCATATTCACGGGAAAGGTCATCAGTAATGATGGCTTTTTTGTTTGTGCTATTTCCGCTCTTAGGTTTTGACTCTAATCGTGGCGTCAGTGCCATGCTTTAGGGAAAGACTATCTGTCATGATTGTTCATTGTGTTAACCCTAGATTCTTCATTCTGATATCAGTGACTGCTACTGATTAATGGGCTTTTTTATCCGTGCTTCTCATTTATGGTCTACACTAAGTTTGTGGCCAAGTTAATGGTTTTTATGGTCTTTAAAATTTGCACTAGGATGGTGCGACGTATGATTCTCGACAGTCTTGGACCATACGGCCGAACAATTCTCCCATCTGGGTGACTTATTTTAAGTAGAGAAAGCTATGTTGTTACCTACACGTATTTCGCAGCGGCTCACAATGGGCAGCGTAGTGCTGCTTCTACTGACTGGGCTCGCGGTTTTTGGTGTGATGTCACTTCGAGGGCAGCCTCGAGTGGTGGCGGCGAGTCAAGAGTTAATTGAGCAAACGGGGAGCAGTATCGTAAGGCAACTCGCACTTAAGTTGGCAAGCATTGAGGGGATTACTTTAAGCCTTGCACACCTCGCCGAAGTGCTACCCCATGAGCAAGCTCTATATCTTAACTCCTTACCTAATTTGATTGATAACAATGGCGATCTCACTATCGCTGGGGGCGGGATCTGGCCTGAGCCAGATAAATTCGTCGCTGGGAGTATCCGCCACAGTTTTTTCTGGGCCCGTGGTAGCGATAATCTACTGGCATATTCGGATGACTATAATGCGCCATCTGGCCCTGGGTATCATAATGATCCTTGGTATACGGGCGCGCGGACTAGCTCAGTATCTCAATGTTTATGGTCAGAGGCTTATCAAGATCCGGTTACAAAGGTGGCTATGGTGACATGCAGTGTGCCATATCGTCTCACGGGGACATTTGCAGGGGTCGCAACGATAGATTTAAAACTTGATGATTTAGCCAAATTTTTAACAGAACATGGCAATGTGACTGACGGTTATGCTTTTGCTTTAGACCAAGCGGGTAATATCTTACATTTTCCTGAAACGAATAAGTCCGACACTATGTTGCGTTTTACGGATCTCGTCGGGCAGTTACCTTGGCTCTCCCCCGTTGAAGCTGCACTTAAGCAAACCTCAATCAACAAAGTGGTGTCTGTAAGCTTAAATAAGGATGGAAGACTTAATCAGGCGAGTGAGGTGAGCCTTTTTGTAATGCCTGATACCGGATGGGTGATTGGCCTTGTGACGCCTAAAACGCGAGTTACAGGGCTTGCCCGTGAGCTGACATTTGATATTTTATTGTTTTTATTACCATTACTCGCCATTTTACTTTCTCTGGCTTGGTTATCGGGTAAAAAACTGTTGGCGCAACTTGAGGAAACCACAGATCAAATTGCTTCCCTTGGGGGCGGTAGTTTGGGGGCGAATGTTGAACTGCAAATTCAGCGGGATGATGAGATTGGCGCTTTGCGCCGAGCCGTAAATACCTATGCAGGGACGTTAAGGGCAATGTTAGATCTGATCACTCAAGAAGCGAAGAAAATTCAATTTGAGGCAACGCAATTAAGCGGACTTAGCCGTAAGTTAGCTCAGCGCGCAGAGCAACAGCGGCTGGAGAGTGCACAATTAGCCGCTGCGATAACGCAAATGTCTTCAAGCGCTATGGAAGTTGCGAATAATACCAATGATTGTGCTGCAACTGCGCAATCGTCTTTGATTGTAGTGCGAGAAGGGCAAACTCGTGTTGCAGCCAGCAATATTTCCATCGAGGCATTATCAGGAGAAATAGCCAACGCAACTAAGGTGATATCCCAATTGGCCCAAGACAGCCAAAAGGTGGGCGCTGTATTAGATGTGATTAAGGCTATTTCTGAGCAGACTAATTTGCTCGCTCTCAATGCGGCAATTGAGGCGGCTAGAGCTGGCGATCAGGGTCGTGGTTTTGCAGTCGTTGCTGATGAAGTTCGAACCCTTGCGGGGCGAACTCAAGATTCGGCCAATGAAATTAGTACCATGATTAACGCTTTGCAATCGGCTTCGCGGCTCGCTGTGCAAGCAATGCAAGCTGGGGAGTCCCGCACTGTCCATGCGGTTGCGGAGGCTGAGGGCGCTGCCGATTCTCTATCGAGTACCGTACAAAGTTTCGATGATATTTCACAGCGTGCCCAACAAATCGCGTTAGCTGCTCAGCAGCAAAGCCAAGTCACTCAAGAGATTAATGAGTTGGCAGTGCGAATAAATAGCATTAGTGAAGATAACTCTCTCGATGCAACGGCGCTTGATGTGTTAAGCCTTGAGATGCAGAAACTATCTGACCGTTTAATCAATATTAATCGAGCTTAGTCTTAATTATAGTGTGAAGTGTGCCACCTTAAAATGGCACTTCACCTGACAAGGGGGTCAAAGATAAGTTGAATAACGCGATATTTTTAAGCGGATTGGATGTAGATTGACCATGTAGATTGCTTCTTTAAATTAAGGGTTTACAGCAGAGTAGTTGATAGCTATTATCTCGCTCGTTCGGAGGGGTGGCAGAGTGGTTTAATGCACCGGTCTTGAAAACCGGCGTGGGTTTATAGCCCACCCAGGGTTCAAATCCCTGCTCCTCCGCCATATTTATGAGAAAGGCCATCAGTAATGATGGCCTTTTTTGTTTGTGCAATTTGAACCAAGGTTCCTCATTCTAAGTTCAGCTCCTGCGGCATATTTAGTCAAAATGCTGCTAAGCAATTCGCGGCATTTTGCATTCATATCGTTTGAACCCTTGGGTTCCTGATTTGAAGCGCAGCTCCTCCGCTATATTCACGGAAAAGGCCATCAGTAATGATGGCCTTTTTTGTTTGTGCAATTTGAACCAAGGTTCCTCATTCTAAGTTCAGCTCCTGCGGCATATTTAGTCAAAATGTTGCTAAGCAATTAGTGGCATTTTGCATTCATATCGTTTGAACCCTTGGGTTCCTGATTTGAAGCGCAGCTCCTCCGCTATATTCACGGAAAAGGCCATCAGTAATGATGGCCTTTTTTGTTTGTGTAATTTGAACCAAGGTTCCTCATTCTAAGTTCAGCTCCTCCGCCATATTTAGTCAAAATGCCGCTAAGCAATTAGCGGCATTTTGCATTCATATCGTTTGAACCCTTGGGTTCCTGATTTGAATCGCAGCTTCTGTGCCATATTCACGGGAAAGGCCATCTGCAATGATGGCCTTTCTTGTTTGTGCAATTTTCATTTCAGTTTTCTCATCATAAACCCTTTGTTGTTCACGGCTTTCGATTTAAGTGAATATGAAATAGTCAATCAACGCTATTAACCATAAATTTAAGTTTACAGTGGCGACAGAGATAGCTATTATCTCGCTCGTTCGGAGGGGTGGCAGAGTGGTTTAATGCACCGGTCTTGAAAACCGGCGTGGGTTTATAGCCCACCCAGGGTTCAAATCCCTGCTCCTCCGCCATATTTTACAAAAAAGGCCATGTTTATTCATGGCCTTTTTTGTGCGTGAAATTTGAACTAGGGTTCTTCATTCTAAGCGTAGCTCCTACGCCTTTTTGCATTTAAGCTATTAACCTTAGGTTCCTGATTCTAAGCGTATCTCTTCTGCTATTTTCACGTGAAAGGCTATCAGTAATGATGGCCTTTTTTTTTTTCTTGAACTGAAAAATTGCCTATATTTGCTGGATACTTTGATATCGATTTAACAGGGATTTTAGGCTGGTCATTCTGCGGTTATTGCTTCGTTTTCAAACGCTTTTTATTGGTATGCTATTCTGGAATCCTTCCTTTAAATATCATCTAGTTAACAATGTTGAATTTATGCTTTGCGAAATGGGGTTGTTGGGCTAAATTAGCCCTATGAACTCGTTATCCGTTTGCCATGTTGCTTTTTCTAACACACGGATCGAGCTGTAAATTGTAAAAGGTGGGTTAAGTTGATTTCGATATATTTGGTTGACGATCATGAGCTTGTGAGAACTGGGATCCGCCGCATCTTGGAAGATGAACGTGGGATCAAAGTCGTGGGCGAAGCCCCTGATGGTGAGACTGCGGTGCAGTGGGCTCGCCAAAATGAAGCGGATGTGATCTTAATGGATATGAATATGCCTGGGATGGGCGGATTGGAAGCCACTCGAAAAATTTTACGATATCAACCCCATGCAAAAATTATTGTATTAACTGTACACACGGAAGATCCGTTCCCAAGTAAGGTGATGCAGGCTGGTGCTTCGGGCTATTTAACAAAAGGAGCGACGCCGCCGGAAGTATTGCAAGCGATACGTCAGGTCTCTCGCGGACAACGTTATTTGTCCCCAGAAATTGCCCAACAGATGGCGCTGAGTCAGTTTAATCCTGCCGATGAAAACCCGTTTAAGTCTTTGTCCGAGCGCGAGTTACAGATCATGTTGATGATCACCAATGGCGAGAAGGTTAACGATATTTCTGAGCAACTGAACTTAAGTCCTAAAACCGTTAACAGTTACCGTTATCGTTTATTTGCTAAGCTGGGGATCAGTGGTGATGTCGAACTAACGCGGTTAGCTATTCGCTATAAGATGTTGGATGCTGGCCATTTTTAATGGGAAGTGGATTGCGTTGGTCGATGACTTTAATCTAGCGAGTTCTTGGATTATATGTTCCTATGTTGTTTGTGTTAAGTCTCCAAAACTGTGGGTGTGAATGATGTCTAATGAATTTAACGCCCAAAGTTTCTTACGTACTGTTTCATCCTCCGCTGGGGTTTATCGCATGTATGACGTCAAAAATGACGTCATTTATGTGGGTAAAGCCAAAGATCTTAAAAAACGGCTCACCTCGTATTTTCGTAAAAACCTCGGTAATGTTAAGACCCAAGCCTTAGTTTCACATATTCACCATATTGATGTGACGCTGACCCACAGTGAAACAGATGCTCTGTTGCTTGAGAATGATTACATCAAGCAATACATGCCAAAATACAATGTGTTATTGCGTGATGACAAATCTTATCCTTACATCTTATTAAGCCAGCACGAACACCCAAGGCTCGCCTATCATCGCGGTCCGCAGCGGGAAAAAGGCCACTATTTTGGTCCTTATCCCAATGGCGGCGCCGTGCGTGAAAGCCTGCATTTGATGCAGAAGCTGTTTCCTATTCGTCAATGTGACGATCTTTACTACAAATCGCGCTCACGCCCCTGTTTGCAATATCAACTGTCTCGCTGTAGCGCGCCCTGCGTGGGCAAAGTCAGTAACGCTGATTATGATGAGCAAGTGAAATTAGCCAGCCTGTTTTTAAAGGGGAAAGATCAGCAAGTGATCAGCGCCTTGGTTGATAAAATGGAACTTGCGGCCGAGCAGCAAGCCTATGAACAGGCTGCACGATTTCGCGATCAGATCATGGCGCTGCGTAAAGTTGCCGAGCAACAGGAAGTATCTAATAATAAAGGCGATATGGATGTTATTGGGGTGCATTATGCGTCAGGCATCGCCTGTTTCCACCTGCTATTTATCCGCGAAGGTAAAATTTTTGGCAGTCGTAGTTATTATCCTTCAGTGCCAGCCCAAACTGATATGGATGAGGTGCTACGCTCCTTTATCCTACAGTTTTATTTAAATGCAGATATTCAACGCACTATCCCAAAAGAAGTGGTGATTAGCCATAATTTTGAAGAATTACATGAACTTGAAGCGGCGATTTCAGAGGCGCTAGATAAAAAGTTTTCGATTAAGACCAATGTTCGCGCCGACAGGGCGAGCTTCTTACGTTTAGCCGTGACTAATGCGACGAATGCAGTGGTTACGCGCCTGTCCCATAAGAACACCGTCGAACAGCGTTTTGTGTTACTCGAAGAAATCTTAGAGTTGAGTGGGCCTATCCAGCGGATGGAATGTTTCGATATCAGTCATACCATGGGGGAGAGCACCGTTGCCTCCTGTGTGGTGTTTAATCGAGAAGGGCCGCATAAAGGCGAGTATCGTCGTTATAATATTGACGGTATTACGCCGGGTGATGATTATGCGGCGATGAAGCAAGCGGTGAGCCGACGTTTCGATAAAATTGAAGCGGGCGGCAAAATCCCTGACATTCTGTTTATTGATGGTGGACTAGGGCAGTTGCGTATTGCCCAAAAGATAGTGGATGAAAAGTTTGTTCATTTGGATAAAGCGCCGCAGCTTATTGGGGTGGCGAAAGGTGAGGGCCGTAAACCTGGGCTTGAAACCTTGATCTTAGGGGATACCGAAACTAGCTTTTCCCTCGAAGGGGATTCGCCAGCACTGCACCTTATCCAACATATTCGTGATGAATCCCATCGATTTGCAATCACTGGCCACCGTAACCGTCGCCAGAAAACCCGTAATACTTCAACACTGGAATCTATCCCTGGTATTGGTCCTAAACGTCGTAAAGCTTTGTTACAGCATTTAGGAGGCTTACAGGAAGTGAAAGGGGCAAGTGTGGCGGAATTAGTCAAAGTACCAGGGATCAGCATAGAAATGGCACAAACCATTCATGATGCATTGCGAGGGTGATAAAATTAAGGCAAGATTGGCGCTGCTTTTGACTAACTGGTTTGATCATGCCGTTTAACTTACCTATAGCATTAACTCTTTTCAGGCTTTTTTTACTGCCCATTTTTGTGGTGCTGTTTTATTTACCCTATGACTGGACCCCTTTTGTTGCCGCATTTACCTTTTGGCTCGCGGCGTTAACGGATGCATTAGATGGTTATGCTGCCCGTAAATTGAAACAATTAACTCGTTTTGGCGCTTTTCTTGACCCAGTCGCTGATAAGTTGATGGTGATTACAGCTTTAGTTTTGTTGGTCGATCAATACGCGAATATCTGGCTGACATTGCCCGCCCTGTTTATGATTGGTCGTGAGATTGTCATTTCAGCGTTGAGGGAATGGATGGCTGAAATTGGTAAACGTGGTACTGTCGCCGTTTCTTGGATTGGTAAATATAAGACGGCTGCGCAAATGGTGGCAATTATTGGGCTGATTTGGCAATACAATCCTTTAATGACTAATGCCGCATTTGTACTGTTATATATCGCCGCTGTATTAACGTTTTGGTCAATGATGAGTTACATTTTAGCCGCTTGGAAAGATCTTACTGCTGAATAGTGCAATAAAAAATCAAAGAGATTATTTAGTGTGCAAGCAGTAAGTTATCGATAAAACAGCGGTTGACACTGGGTGGTAAATCGGTAGAATGCCACCCCGTAGACAAGAGGCAATGTGCGAACAAAGTCTTAACGTTACCAAATATTGACGTTTGATATTAGTTAGGTAATAAAGTGAAATGCTTTTTTATCTGAGTGAATAGTAAAACAAGATGCGACATTAGCTCAGTTGGTAGAGCGATACCTTGCCAAGGTATAGGTCATCGGTTCGAACCCGATATGTCGCTCCAATATTTTTGAAGTCTAATTCTATCAACATGAGTTAGCAACTATGGCGCGATGGCAGAATGGCTATGCTGCGGATTGCAAATCCGTCGATCTCGGTTCGACTCCGGGTCGCGCCTCCATAGATTAAAGTATTAATGACACGATTCCCGTTGTTAATATCAAGAGTTTGCCCGAGTGGTGGAATCGGTAGACACAAGGGATTTAAAATCCCTCGCTGGTAACAGCGTGCCAGTTCAAGTCTGGCCTCGGGTACCATTATTTTGATAGTGATGGTAAAAATAAAGTCCGAATATTCAATAGGCTTTATTAAATAGATTTATTAGTGTTAAGCGTTAATGATGTAGAGTTAATAATATTTTTGACATGATTCCCGTCATTAATATTCAGCGTTTGCCCGAGTGGTGGAATCGGTAGACACAAGGGATTTAAAATCCCTCGCTGGTAACAGCGTGCCAGTTCAAGTCTGGCCTCGGGTACCAAAAAAAGAAAAAGCCTCGATATTTATATCGAGGCTTTTTTGCATTTAGATTTCTACTTTTAGTCGGCATTCTTCGTGAGGGTTATAAGGTCAAACTTGACTGACGCACTTAACGTACTGCTTACTTTAGTTCGCAGAGGTCCTTGCGGCGATGCACATCAGGAAAGGCTAATAACCCTAAAATCACACAATAGTGCTATGTTTTAAGCTGATAGTGTCATTTTGAAGTAAGCCTGTAGTTATGCTGGCAGAGAAGTCGAGCGATAAGGTATGGGATTATGTTTGCTGAAAAGCAGGTCGTGAGTTTTTAGCCTTGGCTTGTTCTATTTATGCTAGAGATAAAACCTATAAATAAACCCCTAGGCATAAAAAAGCGCCAGTAAATACTGGCGCTTTTTATTCACTTTACTCGGTCAGTTTATGCTTGTTAGACAGTGATACTAGTGAATATCAGCTTATTGCCAATCATCGCTATTCCAGCGGTACAGCCAAGTCGCTGCAAGTGGTTTATCATCTTTCTTAAGCTGTATTCTCAGTTCGGCTACATTGGTACTTTCTGGTTCGAAGCTGATAAATACTCGAGCGCCATTGATATCTGGGTGGGCGACAATCCGAGACGACAGGATTTTACCTTTGCTGATGCTGGCATCGATGCTAATTTTATCAATATCTTGCGGCTTGATGTTACTGAAATCGATAAGTAATTCTTTGCCTTTTGCTAACACTTGCCCCTTAGTGCTGCGGACAACACGTGCTTTTGACGCCGTAGAAGGGCTGTCGTTTGAGGCCGTTATGCGATAGGAGTATTTATAGGGCTGATCCTTTTTCAGTCCGCCTTGCGGCTCCCAATAGGCAACTATGTTGTCGTTGGTTTCTGCATTAGAGGGAATTTCAAGCAACACCAGTTGGCCTTTGCCCCAATCATTGAGGGGTTCAATCCATGCTGAAGGTCGAAGTTGATAGTTCGCACTCAGATCTTGATAGTCTTCAAATTTACGATGGCGCTGGATAAGACCAAACCCCTTTATATCTTCATCGCCAAAAGCACTGATCTGCAGTTTGTTAGGATTATTTAATGGACGCCATAGGCGCTCGCCATTACCGCGATCGATTTGTAGGCCGTCGGAGTTATGTACTTGTGGGCGGTAATCGGGTTTATCTGAGTTATCGAGTCCGCCAAAGAGGAACATAGAGGTCAGCGGTGCAAGACCCACATGCTGGATATCTTTGCGTGGGAATAAGGTTACATCCACTTCGACACGTGATGGTGCGCCGGGATAAATACCAAAACGATAGGCGCCAGTGACACTTTGGCTATCTAGCAGAGCATGAACCACAATTGCCGTCTGATATTTAGATGGACGCTCGACCCAGAAACGCTTAAACAGGGGATATTCTTCACCTTTTGGCTGAGCGACATCAATCGCTAAACCACGATTAGACAAGCCATAGGTTTGCCCTTTAGAGAGCACGCGAAAATAGCTCGCACCTTGAAACATGATGAATTCATCTTTTATTTCATCATCATTGATAGGGTAATGTAAACGCACACCCGCGTATTGGCCCACCTGAGTGATGAGTTTTTCAATGGTGTCGTTAGGGACATCGAACGAAGCTTCTGTTAGCTCAATTGGAATAGCTTTGCTGTTTTCGACCACGTCGATATCGACAAGGTTTTTATAGAGAAAGCCTGGAGCAAAAAGTTGTACCGAAAATTTGGTCGGTGTTCCGCCCCAAATCGCGGCATTTTCTTGGTAATTGATTTTGCCATAGGTCGCGAAATCGAGATCAACCAGTTCTTTAGGTGCTTTTTTCGCTTCTTTAAATGGCTTTTGCGACAGTTGTTGAGCTAGTTCAATAACTGTGTCTTGGGAGAATTTTTTAGATTTCTTCTCTGGTGCAGGCGTTGGTGTTGTCTCTGCCGCTGCGGCATTGACGTTGTTTATGCCGACGACATAGACGATGGCGGTCAAGATGACAAAAGGTAGTTTTTTGAGTAATGCCGGATAACCGGTAGGGTAATTCATCATAAGATTCATTCGCAAAATGGAAACTCCTTACTAAAATGACGCTGATTCATAGGCACAATGTATGCTTCAGTCTATCTAATCCCTAAATATTAATAACTTGTCTGCTATAAAATCCTCAGTCGTGGGATTCGAGTAGCTGAGGTGAGGGATAATTTTACCTGCGTAGCTAGAGATTTGTAACATAAATTATGCATGGCGCTATTTTAGGTGCCGTTCTCAATACTTTGCGGTGTGATTTTACGATAAGTAATAGCAATTGGTACTGCAGTAAAAACTGTCTTGGCTGAGCTAACACTGTTCTCATTGAATTCAGTGGCGTTTTTACACAAAATTGGCGCAGTTGAATCGAGAGTGTTAATTAAAAGCTTACAATATCAAATGGTTAATCTTAATTATTGCTAATGAGTGATTCAGGCTCACGGTGTTAACTGTGAGCCCATTTAGATATGCTAACGTGGATATTAGGACTTGAGTAAGTGCGATAGGTCACTGCCCACAGGAATTAGGATCTCTTGCTGCTCACCACAGAATAAATACGCAGGTTTGTCACCTAAGAGTGATAGTGTGTCTCCTTGTCGCCACAAAGCTGAGCCTTCAACTATGCCGATCACTGGGGTTAATGGGTCGACTTTAGTGAATTCTAATAACCGTTGGGCACGGGTTTCACCATTGTGGCCCGGTGCTTGGTAATTGGAATAGTGTGGATTGAGCTGGAACGGCACTAAGTTTAATGCGTTGAACGAAGGCGGTTCGATGATCGGCATATCATTAGTGGTGCGAATACTCAGTCCCGATACGTTTGAACCCGCGCTCCAGCCGATATAAGGTTTACCAAGGGCGACTTGCTCACGAATAAGCGCGACCAGATCATAATGATATAGTTGGTGTAACAGGTGAAAGGTGTTACCCCCACCGATTAAAATTCCATCGGCATCTTTTATTGCTTGTTTAGGGTCTGGATGCTGATGAATGCCACTGATATCGAGTTCAAGCTCAGCTAGCCCAGTCACGACAGACGCTAAATAAGTGTCATAACTCATGCTAATCCCTGCATAGGGGATAAAAATCCATTTTTGTGCGTTGGCGGTAAGCGGTTTAATAAAAGGGATCGCGTGGGCAAGATAAGACGTATCACCGACACGAGAGCTGCTCAGTAGTAGGGCGTTGATTGTCATTTTGTATCCTGAAATCTCGGAGTGTATTGGTATGTTAACAAAGATTAATTCCGATAAACATACAGAGTTAAAGCAGAATTGCGCCATAGCACGGCTAGCGGTGGTGTTTTTCAAGATAGTGATCCCCACCAAGATGGAGCGTTCTGGGTATTCTACTTCTGTGTGGCATCAATGCAAAAGTCAGAGATTGATGCGCCTTGAATTAAAGCTCTCAGAACGCGATGAAACTCGTATCTTGAGGTTGCTTGGGCATAAGTTTAAGTTTCGATTAATATACTGTCCCTAGACTCTCGGCCATGAAAGGCAGTGTCTATATACGAGAAAAATAACCTATTTTAAAAACTCTTTTCTTTTACCACTTGAATTTCGATGATTTGGACATATTATGTCTTTGAACAAAGTTAAATGGCCTATTCTTGCCCTAAAGGAGCTGAAATGAAGCGTATATTTCTATTGATTGCGACTAACCTAGCTGTGTTGCTAGTAGCCTCAATTGTGATGTCTATTCTAGGCGTGAACACGTCTACTATGGGTGGACTGCTGGTGTTCGCTGCCATTTTTGGATTCGGTGGGGCCTTTATCAGCTTAGCCATTTCAAAATGGATGGCGAAAAAGACCATGGGTTGTGAAGTCATCACTACCCCACGTGACAGTACCGAACGTTGGTTAGTGGAGACGGTTGCCCGTCAAGCTAAGCAAGCGGGGATTAAAATGCCAGAAGTGGCTATTTATCAATCACCTGACATGAATGCGTTCGCTACTGGTCCAAGTAAAGACAATTCATTAGTGGCTGTGAGTACGGGTCTGTTATATGGTATGAGCCAAGATGAAATTGAAGGCGTATTAGCCCACGAAGTGAGCCACGTTGCTAACGGTGACATGGTGACCTTGACACTGATCCAAGGTGTGGTTAACACGTTCGTGATCTTCGCGGCCCGTGTGGTTGCTGGCATTATCAACAACTTCGTGTCGAGCAATGATGAAGAAGGCGAAGGTTTAGGCATGTTTGCTTACATGGCCGTTGTTTTCGTATTGGATATGTTATTCGGTATCTTGGCTTCAATCATCGTCGCTTACTTCTCACGTATTCGTGAGTACAAAGCCGATGAAGGCGCGGCCCGTTTAGCGGGTAAAGGCAAGATGATTGCTGCGCTTGAGCGTTTACGCCAAGGCCCTGAAAGTACGGCAATGCCTGCACAAATGTCAGCCTTCGGTATTAACGGCAAGCGTTCAATGGCGGAAATGATGATGAGTCATCCTCCATTAGAGAAACGTATTGCTGCGTTAAGAGCGAGCTAATAAAGAGTGAGTTAACTCTTAAATGTCAAATCTGAGTGCTTAAGACTCACTTGATATTAGATTGAAGGCTTTTAACATCGGGCTCAAACTTTGGTTTGAGCCCGATTTTTTATGCCTGCAGCAAATTATGCTGCGCGGTTGCCGCAAGGGCACGGTAAACCAGTGTCGTTTGTTTTGCTTTGATATTCCAATGCTGCCAAAACAGTGGCACACGCATGCGCCGCTCTGGCGTGAGCTCAATCAGTATCCCTTTATCGATTAATGGTTTAGCTTGTAAATGCCCAACGAGTCCATAACCTAAACTCAAGTTAATCGCTTCTAAAAAACTTTCGGAAGAGGGGATAGTATGTTGCCACCATTGCCCTGGCGTCATATTGAAATATTGGGCGAGAAACTTCTCGTGCAGCTTATCTTTGGTGGAGAACACCACTGCTGGCGCCTTTGCTAACTGAGCTTGGTTGATGGCGTTGAATGACGAGGTGTCACTAAATGATGGAGTATCGCTCAGGTCGCCAAAATAGCGCGCCGCAAATTCGGGTGTGGCCACACACAAATATTCCATGGTGCCTAAAAACTCACTGCTGCAACCCGCCATCGGCACTTCGGTTGTGGTGACACATCCGACCGCTTCACCATTTTTCAATAGATGATGGGTGTAAGACTCATCATCGACAATTAATTCCAATAACCAAGCGTGGCGACTGAACATGCCTGCTAGCGCAGGTAAAAACCACGTGGCCAAACTGTCGGCATTCACAGCGATGCGCACTGTGGTTGGATGGTTGGGATCGTCGGCGTCCATCTCGGCTCTTAATTCACTCTCGAGTAATTGTACCTGTGAATAGTGGCGCAACAGGCGCTTACCTGTGGGCGTTGCGACCACAGGATTGGAGCGAATAAGCAGTGACTGACCGACTTTTTCTTCAAGTTGTCGAATGCGCTGTGATACCGCCGACTGGGTGATGTGCAGCACTTTGGCGGCGCGGTCGAAGCCGCCTTCCGAGACCACAACGGCGAGCGCTTTGAGATTGGCGTATTCCAGCATAGTCATCCTCAAATGAGTGTGTTTGGACGGTTATTAATTTTACTTATGATACATAAAAAACATTAGTTATATTAATTTTGTTGTTTTGACTATGCTAGCGGCTTCTTTAAACATGAGAGGTAGTTATGCAAGCGGCATTTATACAGGGTATGGGGATTGGTGGGAGTTTGATTATTGCTGTGGGCGCGCAAAATGCCTTTGTGCTCAAGCAAGGCATTAAGCGCTCGTACACATTACCGATTGCCTTGCTCTGCTCTATCATTGATGCGCTGATGATCACTGCGGGTGTGGCGGGGCTGGGGCATATTATTGAGTCGTTTCCCACTATTAAGCATGTGGCGAGTTTCGGTGGTGCCGCGTTTCTACTCTGGTATGGTGCGAACGCGCTAAAGGCGTCGTTTGTGGCTAAGGGCATTGAGATGGATCAAGCTGATAATGCGGACACATTTAAGAAAGCCGTACTGACGACGCTTGGGATCAGTTTACTTAATCCGCATTTGTATCTTGATACTGTGGTGTTGCTCGGCAGCATTAGCACTCAATTTGATGATTTCGATCGGCCTTGGTTTGGCGCGGGTGCCGTACTGGCATCATTTATTTGGTTTTTTGGCTTAAGTTTTGGTGCGCGTTTGTTAGCGCCCATTTTTACTCGCCCAGCGGCATGGCGTTACCTTGACCGTTTTATTTGGTTAACCATGTGGAGCATTGCCGCTGCGATTATTTGGCCCTATGTGGCAGGATAAACCGACGTTGTGATGCCATAGAATACGGGCATAGCTGAATGCTTTTGCGGTTTTTTTGCTTGGTTAGACCGTATCTTGTGGTATGAAAGTGAAAATTTTTCATGAAAAAGGTCCTGATTTCAGGACCTTTTCGTTATCGATTGCCGATTATTTATTCAGGCTACCAAGTTCAACTGATAAAATTTACACTTTTGTGTCGATTAAAGCAGCAGCTTGAAGCCTTGTATTCGTCGTCATATCTGTCATTAACCCGCGATTTGCGCGAGTACGACTTCATGGTGATCTTTGGTTTTAAACTTATCGAATACGTGGGCGATGGTGCCGTCGGTATTGATAAGGAAGCTTAATCTGTGGATGCCATCATAGGTTTTTCCCATGAATTTCTTTTCACCCCAGACCCCAAAAGCGTCGGCGACACTGTGGTCTTCATCGCTCAGCAAAGTGAAGTTGAGTGCTTGTTTCTCTGCAAATTTAGCCAGTTTAGCCACAGGATCTGGGCTAATGCCAAATACAGTGACATTATGACTATCGAGCTCGGCTTTACTGTCACGTAGGCCGCAGGCTTGAACTGTGCAACCCGGCGTTGATGCTTTCGGGTAAAAATACACTAAAACAGGGCCTTGCTTAAGGCTGTCTGCCAGCGATACTGAGTTGCCATGTTGATCTTGCAGTGTAAAGTGAGGCGCTTTTGCCCCAGCCGTTAAGGTATTCATCTATTATCCTCTGTCCTCTAAGATGGCAGTGCCTTCCATACGACGAATAGTACAATCTAAGGTCATATCTTGGGCGAGCTGATAGATACTCTGTTCGAGCTTTTCTAGTTCAACTTTTTCAGGAATATTAATGGTTAGCGACACATTTTGCGTTTGTTCACCACCGGGGAGTTCCTCAGAAAATGAACGTACTGCGGCAAGATCTAATGACCTGTCAGCAAGGAACTGGGTAATGCGTTTAATGGTGCCGCGTTGGTCCTTACCCGTGAAGCGTACTTCGAGGCGAGAAAGGTAGTTTTGTGGTGTGTGTTTAGAGGTGCGTTTCATCACCGTCAGCAGTTCTAACTCAACGCTGAGACTGGGGAACATACTTTCAATTTTCGTTATTGATGCCCACGAGCCAGACAACATCATAATCAGGGTAAATTCGTTACCAAATAATGCCATACGGCTGTCGACGATATCGCAGTCACAGTCACTGGCAAGTCGAGCTAGTTTACTTACAAGTCCAGGACGGTCGAGACCCATCGCTGTTACGACCAGGAAATTGGTCATGAATTTTCCTCACTTTTTCGATATCATAGAGCGAAAACTCAGGGTTAAAGCTGAGTTTTTGTGCGGGATGTAATGCTACCATAACTAATTCAATTTGAGAGCCCCGTTAATGCTTGTCATTAGTGGTTGGCATCAGTACCATAGCGAATCCTGAAATCTTGGGGAAAGTCAGATGATAAACGGAAGCATCGTAGCCTTAATCACGCCAATGAACAGTGATGGCTCAGTAGATTTTGCAAGTCTTGAAAGGTTAGTCGAATTCCATATTGACCAAGGCACAGATGCCATTGTTGCCGTTGGTACTACTGGCGAGTCAGCGACTCTGCCTATGCCTGAGCATGTAGCGGTCGTTTCACAAACCGTTAAATTTGCTGCGGGACGTGTTCCTGTCATTGGTGGCAATGGCGCCAATGCCACATCTGAAGCCGTTGAGCTCACTAAGTCCTTATCTAAGGTGGGTGTTGCCGCTATGCTTGGTGTAACGCCATATTATAATAAGCCAACGCCTAAGGGATTGATTGCGCATTATAAAGCCGTGGCCGCTAGCACAGATATTCCACAAATTCTTTATAATGTTCCAGGCCGTACTGCCGTTGATATGCTGCCAGAAACTGTTGCCGAGCTTGTTAGCGTGAGCAACATTATTGGTGTAAAAGAGGCGACAGGTGACTTATCCCGTGTAAAACGTCTGCGCGAACTGTGCGGCGACGATTTCCTCTTGTATAGCGGTGATGATGCCACTGCCAGAGAGTTTTTACTCTTAGGTGGAAATGGCGTAATTTCTGTGGCTAACAACATAGTACCAAAGGCTTTTAAAGCTATGTGTGATGCGGCGCTCGCTGGCAATGCCGAGTTGGCTCAGAGCATAGATACCCCGCTGCGCGGTTTGTATAGCACACTGTTTTGTGAAGCCAACCCTATCCCAGTAAAATGGGCTGCCCATCGTATGGGTTTGATTGAATGTGGCCATATTCGTTTACCTTTGACTGAACTTTCTGAGCAATGTCATGGTCTGTTGATAGAAGCAATGACTCGTGCCCAGATAGAGGTTAAATAATTAATGTTAAAGAAAGTCACTCCACTGATCTTAGTTGCTGCTGTTGCAGCCTGTAGTTCGCCACTTGATCGCCGCCAAGCGAACGGTAACGACGACTATGTTCAGGCCGAGCAAGCACCTTTGCTTAAGATCCCCGCGGGATTAAAAACGCCACCCTACAATAAAGAATTCGATGTACCAGCACTGGGTTCTAAAGTGAATGCTTCGCTGTATGGCAAAAACTTAGATATCCGTCCGCCACTGCAAGTACTGCCAATGGCGGAAGGTACTCATGTGGAAGAGGGCAGTGACAACATTAAAATCGTGGTTGAATCCATCGACAATGCTGTGGATTTGAAACAAGAAATCTTCACAAACTTAGATGGTTTCTTTGCTCAAAAAGGTATTGCTGTTCGTAGCCGTGATTTTGACAAAGGCAACGTAGAAACCGATTGGATTGAAAGCCGTGAAGTGATTGAATCGAGCATGTGGGGTGCGGATAAAGTTTATCTGTTGCGCCAACGCTATCGTTTTGACGTGGAAACGCGCCCACATGGTCGTACTGCCAATATCGTTATTCACTTAGTTGAACACGAAGAGTTCTACGACGATAAAGCGCAACAAGTTTTATTAAGCGGTGAAGATAAGCAAAGATACACTATTGATATGCTGAACAGCGCCATTGCGTATATCAGCGTTAAGCGCGACCAAGCGATCCAATCGAATCGTTTGAAGCAAACCTTAGGTATTAATGTTGATCTCGTGACGCCTGAAGAAGGTAAAGCTTACTGGTCTGCTAAAGCCTCTTACAAGCAAGTGTGGGATCGTCTACGCATAGTGCTACCAGAAATGGGCTTTGAAATTGCCGATATGGATAGTGCTAAAGGATTGTACTTTATCAAGTTTGACGATAACTCTGGTTTCTGGAGTTCATTGTGGGGCGAAGATAAGTTAGCACTGAAAGAAGGTAGCTACCGTTTACTGCTTGAAGATGGTGATACTCCAGAAGAAACGAAAATCTTCCTTCGCGATAACGAAGATCAGCCATTAAGCGATGAAGTAGTTAGCAATGTGTACCAGTCACTGTCAAACCTGATGAAAGAAGAACGTCAAATACGTTAATTTCAGCAGTTGACTAGAAAAGGGCGAATTATCGCCCTTTTTTATTGGCTGCAATTTGAGTTTTAAGCAGGGGATTGTCGATTATCTAGGCGATCTGTGTTGCAGAATTAAATTATCTATATACCAATCTTTTTCAAATGGTTTTAGTGATAAATGTTGATTTAGTGGCAATAAGTAAAATTAATCACTTAACAACATTGTTATCGTACTGCATTCTGGCAACTCAACCATTGATATCGCCAAAGACACTTAATCATACATATTTTGCGCTATCAGCGTAATTTGTAAGAAAAAGTAAAACGTATTGATGCGATGATGTGAGTGAGTAAACTAGCAGTCATTAATGCGAGTCATTCCTTGGAAGCCCGATGAAAAAAATTATTCTAATAATCGCCATATTGGCCGCGGCATGGTTTGGATACCAAGCCATGCAACTGCAAGAGATTGCTGCAGCCCAGATTAAACTCATACCTAATGTGGTGATTGCCACTGCCGCTATGGCGCCCATTCGCGATGAAGTTGAAGCTATTGGTAGCAATAAAGCCACAGAATCTGTAACGATAACGCCTAAAGTCACCGACATGGTGATAGCGCTTAAATTTGACGACGGCGATATCGTTAAAAAGGGCGAGTTATTAGTCCAACTGCAAAATGCTGAGCAGATCGCTAAGGTTAAAGCCGCGCAAGTCAAAGTCAGTGATAATCAACGTGAGTTAGCTCGGATCAGTTCGTTGGTGACTAGCCGCACTGTGGCCGAGTTAGAACGCGATAGATTACAAACCCTTATTGATACCACCCGTGCCGAGCTCGAACAGGCGCAATCATCACTCAATGATCGCAGTATTCTGGCGCCTTTTAATGGCCGTTTAGGCTTACGTCAAATCAGTGTGGGCAGCTTAGTGTCGCCCGGCACTGTGATTACGACATTGGATGATATTTCTACCATTAAGCTCGATTTTTCAGTGCCAGAGCGCTTTATTCAAGATTTAGAGCCAGGTAAAAAGGTTGAAGCCAAAGCGGTCGCTTTCCCTGATGTGACTTTCAAAGGTGTGGTGACATCGATTGATAGCCGTGTGAATCCAACCACGCGCACAGTGATTGTTCGCGCCGAAATCCCCAATCCTGAGCTGCGTTTATTACCGGGCATGTTGATGAAGGTCAAACTCATCAAGCGTAGCCGCGAGGCCTTGATGTTGCCTGAATCTGCCATTATCCCGATCCAAAACAGCCATTATGTTTATAGCGTCAATGCCGACAAGGTGATTGAACGTAAACAAGTCACTATTGGTATTCGCACCCGTGGCTGGGTGGAGATCTTAGACGGTTTAGCCTTGGGCGAAAACGTGGTGATCCGCGGCTTACTGAAAGTTCATCCTGGGGATAAAGTGCAAACTGAGTTCGCGGAAAAGTTTAGTTATCTTGCCGATACGAACGCGGAGCCAAGTGTATGATCCTTACTGATCTCTCGGTCAAACGTCCCGTATTTGCCTCAGTGATCAGCTTGCTGCTGGTTGCTTTCGGGCTTGTCTCCTTTGATAAATTACCCCTGCGCGAATACCCAAACATAGATCCGCCAGTGGTATCTATCGACACGAATTACCGCGGTGCCAGTGCTGCTGTGGTGGAAAGCCGCATTACCCAATTGATTGAAGACAGGATCAGTGGCGTCGAAGGGATTCGTCACGTGAGTTCATCGAGCAGTGATGGCCGCTCATCGGTTACCTTAGAGTTTGATATTAGTCGTAATATTGAAGATGCAGCTAACGATGTGCGCGACAGGATATCAGGTTTACTCGACAATTTACCCGATGAAGCTGATCCCCCAGAAGTACAAAAGGCCAATGGCAGTGATGAAGTGATCATGTGGCTCAATCTCGTGTCGGATCAAATGACGACCCTAGAATTGACCGATTACACCAACCGTTATTTGTCGGACCGCTTTTCGGTGGTCGATGGTGTGGCGCGGATGCGTATTGGTGGCGGTAAGGTTTACGCCATGCGCGTTTGGCTTGACAGACAAGCCTTGGCCTCTCGCAGTTTAACGGTTGCCGATGTTGAGGCCGCGCTCAGAGCTGAGAACGTCGAGTTACCTGCAGGTTCGATAGAGTCGAAGGAGCGGCACTTTACAGTGCGACTGGAGCGGGGTTATCGCACTGCCGAAGATTTCGCAAACTTAGTGATCACCCAAGGGGAAGACGGTTATTTAGTCAAACTGAGCGATGTCGCACGGGTGGAAATTGGCTCTGATGAAGAGCGGATTATGTTCCGTGGCAACAAAGAGGCAATGATAGGTTTAGGCGTGTCTAAACAGTCAACCGCCAATACGTTAGAAGTGGCGCGCGCAGTGAATGCGCTGGTTGACAAAATCAACCCGACCTTGCCAGCGGGGATGTCGATTAAACGCAGCTACGATAGCTCAGTGTTTATCGAAGCCTCGATTAAAGAAGTGTATCAAACCCTGTTCACAGCGATGATTTTAGTGATTATCGTGATTTATCTGTTCCTTGGCAGCGTGCGCGCGATGTTAATCCCCGCGATCACTGTGCCAGTATCTTTGCTCGGCACCTTTATTGTGCTGTATGCGCTAGGTTATACCATTAACCTCTTGACCTTATTGGCGATGATCCTCGCCATCGGTATGGTGGTGGATGATGCGATTGTGATGCTGGAAAACATCCATAGACGTATCGAAGAAGGAGATTCCCCACTCAAAGCTGCTTTCCTCGGTGCGCGTGAAGTGGCTTTTGCTGTTATCGCGACCACACTCGTGTTGGTCGCGGTATTTATGCCAATCACTTTCCTTGAGGGTGATTTAGGTAAATTATTTAAAGAGTTTGCCGTGACCATGAGTGCGGCGGTGCTGTTCTCTAGCCTAGTAGCGCTCACACTCACGCCCATGATGTGCTCTAAGTTGCTTAAGCCGAGCTCGCAGGATTCTTGGTTGGTGCGTAAGGTCGACGGCATAATGACAAAAGTGTCAAACCGGTATCAATTGTCCTTAAAATCCGCCATGGCCCACCCGATATTGGTGTCGATTCTGGTGTTAGTCGCATTAGGTTCTAGTGTCTATTTAGTCCAAAAAGTACCGCAAGAATTTGCGCCACAGGAAGACCGTGGTTCGTTATTCTTGATGGTCAACGGGCCACAGGGCGCGAGTTACGAATACATAGAATCCTATATGAATGAAGTGGAAAACCGCTTGATGCCATTGGTCGAAACGGGTGATATCAAACGTCTGCTCATTCGTGCCCCCCGTGGCTTTGGCCGCGCGGCGGATTTCTCTAACGGTATGGCAATCATAGTACTGGAAGACTGGGGCAAACGTCGTCCAGTAAAGGAAGTTATCGTCGACATTAATAAGCGTCTTGCCAATCTCGCCGGAGTGCAAGCGTTCCCTGTAATGCGCCAAGCCTTTGGTCGCGGTGTAGGTAAACCTGTGCAATTTGTGATTGGTGGTCCTAGCTACGAAGAGCTTGCCCGCTGGCGCGATATCATGATGCAAAAGGCGGCACAGAATCCCAAATTATTAGGATTAGATCACGATTATAAAGAGACTAAGCCTCAACTTCGAGTCGTCATCGACAGAGACAGAGCCGCGAGCCTTGGAGTGTCGATTTCAAACATTGGCCGTACGTTGGAATCCATGCTGGGCTCACGCTTAGTGACGACGTTTATGCGTGACGGTGAAGAATACGATGTGATCGTTGAAGGCGAGCGCGATAATCAAAATACGGCGGCGGATCTGCAAAATATCTATGTTCGTTCCGAGCGCAGTCAGGAGCTTATTCCGCTGTCTAACTTAGTGACTGTGGAGGAGTTTGCCGACGCCAGTTCGCTGAACCGTTACAACCGTATGCGCGCGATCACCATAGAAGCCAGTTTGGAAGATGGTTATAGTCTAGGTGAAGCCCTTGATTATATGAATCAATTGGCGCGTACCTATTTACCAGCGGAAGCGGTGATTAGCTACAAGGGCCAATCCCTCGATTATCAAGAGTCGGGTAGCTCTATGTACTTCGTATTCATCCTTGCACTGGGGATTGTATTCCTCGTGCTCGCGGCGCAGTTTGAGAGTTATATCCACCCTGTGGTGATCATGCTTACTGTGCCGCTGGCTACCGTCGGCGCCTTAATTGGTTTGTGGCTTACGGGGCAGAGTCTTAATATTTACAGTCAGATAGGCATTATTATGCTGGTCGGGTTAGCCGCGAAAAATGGCATCTTGATTGTCGAGTTTGCTAACCAATTACGGGATAAAGGCGTTGATTTTGATAAGGCCATTATCCAAGCGTCAGCGCAGCGGTTACGACCTATCTTAATGACAGGGATCACCACTGCCGCTGGTGCCGTGCCATTGGTGTTGGCGGTAGGCGCAGGTGCTGAAACTCGTTTTGTGATTGGTGTGGTTGTGCTATCGGGGATTTTACTGGCAACCCTATTCACTATCTTCGTGATCCCAGCCGCCTATGGACTCTTTGCCCGCAACAGCGGATCGCCCGAAGCTATCGCCCAACAGTTAGAAAAAGAATTAGCCCAAGACTAACGCCTCGTGCAGGTTGATGTTGAAAGCATACATATAGGCGCTTGGTATTCATCAAGCGCCTTATTTTTCGCCATTCGAACCTCGTTTTAGCCCTTGCCCTTGAAAAGCAAATTTGGAGCCCCATTTAGTAAACACTAAGCGTTACTTTTACCAAATTGCGTAACAAATAAAGGAAAATTTCATGTCACAACAAGAAACTCATGGTTTTCAAACAGAAGTCAAACAGCTGTTGCATTTGATGATCCATTCTTTGTATTCCAACAAAGAAATTTTCTTGCGTGAACTGGTCTCCAACGCTGCGGATGCGGCGGACAAGCTGCGTTATCTGGCGTTGACCAATGACGCACTCTATGAAGGCGACGGTGAACTGCGAGTCCGTATCAGTGCCGATAAAGAAAAAGGCACTGTGACCATCGAAGATAACGGCGTGGGTATGACCCGCGACGGCGTGATTGAGCATTTAGGCACGATCGCAAAATCAGGCACCGCTGATTTCTTTAAGAATCTATCGGGCGAATCCTCAAAGGATTCACAGCTAATCGGTCAGTTCGGTGTCGGTTTCTATTCAGCCTTTATCGTGGCGAAAAAAGTCACTGTTCGCACTCGCGCTGCCGGTCATAAGGCCGATGAAGCCGTATTGTGGGAATCAGAAGGCGAGGGTAACTTCACCGTTGATACCATCACTAAGGCGAGCCGTGGTACTGAAATTACGCTGCACCTGCGTGACGAAGAAAAAGAATTTGCCGATGATTGGCGCCTGCGTTCGATTATCACTAAATACTCAGATCATATCTCTGTGCCAGTCGAAATGTGGCAAGAAGGCTCGCCAGAGCGTGATGGTCCTGATGGCGAAAAAATTCCTGCGACCGAAGGTCAATGGAAAGTCATGAACAAAGCCACGGCTTTGTGGATGCGCAATAAAGCTGACATCAGTGATGAAGAGTATCAAGAGTTTTACAAACACATTTCCCACGATTATACCGATACACTACTGTGGAGTCATAATCGGGTAGAAGGTAAGCAAGAATACACTAACCTATTGTATATTCCTGCAAAAGCGCCTTGGGATATGTGGAATCGCGACCGTAAACACGGCCTAAAACTGTTTGTGCAACGTGTGTTCATCATGGATGACGCTGAGCAATTTATGCCATCTTATCTGCGCTTCGTGCAGGGCTTAATTGACTCAAACGATCTGCCGCTGAACGTATCCCGCGAAATTCTGCAGGATAACCACGTGACCAAAGCGATGCGTACTGGTATCACCAAACGTGTGCTTGGCATGCTGGAAAAACTGGCGAAAGACGATGCGGAAAAATATCAACAGTTCTGGGCTGAATTTGGTCAAGTGCTGAAAGAAGGGCCTGCGGAAGATTTCGCTAACCGTGAGCGTATTGCTGGCTTATTGCGTTTTGCCTCGACCCACACGGGCAGTGCGGCGCCGACTGTGTCACTTGATGACTACATCAGCCGCATGAAAGAAGGCCAAACTAAGATTTATTACATTGTTGCCGACAGCCATGAAGCCGCAGCTAACAGCCCACATTTAGAGTTGCTACGTAAGAAAGGCATTGAAGTCTTACTGATGTCAGAGCGTATCGACGAGTGGCTAATCAACCACTTAACTGAGTACAAAGAGAAACAACTGCACTCAGTGACCCGTGGTGATTTAGAACTTGGTGAGCTGGAAGATGCATCTGAAAAAGAAGCGCAAGAAAAGCTTGAGCAAGAATCGGTAGCTTTAGTTGAACGCATTAAAGCGGCATTAGGCTCAACCGTTGCGGATGTGAAAGTCACGTCACGCTTAACTGACACCCCAGCCTGTGTGGTGGCGGGTGAAGGCGAAATGTCGACTCAGATGATTAAGCTGATGCAAGCTGCGGGTCAACCTGTGCCAGAAGTGAAGCCGACATTTGAGATCAACCCAGCGCACCCATTAGTATCGCGCTTAAATGATCTTCAAGATGAAGCCGCCTTTGCGGATTGGTCAAATCTGCTGCTGCAACAGGCGCAATTATCTGAAAAAGGTAGCCTTGCGGACCCATCGGCCTTTATCAAGCTGATGAACCAAATGTTACTGGCTAACATGAAGTAAATGACTATCGGGGCCCTTCTTTGAACGGCCCCGATATTGTTTCTAGTGCAGGAAGAGTGGTTTGCGCCTAGCCTGTCACTCAATCCGTTAGCGGTAAGACTCGATTTTAAGACTTGGTTCTAACGCTTAGTTTTAAAAGAATAAGGCCTCCCATGATAGAGGCCTTAAATGTTAAGGGAATACTATGGACAATATCCTCAGTCTGACTAAAGACAATATTCAGCAAGTGGTTGACGCCTCGATGCAACAGATCGTGGTGTTAGCATTTTGGGCACAGCCACAGGAACAAAGTGTGGCAATGCTGCGCACCTTAGAGCAAATTGCCGCGCAAAATGCGGGTCGATTCGTGCTCGCAAAAGTTGACTGTGAAGCCGAATTAGAAATTGCCAATTACTTTCGGATTCAAAGTCTACCGACCACGTTAGTATTGGATAAAGGTCAGCCTGTAGATGGTTTTGCGGGGGTGCAAGATGCGGCGCAAGTCACGGCTATGCTGGATAAATATTTACCGCCTATGTGGCAGTTACAGTTAGCACAGGCCAAAGCATTACTCGCCCTGAGTCAAGTTAGCGCAGAGGATCTTGCCACTGCAGCTGTGTTGCTTAAAGACGCGCATGCGGGGTCAAATCAAGCGGGTGAGGTGAGTCTAGTGCTTGCCGATGTGTATCTTATGCAGGGCGAATTAGTGTTAGCACAAGCCATGCTTGAGAAGGTAGGGCTTGCTGACCAAGATGGTTACTACCAGAGTTTAAAAGCTAAGCTCGCACTTGCCTTAGATGCGGCGGATACCCCTGAAATTCGCGATTTGCAGCAAAAGTTTGAGCAAAATCCAACAGATTTAGTGTTATTACTCGAGCTGAGTAAGGCATTGCATGCTGCCCACCGCGATGATGAAGCATTAGAACTATTATTCGGTGTGCTCAGTAAAGATTTAGGTGCTGAAAATGGCACAGTAAAACAAGTATTTATGGAAGTATTAACGGCACTTGGCCAAGGTAATCCCATAGCCAATCAATACCGCCGTAAGCTCTATACTTTGCTCTATTAATGAAAAAAATCGCTTAGTAACCGCAGTTTATTTGCTGTTTCTGAGGCTAAAGTCGAAGCTAAAACCCTTCTCAATGGCGGCCAGATGTGCGAAGATCGCCGCCCTAAGAAGAATATCAATGCGAAAAGAGGACTCTTGAGATGCGCATTATCCTATTGGGCGCCCCAGGTGCCGGTAAAGGTACCCAGGCCCAGTTCATTATGGAACAGTATGGTATCCCACAAATTTCCACTGGTGATATGTTACGTGCCGCGGTAAAAGCGGGTACTCCACTGGGCTTGGAAGCGAAAAAAGTGATGGATGCTGGCCAACTGGTTTCTGATGATCTGATCATCGGTCTGGTTAAAGAGCGTATCGCACAGGAAGACTGTGTTAAAGGTTTCTTGTTAGACGGTTTCCCACGTACCATCCCACAGGCGGATGCGATGGCAGCAAACGGTATTAGCATTGATCACGTGATTGAAATCGACGTGCCAGACGAAGAAATCGTTAAGCGCATGAGCGGTCGCCGTGTTCACCCAGGTTCTGGCCGTGTTTACCATGTGGTTTTTAATCCACCTAAAGTGGAAGGTAAAGACGACGTGACGGGCGAAGATTTAGCTATTCGTCCAGATGACGAAGAAAGCACAGTGCGTAAACGTCTTGCGATTTACCACGAGCAAACTAAGCCGCTGGTTGAATACTACGGTAAAGTGGCTGCCGCTGGCCAAACTCAATACAACAAGTTTGACGGTACTCAATCGGTTGCGGCCGTGAGTGAGCAGTTAGCTAGAGTGTTGAAATAACCGAATAAAGGTTAATTTACGAGAACAAGTTCTCATATTAAGAAAAAGCCTGCCGATGCAGGCTTTTTTTATGGGTATCGCAATGTTAGCCTCCAAGTGAACTTCATTAACCATGAGCTTAACGTTGAATCCTTCCCCTGCTTTTGGTGTGTTATTGGTTAACCTCGGCACGCCTGATCAACCTAGTCCTAAGGCCGTTAAACGCTTTTTAAGGCAGTTTTTAAGTGATCCGCGTGTCGTCGATTTATCGCCGTGGATTTGGCAACCGCTACTGAACGGCATTATCCTCAACACCCGTCCGGCGAAAGTCGCCAAACTCTACCAAAGCGTGTGGACGCCAGAAGGTTCGCCCTTGATGGTGATAAGTGAGCGCCAAGCACAAAAACTGGCGGTGGACTTAAGCGCTACGTTTAACCAGATCATTCCGGTTGAACTGGGCATGAGTTACGGCAATCCCTCCATCGATGTGGGATTTGAACGCCTGAAAGCCCAAGGGGCAGAGCGTATTGTCGTACTGCCTTTGTATCCCCAATATTCCTGCTCGACGGTGGCAAGTGTGTTCGATGCCGTTGCCCGTTATCTTAAAACTGTGCGTGACATGCCGCAGGTTCGCTTTAATAAAGACTATTTTGACCATAGCGCTTATATTGCTGCGCTGGCACACAGTGTGACGCGCCACTGGAAAACCCATGGGCAGGCCGACAAGTTGCTCTTGTCATTTCATGGTATTCCACTGCGTTATGTGAAAGAGGGCGATCCATACCGCGAGCAGTGTTTTGTCACGGCTAAACTGTTGGCGCAAAAACTTGAGCTGAGCGAGTCGCAATGGCAAGTGTGCTTCCAATCGCGCTTTGGCCGCGAAGAATGGTTAACGCCCTACGCCGATAAATTACTGTCCGAGTTACCTGCGCAAGGGATCAAAAGTGTCGATGTGATTTGCCCTGCGTTTGCGACCGATTGCCTCGAAACCTTAGAAGAAATCTCCATTGGCGCTAAGGAAACCTTTTTGCATGCGGGTGGCAGCGACTATCGGTTTATCCCTTGTTTGAACGACGATGAGTTACACATTGAATTATTACGGCAATTAATCCAAGAACAAGCGGTATCTTGGATATAGGAGCACTGGCTTCGAACTGATTTTGTGATAGAATCTGCGCCCTTCCGGCTAAGGGGTGGTTTTTTTGTCTCGCTAGCCTAGACTCAATATTTTTAGGATGCTGCTTGGCTTGACCGCCTCGGCAGACGCCAATTAGCATGGATGCCAGGAAAAGAGAGCCACTATGAAGTTTCCCGGTCAGCGTAAATCTAAACATTATTTTCCGGTTAAAACCCGAGATCCGCTGCTTGAACAGCTGACTCAACAGCCTCAGCCGTTTGCGACTTATATCAGCGGTATTGATCAAACCTTAGTGGATATCGAAGCGAAAGTGGAAGACGAATTGCTGAGCCGTTATGGCTTGCCCAAAGGCAATTCTACCTTGATCAATGATGAACAGGCCCACAGACTCTACACTGAGTTAAAAATTCATGGTTTGATTAGCGATGAATTTGCTGGTGGCACTATTGGTAACACAGTGCACAACTATTCTATTCTGGCCGATGACCGTTCAGTGCTGTTTGGAGTAATGAGTCAAAATATCGAAGTGGGCAGTTACGCCTACCGCTATTTATGTAATACCTCTTCTAAAGTCGACCTTAACTTTCTACAACCTGTAGATGGTCCTATCGGTCGCTGTTTTACCCTGATTTCTGAGTGCGGCGAGCGAACATTTGCGATCAGCAAAGGCGCTATGGATAAACTCACACCTGAATTTATCGATAAAGACGTAGTTCAGGGCAGTTCAGCCTTAGTGTTGACCGCATATTTGATGCGCGCCAGTGATGGCGACCGTATTACCGATGCGGCCATGTGCGCTATCGAATATGCAAAAGCCGCCGAAGTTCCCGTGGTATTAACCTTAGGCACGCGTTTCTTGATTGAAGAAGATCCACAATGGTGGCAAAACTTCATCAAAGAACATGTCACCATTTTGGCGATGAATGAAGACGAAGGTGAAGCCTTAACGGGTTCACGGGATCCTCTGCTTGCCAGTGAAAAAGCCTTGGAATGGTGCGACATGGTATTAACCACAGCGGGTCCAATCGGGCTTTATACTGCGGGTTATACCGAGGACTCAGAAAAACGCGAAACGACTCACACGCTGTTACCGGGTGCGATTCCTGAATTTAACCGTTATGAATTTTCCCGTCCAAAGCTTAAAAGTGACTGTGAAACACCAATCAAAGTGTTTGCCCACATTTCACCTTACATGGGCGGCCCAGAAAAAATCGGTAACACTAATGGCGCTGGCGATGGTGCATTATCGGCATTATTGCACGATCTGGCGGCCAATACTTTCCACAAGACTAACGTGCCAGGCTCAAGTAAACATAAGCGCGATGGCCTATGTTATTCCTCGTTTTCTCAAGTGTGCAAGTACGCTAACCGCGTCGCCTACGAAGTTTTAGCCCAGCATAGCCCGCGTTTATCCCGCGGTTTACCTGAGCGCGAAGACAGCTTAGAAGAATCCTACTGGGAAAGATAAGTCGATAGCTGTATTGGTATTAAGCTAACTGATTTACGCTAGGGCAATAATGGCAAACCGTTGTTGCCCTTATTTTTATGGCGTTTATCAATAATCAATCAGCCAAGCGCTAATTTTAACTACAGGCAGTTGCGAATAAATGTTAACGTTAGTCGGGTTCAGGTAGTCCAAATACAGCGATGATTTAAGGTGGAATTTTCGGTGAAAGCGCAAATCTTAAGAGAAATGAAGGTACTCACGGCTATAGAGCCTGAGTTCGAAGTGCAACGTCGTGTCGCGTTTATTAAAACCAAACTAAAAGAAGCGCGTAGCAAGGCATTGGTATTAGGGATCAGCGGTGGGGTGGATTCTTCTACTGCTGGGCGTTTGTGTCAGTTAGCGGTGGACAGTTTAAACCAAGAAAATAGCCAAGGCGGTTACCAGTTTATCGCTGTGCGATTACCTTATCAGATCCAAAAAGATGAGCATGAGGCGCAATTAGCCTGTCAGTTTATTCAGCCCTCTAAGTTGGTCACTGTGAATGTGCATCAAGGCGTTGATGGCGTGCACAACGCTGCTGTTGCCGCGTTAGTCGAAGCTGGATTGCCTTTGCCCGATGTGGCGAAGGTTGATTTTGTGAAGGGTAACGTCAAAGCCCGTATGCGGATGATAGCTCAATACGAACTCGCTGGACTCGTAGGTGGGTTAGTGGTGGGGACAGATCACAGCGCCGAAAATATCACAGGTTTTTACACTAAATGGGGCGATGGCGCTTGCGATCTGGCACCTTTATTTGGCCTTAACAAGCGCCAAGTTCGTCAACTTGCCGCGTACCTTGGTGCGCCAGAATCGTTAGTCTATAAAGCGCCGACCGCGGATTTAGAAGACAATAAACCGTTACTCGAAGATGAAGTCGCGCTTGGTTTAACCTATGCGCAAATCGATGATTTTCTTGAGGGTAAGGACGTTGGCAAGGCGGTTGAGGACAAGTTGATTGGTATTTATAAGGCGACGCAGCATAAACGTCAGCCTATTCCAACCATTTACGACTAACCCTGAATCGTCCTTGAATATGCACTCGTTTGAACTCTGTTCACGAGTGCTTTTTTATGCCTTTGTTATTTGGTGACTAATGCTGTGGTGACAGCCGTTACCACAATCATAATGGAATTATTTACTGTGTTGGGGCTCTGGTGTTGCTAAGTGTTGCCGTGTCAGGGCGATCAGCTGGTTTGGGTATTGGCGATAATCCAAATAGGGCGTGAGTAAAAAATGCTGTCCTAGCGAAGATGGCAGCTTAAGTGCAGTTATGGATTTATTTTGGGTAGTTAAATGCTGCGCACCGGAATCGTTCACGGACATGGTGAGCCCTAAAGCATTTGCGACCACTTGCCCCGCAATGAGATGAATCTTAGCGTTTGCCATCAGCTCTATAGCGCCTATGCAGATCATTTCATTTTGCTTGAGTAACACTTGGTCACGATAGCTGCGCCAGTCATCTCCAACCGTACTTATTTTGGCCATAATAGTGAAGATCTTACGCCAATGATTGCCATTTAACGCTATGAGAGCCCCGACAGCGTCTGGTTGAGTGTAATGCCAGTTCTCAGGTACCAGCGGCGCGGTAGGAAGATAGTAGGCGAACCTAGCGTGTGGATTACCGATTATCATCGAGAGTGTATAAGTTTCGTTGGAATAAGACTATTTTCGATCCTAACCCGATTAAGGCCTATGCGGCTAATAAAATTGCGAGATGAGTAAATTGGGGTGACTAAATTGGAGTGATTAAATTGTACTGCTTAAGTGGTTTTTATCGCGGTAAAACGTTTGAAGGATGTTTTTATCTACCCGTATAATCTAGTTGCACATTTTATCTTCATGTAGGAACAGCGATGAAGGCTATCATCATAGGTTCGACAAAACACCTATTTTTAGCTGCAGTGTATGCGAGTACTGGCATAGTGGTGGCGTTACTCGCGACAGGGATCTATTTTCTTAATGCGCGCCCTGAGCTGTCACTTTGGCATACGGTTGAGCTAAAAAATGAGTTCCATTATAATACTAAACTCGCTAATTTTAATGAGTACTTAGCGTTAGAAGACCGCTTATTCGCCGAAGTTGAGCACAAAGTTGTACAGAAAATTCCTGCCTCTGAACTATCTCCCGTGAACCGCTATGTCAAAAATAGCTTATCTGATCCTGCACATTGGCCACAAAACTGGAATCGCAGTTATGAATGGCCTGTGGCTAATGCCGAATTTGGAGTATTACTGCTCCACGGTATGTCGGATTCGCCCTATGCTCTATCCAATGTGGCAGTGCACTTTAAAGGTAAAGCTCATGTGCTCGGTTTAAGACTGCCAGGACATGGCACGATTCCAAGTGGATTGACTGAGCTTTATTGGCAAGATCTGGCCGCAGCGGTTAATTTAGCCACAGCGCATATGCGGCAAATTCTGAAAGATAAACCATTATTTGTGGTGGCTTTTTCGACGGGTGCCGCCGTCGCGCTGAACCATGAGTTAGAACGTATCAGCCATAATAAAACCCCAGATTATGATGGAATGATTTTTATCTCTCCCGCGATAGGGCTAGCGCCATCTGCGGCGGCCGCACGCTGGCAGAGTTGGATAGGACGATTGTTGGAGCTGGATAAACTGCAATGGAACAGTATTCAAGTAGAGTACGATCCCTTTAAATATACCTCTTTTGCGGTTAATGCGGGCGATGTAGTTTATCAATTAGCCCTGCGTAACCAAGGTTTATTGGCAGGATTAACGCCGAAGCAACGGGTGCAAGTTCCGTCGATACTCACTTTTCAGTCAGTGGTGGACGCAACGGTTTCAACTGCGGCGGTGGTGAATAATCTGTATCAAACATTACCTGAAAAAGGTCATGAGCTAGTGCTGTTTGATATGAACCGACTCGATGTGAATGCCAAGATGGTGTCCAATGATCCACTTGCGGGCTTGTTGGCGAACATTAATAACCCTGAGTTACATTATCGCGGCACTGTGGTGGAAAATATCAGTAATGAAACCACGCAGGTTCAGGCGCGATACTTTGGTTTAGATGAACTGGGTTTAAATGAACAGAATTTAGATACACAGGATATAGACGCACAGGGTAAAGTGCTCACTCAGGTCAGTGAAAACGTGCGAATATTAGATTTATATTGGCCTGCAGGCGTGTATTCCTTATCCCATGTTGCGCTACCTTTTGGCATAGATGATGGGCTTTATGGCGCAGTGATCCAGCCTGATTTACATAGGATCCAAATCGGAGCCTCAGCTTCGCGGGGAGAGCGCGGCTTGTATAGTGTGTCAGCATCTGAAATGTTACGACAGAAATGGAATCCCTTTTTCCCATATCTACTCGAGCGCATGGATGAGTACCGACTCGCCCATATGCACTCGCATTGAATGATGATTGAGTAAACGGGTGTCATTATGTCTGTTCTGCAGCTAAATCCTGTTTGAGTATGGACGTAATCAGTATCGAGCAATCATTATCGACGAAAATTGTGTCATTCAGAACATAAACTAAGCAGTTGATCAAAGAGATGTAATGAAGCCCTTGCGCAGTTGCGAGGCAATTGCTACAGTTCTGGCTCGCTTAAGATAAACCCCATAAACAGTATCTTAGGTGATAAGTAATTGAGCAAAAACCGTAAAGATTATCGCTAAACAATATTTAGCTAAGTCAGCACAGGTATGCAATATACTTAAAAATTCGGTATGTAGCGCAGCCCGGTAGCGCACTGTCATGGGGTGTCAGGGGTCGGAGGTTCGAATCCTCTCATACCGACCAAATTCCTCTTTTTATAAGAGTTAAAAAGCCTGCTAACTTAATCGTTTGCAGGCTTTTTTATTTTTATGAATTTTAAAGTTCTTTTTAAGCATGCCAAAAGACTGAGGTATATGCATGGTAAAGTGTCCTAGCTTGAATCATGAAAAAACATAATAAATATGGGCAGGCTGCGCGTAGCTGCGACTTTATCACAGTGTTGAATCACCTCGAGGTTTGATTGATAGGGGGGATGTATAAGTTGTATTGTTAAATAGACATTTTCTGAAAGCTTTGGGTAATGCTTTGAAGATTCAGAAGTGGCATTTATTGGGAGCAAAAAATTAGTTGGACACACTTTTGTTCCCATCTTATGGTTGAATAAACTGCATTAAAAAACCCAAATACCACGCCAACAAAGACGCCCAAGTATAACCCCAAACTGCCATCAATAAAGCAGCGGAAGCCAGCCTTGGGTGAAAAGCGCTGGCGATAACTGGTGCAGAAGCCGCACCACCAATATTACACTGACTCGCGATCGCGAAGTACATGGTAGGTAATCGAAAAAATACAGTAAAAATAAATAAGATAATAATGTGTATAGAGAACCAAATAAGAGCGATACAAACGTAATAGGGCGCGGCGCTCAATGCGCTAATATCAAAGTTCAACCCCATCAACATTATCATGATATAGATAAAAAAAAAGAGCTGCCTGCTGAGTTTCCTTGACTAACACATGTCTTGCATTTGTTAATGAAAATAATAATCCTAAAAAAGTTGCAATTAATACTGACCAAAAAAATTCAGAAGTAAGATTGTATTTAAATAAGTGTGGGAAACTATTAGCGATTCTTGTTGCAAGGAAGGATGATAATTTTTCACTGAAGAAAATTACAATGAAAAAAGTCAAGCTCAATATCAAAATCCAATAATAGCTTGTTTGTTTTCCTATCACTTTACGTTTGATGTCAGTGCAAAATATCGGTCTATAGCTTTTATCAGCTTTCAGGAAATCATCGATTTTATCTTGGCGTTCTGCAATGAAAAGTAATATAACCATCCATATACTGGAAAAAAGAATATTAATAGTCATCATTACCGCAAATACGGCATCACCGACACTGTGGATTTCTTTTACAGCCAATTGATTGGCGGTTCCGCCAAGCCAGTTTGCCATCAGTGTTGACATGCCTTTCCAAGCAGCATTATCTCCCTGCCAGACGAGTTCGTTAGGAAAAAATATAGAGCCTAACCATAGGCTTAATGGACCACCAATACAGATGCTCACAGCACCTAGCACGTACATACCGAGAAGTTTTTTTCCCACTAAACTGAGAGCAAAGAAATCGGTACCTAAAATCAACAAAAATAAACAACCGGGCATTAAGTGTGTTTTTGCCATTTCGCTAAGCTGACTATTACTTGCATCAATAATATTTAGCGAGCTAAAGATGGCAGGTAAGGTGTAGCACATTAGCATCAGTGGAAAAATACGATAAAATTGCTTAAAAAGTGTAATAGAGGATGTGTGTGTATAAAATAAACTACATAGTAAAAAGACTAAAAAAAATCCTATTCCAAGATCTGATGATATCAATTTAATTCACCTAGTAAGAATAGCTGGTATACATATATTATATTTTACAGTAGCTTACTAAAGGCTAGGAAACTCATGCTTAATGCAGATAATTCTTCTCCTTCACGCTGAATTGACCAATAAGTTCGTTTATAATCCCATCCATCCACAGGTAATAAAATAAGGTCTTTTCTTGCTAATTCAGCGTCAATCGCTAATAGGGGTAATACACTCAAACCTATACCTGTTCCAATTGCCCTTTTAATAGAGCCAATGGTTGACATGCAGATTTCATCACGAACGTGAATATTTAAGCTTTTTAATAGCTGAATTGCACGAATTCGAGAGAACGATGATTCATGGTCGAATATCCACAATTGTTCACTAAGCCAAGATTTTGTATTTAAACCATTCGCAGCAGGATGAGTTACGCCACTCACAATGCAAAGATTATCTTGTAACCAATGCTCACAAATGAGATTTTTACTCGCGGGTTTAGCATCAATAAAGCCTAAGTCTAGTTCTTTTTCTGAAACCATTTTTTCAATAACTAAACTATTATCAATGACTAGTTTTATTTTTACATCGGGATATTGGTTCTTAAATAATGGAATTTTTTTAGATAATACATAGTTACCAGCAGTCTTACTGCTCCCAATGGTTAACGTCCCCTTAATGCCATGTTCAGGGAATGAAAATATATTTTCTAACTCTTTTCCCTTGGATAGCATTTCATTAGCATAAGGTAATATTATTTCTCCATGCGCATTTACAACCAAACCTCCCGCCACTCGCTCAAATAATCTGCAGCCTAAAGAACTTTCTAATTCTTTAAGTGCCATACTTACAGCAGGCGTTGACATATGAAGTACTTTTGCCGCTTTTGAGATCTGCCTCTCAGAATGTATGGCTTTAAAGATCATCAATTGTCTTAATGTTATCCGCATCAAATGCTCCGCGAGGGGGAAATCAGTTATACTAGCAGTATAATAGTTTAAAACGATAAATAATTAACATGATAAATATCTGATTTTTATAAAGCGGCTATTTAGCCGCTTTATCTATAGAGGTTAAAATAGATATCTTGTAGATACAAAAATGAGAGTGTCATCAAACTCAGTATGTCCTTTGACGTCAGTATAGTCACCATCAAAATAGGAAATACCTACCCCAAAAGTCAAATCCTTTTGAGCCTTAAAATCAACGCCTACTGAATATTGACTTACATCACTCTCTTTTAGTGTTTTTAGATCTGCTCCGGCATTTTTTGTCACTTTACCCAGCCCAGCATCATCTTTTAAATATTGAAATTTTATATCATATTTATTAATAGGAACAACCATACTTAACAGGTAGGAGTTACCTTTAATATTATCATAAATACTTGACTCAGAGCGCTGGTACATCGCCCCCAATTTTACGGATGAAATAGCAACACCACCCACCAGTCTTGTTGCCTCTAACTGGTTCAATCCATCAGCATAGGCTATTGAAATATAGTGACTATTCTTTTTAAGTGCAGCATCGCCTAGGGAAAAACTAATTGCATAATTGTTTTGTTTATCAGAAAGTTCTGGATTTTTTTGATTAAAATCCTTATCAAAAACATAACTAATTCCCATAGTAACACCTGCGACCTTAGCGCTATTTAATGTTACCGAATCGCCTAATCTATCGTTACCTGCAATGATCATATTCATATCGCTTGAGGTAATATTAAATAAATCCACTTTACCTTCAGCACTTTTAAAAACGGTATCATTTCTTCCGAAAACAGCTGAACCATAGTTAGTTTTAAAACCTAAGTATGAGTTTCTCGGTTTGAAAATATTAGAATCATCGTTATCAAAGCTTTCTATCCCTGCTTCAAATTTATATAACAAGCTAAAATTATCATATACACTATACTCTCCTTTAACGCCTAAATATGATGCATAATTTTCAAGGGAAAATCCATCAACTTTTTCGTTACCAGAAAGACCATTACTTGAGTTGGCCACACCAAGCCACAGTCTTCCATAAAAATCTAGTGGCTCAGATAAAGCTGGAGTTGAACAAATTAAAATAAAACTAAAACCAATATATTTAGTGTTTTTCATCGGCATCACCTTTTTAGAATGTAAAAGCAATGCCATATTAGAGATTTAAGCAAACACATCTCCGCTTTAGATCACATCTAATCAACAAAAATATCGAGTTAAGCATAACTTAAAGTGTGTTAAGTTATATTTAACAATTTCAATTTATTGCTCAATGTCACTATTTAAAAAAATTAAGAAACTATCATCACGCCAAATCTTACCAAAATAAAAACTGGAGAATTGCATGAAGATAAAATACTTGAGTATTATTGTCTGTTCGATTTTAACGGCGTCATCATGGGCTGCTGATAATAAAAATGATTTAGCATCATTCCATAAAGATGTTAATGGTTGTAAAACCTGCCATACAGCACCCAATAAAGTGAGCGATAGCGAGACATTTGAAAATAAACAATGTAAATCCTGCCATGGTGATTATGGAAAACTAGCAAATCCCAAACTAGAAATTGACCCACATTCTTCACACTTAGGTGATATTAATTGTACGTCTTGTCATAAAGGACATGAACAACCAGAGTTATATTGTAATGAATGTCATTCATTTAAAGGGCTCGACATGCCTTTTAATAAAGCAAAATCCAAAGAACCGTGGGACAAAGGTTGGGATAATGAAGCCATAAATAAAGCGATAGCTGCAGGTCCTAAAGAAACAACGGATGTGATTGTTGTTGGAGCCGGTAGTGCTGGGTTTAATGCTGCGATTGCAGCTAAAAAGGCGGGGGCTAACGTTATATTGCTTGATAAAGCACCATTTAGTGGTGGTAACTCTATGCTCGCCGCAGGCGGGTATAATGCTGTGGGTACAGTTCAGCAAAAAGATCATAAAGTCGATGATAAAATCGAATGGTATGTCGAAGATACAATGAAAGGCGGTCGATATGCTAACGACCCTAAATTGGTACAAATATTAGCGGAGCAATCGGCTGATGGCATTAAATGGTTAGAATCTTTGGGCGCCAATATGGATGATTTAAAACGCTCTGGCGGTGCTAGAGTCGATAGAACACATCGTCCATCTGGTGGGTTAAGTGTTGGTCCACATATTATTGATGTACTAAGAAAAGCATCGGATAAAGAAGGGGTTGATACAAGACTCAACTCCAAAGTTGTTAAACTGGTTGTTGATGATGAACAAAAAATTGTGGGTGTTGTCATCCACGGTAAACACTCTGGTCACTATATGGTTGCAGCTAAGTCAGTTGTTTTAGCCACAGGTGGTTATGGGTTTAACAAAGAAATGATTGCTTTTTATCGTCCTACATTTAAAGGCATGACAAGTTCAAATAATATCACTTCAACTGGGGATGGTATTGAACTTGCTAAAGCAGTCGGTGCAAGTATGACTGATATTGATTGGATCCAGACACATCCAACAGTAGGAAAAGATAGCCGTATATTAATTTCAGAAACGGTTCGAGGTGTCGGGGCTATAATGGTTAATAAAGAAGGCAATCGCTTTATCAATGAATTAACGACTCGAGATAAAGCCTCCGATGCCATTCTAAAACAACCTGAACAATATGCTTGGCTAGTATTTGATAATGAATTATATAAAAAAGCTAAAATGGTTCAGGGGTATGATCATTTAGAAATGCTTGAAAAGGCCAATACTGTTGCAGAGCTTGCAAAAATAACAGGAATGACCCCAAGTGTTTTAGACAAAACTATCACAAACTACAACCATTATTTCAAACAGGGTAAAGATGAGGCATTTAACCGTGAGCAGATGCCGCTATCAATAGAAAAATCTCCTTATTATGCCGTAAAAGTTGCTCCTGGCATCCATCATACTATGGGGGGAGTTGCCATTGACACTAAAGCTGAAGTACTCGATATACAAAGCCAACCGCTCAAAGGTTTATTTGCGGCGGGAGAGGTGACTGGTGGTGTTCATGGGTATAATCGACTGGGTGGGAATGCTGTCGCTGATACTGTGATTTTCGGTAAAATCGCAGGGACAAATGCTGCCAAACATGCTCTAAATACAAAGTAACGCTAAATCAGTGAGAGACTCGTTATTGTCTCTCACAACATCTCAAGTTTTATTCATCGTAAATATTAGCAATAAAATTATTGCTTGAGTTAAAGTACTCCCCTGCTATTTTTTGAGAGGCTAATGTAGTCTCTCTTTTTTATTTGTCGGCAGAATTAGATTCGATGGATTTTGCTCACTTTTCGATGGCTTCATCTTTTTAGATAGCGCGGGAATATTGGCGAAATGTACTTACTCTTTCCATGAATCGAATAATACACTGTAGGCGAGTCCAGCATCGCACCACTTCTTAGAGAACCAATTACAGATTTGAACGTCTGAACCTTAAGCCGGATACGCAGTAACGATTACTATCACTGAACCTACATTTCCAGCGTTTAAAATTATTACACATATATTGATCAGCTTTAATGCTCAATAGGATTGTGTTGGTAGACTTTCCTACAGAGCATCAAAGCGGGTGAGACTATTTGGCAGTATTATGCCGCGCAAGCCAGGCACTCAAGCGCTCTTGTGTGCCGATGACAAAGACAAAGAACGCCGGTACGAAGAATATTGCCAGCAAGGTAACACTGAGCATGCCACCGAATACGCCAGTACCGATTGCATGCTGAGTTTCGGCGCTGGCACCGCTCGCCAGCATTAAGGGTACCACTCCGAGAGTAAATGCCAGCGACGTCATCAGAATTGGCCGTAGACGCAGGCGTGCTGCGGTCACTGCAGCATCTATCAGCGTATGGTCCTCGGCATGCAATTGGCGGGCGAACTCGACGATGAGGATAGCATTTGTTGCCGATAGGCCGAGGTGGTGGCTAGGGTGCAGGCGGTACTGCGACGCGCCCGCACTAACACGCTCATAAATACCCAAATGTTGCGCGTTGGTCCGTTCCAAATCGACTTAGACCGTCACGAGGCTAGCGTAATCTGTAACGATCAGCAGGAGGCACTGGATCTGACCTTGACCGAGTTCAAAATACGCGCCAGCATGCAGAACCTGGCACTTTGACTGTGCGACTCTACTGCTCGGGGGCAAGTTGTTATCTAACCGTAGAAGATGAAGGCCCTGGTATTCCTGATGAAGCCGCAAGCTACATATTCGAGGCATTTCGCCGAGTTGATCCGTCTCGCTCTCGAAATAGTGGTGGCAGTGGGCTCGGCCTCGCAGTGGTTAAAACAATTGCTGAAGCTCACGGCGGCCACGTGGTCTGCCAGCCATCGGGTCGTGGAGGAACAATATTCATCCTTTCTTGGCCTGTCAAAGCTGGTTTAGGACCTCCTTAACTATGTCCTGGTGATTCCTGCACGTATGGTCACCACGCCAGAGCACATTGCTGAATCGGGAAAATGCAGGGATTGTAGGTATTCCCTAGATCCCTTTGGTTGTTATCCGATATTGATTACAACTAATGGGATGTTATTTTGTTTGAATACGCTCAATTTGTTGTACTTGTAGTCTTGATATCGCATTTGCGTGTAACTGTACATAAATTGTTGAGGTAATTAAAACGTGCAAAATTACATGATTTATGTTTAAATTTAGCAGGTTATGATTAAACGGTTCACTGTTATAGAGTGTCAGAGGGCGGAGGTTCGAATCCTCTCATACCGACTAAATTAGATGCTTAATTGTTAGTTTGTTTTAATCATTAAAATAACCAGCAGTTAAGTTAAACAAAACCCCGTGTTAGCATTGCTATACGGGTTTTGTTTTTTATACGTTTTCGCTGCCGATATGACTAACGCTGCTTGCGACTAAGGTTCAAGTTCGAGTGATTAGGCTGGCTTTGGCACAGCAAAAGGCAAAAATTTTCAAGGCGAAATCGTCAATTTCACAAATTATATGCATCCGCCATTTAGCATTTAAGACATTATTGAGTAGGACATTTACCTATGCGCGCGTTTGTTTTACGAGCAAGATCAGCACCTACTGACAGTCAGTTGTTTTTGGCTTCTGTCGGCCAAGAGGCGCATACCGAGATTTTAGCTCATACCCTGATGAACACTATCTTTGTGGCTCAGTCCCATCGAAACGATGTTGTCGTTTATTTGGTGCTAGAAAGTACCCATGATTTTTCCCGCACTATCTGCTTCGATACTCGAAATATTTGCCATATTGGTGGTTTTCACGAGCAAGCTTTGCTCACTAAAATTGCCAAAGCCTTAGATATTTCTCGGGGCATGACGAAGGAGCAAACCCGTGTTGTTGACGAGGGCATCAGTGTCAGTACCACCAGTTTTGAAAAGCTGGTACAGGACCTCGCGGTGGATTATCAATTGTTTATGATGGATAAGAAGGGTACATCAATCCGTGAGCAAGAATTTGTGGGTAATCCGTGCTTTTTACTGACCGATCATATTCCTATGCCGAAGAAAAGTTTTAATACCTTGAAACGACTCGGTGCGCAAAAGATCAGCTTAGGGCCAAAGATGCTGTTTGCTTCTCAGTGCGTGGTATTGATCCATAATGAATTGGATATCAATCAATAGCCTCTGAGTCTTATGTATCCGTTGCTAACGCTGACTATTCCTGTGTGGCAACGTGTGTGTCGAGCCCTATTTTTTAATGGGGGTTTTATATTTTCCCCTTTAAAAATGTAATCGCTTTTTGGGCTCTGCGTGACAAGGGCCATTCCGCGCGGTGGATAAACCAAATGGTGTCTACAACTTGGCTGCCACATTCCACAACATAGATATCTTCTTGTCGTTCAAAGGCTTTGCGGGCGTATTGCGGGATAACCGTAAATCCTAGCCCTTTTGCTACAGGTTCGAGAATGAGGCTGATTTGGTTGGTAAATCCCTTGCAGGGGATCTCTTGAATGCCGGGGTGAGTTGGATATTTACGGCTAAGCAGCCGAGTCGCCATAGCCTCACCATCGGGATGGGAGATAAACCCTAGCCGTTGTAAATCAGTCCATTCATGTTGTTTATGGCTCGCCGGTACCACAAGTTCAAGTGGCTCTTCGGTAAAATGTGTGCTGTGAATACGAGGATCGGAAGGTTTTAAGGTGACCATGCCGATTTCATGTTCATTGGCCAACACTGAGGCCACTATCTCACTGTCAGGTGCAAAACGGTGGCGAATGCTTAACGCCGGAAAGGCTTGTTGTAATTCGATTAATAGCGGAAAGAGCGTTAAACCAATGCTACCTGGAGTGATAAGGCTAATATCACCGACATTGGCATCATCATGGATCAGTTTTTGCTGTAAGCGCTTTTGCGCACATTCAACTTCTTTGACGTAGGTCAGCAGGTTTTCCCCAATGGGAGTGATTTCAAGCTGGCGGGTGCGTCGTAAAAACAGTGTGCCGTAGGTTTCTTCTAAGCGACTGATATGCTGACTCACGGCCGCTTGGGTGATACCTATGGCTTCGGCGGTGCGGGTGAAATTCCCTTTCTCGACTAGCACGCTAAAGGTGTGTAACCACTGTGGATTTATCATAAGTAAAATTTATCAAATCTATAATCTGTATGTGCTTTTAATTATGGCACGATAAGACTAGTCTGTCGTCATTCAGTATTCAAATACCTTTTGATCTTAATAGACACAGGAAACACCATGGCCGATCTATTTTCATCCTTTAAACTTAAAGACATTACTCTCAAAAATCGTATTGCCGTTGCGCCCATGTGCCAATATCAAGCCACTGATGGACTTATCAACGACTGGCATCAGGTGCATTACACTAGCCTTGCCCGTGGCGGTGCCGGTCTTGTTGTGGTTGAAGCCACTGCAGTTTCTCCTGAAGGACGTATTACCCCCAAATGCCTTGGGTTATGGAATGACGAACAAGCACAAGGCTTAGCAAAAGTGGCTAGTGCGATTAAAAATGCGGGTGCTGTTGCAGGCATTCAGATTGGTCATGCAGGCCGTAAAGCGAGTGCCAATATCCCGTGGGAAGGGGATGACCATATTGCCGATGATGATGCGCGAGGTTGGCAACCGATTGCACCATCAGCCGTCGCCTTTGGGGCAAATTTACCTAAAGTGCCTACCGCTATGACAATTGAAGATATTGAGCGGGTTAAAGCCGACTTTGTGGCGGCGGCAAAGCGTGCTTTAGCGGCAGGATTTGAATGGTTAGAACTGCATTTCGCCCACGGTTATTTAGCCCAAAGCTTCTTTTCAACCTATGCTAATCAACGCACCGACCAATACGGTGGCAGTGCGGAAGGACGCGGACGCTTTTTGTTAGAAACCATTGCCGCGGTAAGAGACGTTTGGCCATCGCATTTACCCTTAACGGCGCGATTTGGTGTGATTGAATTCGACCATAAAGATGAAGAAACACTGACGGAATCGATAGCCTTGGTGAAGCAATTTAAGCAAGCGGGGCTCGATATGCTGAACGTCAGCATTTGCTTCTCGACTCCAACGGCAAATATTCCATGGAGTCCTGCATTTTTGGCGCCTATTGCAGCGCGGGTTCGTCAAGAAGTGGGGTTCCCCGTTGCGACTTCTTGGGGTATGGATGATCCACATCAAGCCAATGCGGCCATTGAAGATGAGCAAATGGATTTAGTGATGATAGGTAAAGCGTTTTTAGCGAATCCACATTGGCCATATCAAGCGGCGCAAACCTTGAAAATTGCGCGCCCATCTTGGGTATTACCCGCTTCCTACGCCCATTGGTTAGCACGCTACTCTACGGTTAAAGCCGATTGATTGTAGAGTGACTTGAGTTGATTTAAACCTAAGCCTTAAAAAGCCGTTATCTAAAGATAGCGGCTTTTGGCTTTAGTGGCAGGTAAGGTCCATCATAAGAGACTAGCTACAAGAGACTAGATTCAAGATACTGGCCACGCAGCCTTCAACCCACGCAGTTAAATCCAAGCTTCGTGCATTTTGTATTCATCCAGTCACTAGGGAATAAAAAAAGCCCCAATCCTTTAGGAATGGGGCTTTCTTAACTAAGATGATGAAGCTCAGTGGTTATAGAAACGTCGACCTTCACGCATCACTTCAATTAATTCAGGCGCGCTCATTTTTTTATTGAGCCTATGTTCATAGTTTTCATCGTAAATACGATATTTACCGTGGCGGTCAATCACTGTCACTTCTGCTTCTTGATAGATAGCAAAAATACGGCTATCACCTATATAGATCCACGTTTCTTTGTCAGGTTGTAATAGGCTGCGGCCAGCGCTGTAATCTGTCGTGTTATTGGTGCAACCTAGCACGTGGGTCATTAAAGTCGGCGCAATGCCGTAATGGCTGGTGCGGTATTTGACCTTAGAAGCACCCGTATTCGGCCAGTGGATCACTAATGGCACTTTGACACTCTGTGGTGACAGGTTGCGATTAGCTTCATCACTGTTGCTGGTGAACATTTTGCCATTGACCCCAGTGATAATCACTAAGGTGTCGTTGGACACATTGGCCAGCATCGCCTTGAGTTGTTGATCGACAAAATACAGAGATTGGCGATATTGATTAAACAATACTTTTTGCGCTGGCATAAGGTCGGTATCGGCTTTCACAGTTTCGATACCCAGAAAACCCACGGGAGTATCAAAATTTTCTGGCGCTTTTAAGTTAACGAGCGCCAACCAAGGCTTATGTTGGATGCTGTGCCACTCGTTAAAACTGGCCACTGTGTGCAAATCGGCATCGGCACTGCCATTGGTTTCTTTGGCTATGACAGGATTAAAGTCATTAAACATCGCCTGTGATGAACGCAAATTGAGATTGGTTTCAGGGAGGAAAAGCCCCAATTCATAGCCTGCTTGTTGAAAACTTCTGGTCAGTAAAGGACTGGTGCTATTAAAAATTCGCGCATCGCCATAACTGCCTTGCAGGCCATAGAGTAGTGAAAACATGCCCGTTCTAAATTGGTTGCCGCCGCTGAAATGCTGGGTAAAAGATTGATTATTTTCAGTGTATTGGTGTAGGAATGGCATGCTTTTGCCATCGACCATATCCGCCCGCAAACTGTCGATGGTAATCATCAACACGTTGATTTTCGTGTCGGCCTGGCAGGTGAGTGGCTGCTCTGGATAGCTGAGTACACTGGTGTTGTGATTGACGTCATCGCCTTGGTATGAACCATCGATACCGTGACTTTCCATAAAGGAGCGAGCAGTCGCGGGATAAGATAAAGGATAAGTATCGTCGAAACGGGTAATTTCGGTGATATCGGCGGCATCGGCCCAAATGTGGATCAAGTGGCTGCTGATAAAACAGATACACACTAAGGTGATAACTTTATTGCCTAAATTGAGTTTTTGGATTTTCTCTATGCGTTTCCACAAAAAATTGGCCATGGTCAGTTCAATGGCGATGATGGCCAGCGGTGTGACGATATAAGAAGTACCACGGAGCAGGGCATTGAGATCCGCCCAAGCTAAATCGAAGGCGAAGGGGCTCAAGTGCATGCCGTAATCGGCGTAAACAATGGTATCGTACAATAAGATACAAAGACTTAGGGTCGCGATCACCGCCGCGACACCTCTTAATATCTTTGAATAGGGCAATATCAAGGTTAGTGGAAATAGGCAGATCAAATAGGCGATAAAGGCGAGAAAGCTAAACTGACCAATAGTGCTGACGCTCAGATAAAACCAGCCATACCAAGTTTCTGGATAACCCACGCTGCCAAGGTATCGGCTTCCGACTATCATGGCTAATAAACCATTGAAGAAGGCGAACCAATGCCCCCAGTTGATGAGCCGGGAAACCCGATCGCGGCTCATTTGCTTTTTTCGCTCGACCATAGTGATCCGCTTATTCCTAAAAGGCCTTGTATCTTATATTCTTTTGATGATTATTACCCAGTTAACTTACTGGGATTTAACCGATTGTGCGAGTGCTTTTGCAAATTGTTCGGCCACGGCTTGGCGCGATTCGCTGGGCACTTTACGTTCTAGCAAGTTAGTCACGCAGTTACCCAATGCCATCAGGCTCAGGTCAGTCGGTGCTTTATGCTTTTCTAACACAGCCAATATTTCGGCGATTAATGATTCAACTTGGGTGTTTGAGTATTTCGATTGGATTGCCATAATCAAAAAATGTTTCACTTTGGAATGGATTAGCGGCATATAATAGCGGATTTATCCCAGTATCACTATCAGGGCTTATGAGTATTAACATCGAACACGCAATTATTCACGAGATTTCTCAGGACAGTCAGGGGCAATTACGCTGCCGTTTACGTCCTCAACCTCTGCTGAACGGTCAGGCGGTCGAGGTGATGCTGGACGAATTGCATCAGACTTATACCAGTAAAGCGGGTAAGGGATTCGGCTATTTCGGCATTCACGGTGACGACGGTGAGGCTAACCCCGCCTTTGCGACGGCCTTGAGCGCTTACCGTAGCGGCGAGCTCGGTTTTGTGGAGTTTTCGGGGCAAGCCAGTAAATTGCTGCAGGAAGAACTGGCAAAATATGATTTTAGCCAAGGCGGATTCCTGCTGATGTCCTGCTACACCAGCATCACCAGCGATTACCTGTTTGTCGCCCTATTAAGTGCTAAGTCGTCGATGACAGTGTTAGACGATATGGAACTGTCGCAAAATAACCACTTGGATTTAAACAATATCCAATTGGCAGCGCGTATCGATTTAACCGAGTGGCAGGCCGATAAGGATTCACGCAAGTACATTTCCTTTATCCGTGGCCGCGCGGGGCGAAAAGTTGCTGACTTTTTCCTCGACTTTATGGGCTGCGTCGAAGGGGTGAATACTAAGGCGCAAAACAAAACCTTGATGAATGCGGTGGAGGATTTTGTTGCCAGCAGTGAATTGACTAAAGAAGAACGCCAGCAATGTCGCAATAAAGTGTTTGAATATTGCAGTGAGCGTTTCGATGAGGGCGCTGACATCGAGATCAAAGACTTGGCCGATGAGTTAGCCGATCAGGGTATGGATTCCTTCTACGATTTTGCCCGTGGTGGCAGCTATGAACTCGATGAAGAGTTTCCCGCGGATAAATCGACCCTACGTCAGTTGAAGAAGTTTTCGGGAACAGGCGGCGGCGTCACCTTAAGTTTCGATGGCGGCCACCTAGGCCAACGGGTGATTTACGATCCCATCTCCGACACCATTTTGATTAAAGGCGTACCGGCAAACTTGAAAGATCAGCTCGATCGACGTCTTAAGGGCGAATAATCCCATTGGGATAATATCGCTTAAGAATCAAGCATTAAACAAAAGACAAAGGCCGAGGATCATTCCTCGGCCTTTGTGTTTCTGACGCTTATAACGACACTAAGCGTTGCTCTACTGAGAGCCTGTCGCAAAAGGCACTGGTCGAGGCGTCTCTTTATTCGATGGCGGTAGAATTGGCAGCGTGATTTGTGGCTGTTCACCCGTGAGCGAATTAAGGAAGGCGACCATCTCTTTGACTTCTTTATCAGAGAGTTTTTGCCCTAATTGAATGTCTGCCATGGTATTCACCGCTTCTTCCAAGGTCCAAACACTGCCGTCGTGGAAGTAGGGATAGGTGAGTTCAATATTGCGCAGTGTGGGCACTTTAAAGACAAATTTATCCCCTTCTTTACCTGTGACACCCTTACGGCCTTCTGCTGGGTTATTGGTATGGAACGGCTTGATTAAACCCATCTTCATAAACATAGTGCCGCCTACCGCAGGGCCATTGTGGCAGCTCACGCAACCTTTATCCTTAAAGAGTTGATAACCCGCTTTGGCATCGGCGTTGATGGCATCTTGCTTACCCAGAAGATATTGATCGAAGGGGCTATTAGGGGTGACTAAGGTTTTCTCGAAGGTGGCAATCGCATCGGTTAAACGGTCAATGGTGACGTTTTCATCGCCATAAACCTTGGCAAAGCGTGCGCGATATGCAGGCATAGAGGCGATTGTTTTGGTCGCCAGTTCATGGGTAAAGCCCATTTCTTTCGGGTTGGTGATAGGGCCCGCAGCTTGTTCTTTCAAATCACTGGCGCGACCATCCCAAAATTGAGCCAGCATAAAGTCGGCATTAAGCACTGTGGGCGAGTTAATTGGGCCTTCCTGCCAATGGTGACCAATAGACGTTGGCAGTGCATCGACACCACCAGTGGATAAATTATGGCAAGAGTTACAAGAGATAAAGCCAGATTTAGACAGTCTGGGTTCGAAGAATAACATTTTACCTAATTCAACTTTTTCAGGTTCGGTGATCTTGGCTGCTGTAATGACTTCGATGGGTTCTGCACTGATAGCATGGGTACTGGCTAACATACCTGCGATGAAAATGGCGATAGATGTAAGTTTGGTCATCTTATTTCTCCCTGTATAACCTTGGTTTTTGTATGGTTTAACAGGGATGCTAGCGGTTAATGATGCTGAGTGATAATGCTTTGTTTCGATTGGGTCTATCGCTGTTGCGGATTAAGCTTTTGCGATCTAATTCGCTGTTTTTACGTTGTTATTTTGCTAGGTTGAGTGATGTTTCTGTTAAGGCTTTATCTGTTAATCGACAAGGTCGATGCATTGTTGCTTTCTGCCTATCGGTACCTGATGGTTGCAATGAGTTGCATTGCTGGATTTTCGAAAACCTGATACACACATCTGATACAAACATCTGATACAAAATATTGGGCCGAGTGGATTCATTTGTCGCGACAACAGACGGAATTGATTAGAATCTCCATTCATGTTGAGTTAACTCGTGTTGAGTGCCTCAAGTTAGCATGCTCGGCCATCGCCAAGCGGTGCTATAAAATTACATAGGCGGACTGTTTTTCTGCCGAGGAGCGTTAATGCAATTGTTTGTCAAAGATTTAACTGTGATCGATTTTTCCTATTTGTGCCCAAAGCGCGGCATGGTGGGGGAGAGTTGGATTGTTGATGTTCTGCTAGAGGGCGGATTAGACGAGCAAAACATGGTACTCGATTTTGCTAAAGTCAAACGCACGATCAAGCAAACCATAGATGCGGTGGCCGATCATCGTTTATTAGTGCCTACGGCCTGCAGCAGTGTGCGATGGCAACAGCAGGGCGATAGAGTATGGATGGATTTTGATAGTCAGTTAGGTGAAATTCATTTGGCCTGTCCTTCCCAAGCCTTTGCCTTAGTGCCGACCGAAGAGATTGATATTCCCAGCGTGAATGCCTTTTTACAGAAAGCGTTGCGCGAAGCTTTACCTAAAAATGTCGAAGGGATCACACTCACCTTGAGACACGAAATCCTCGATACGCCTTATTACCATTACAGCCATGGTTTACGTAAACATGATGGTAATTGTCAGCGTATCGCCCATGGGCATCGTAGTCCTATTCACGTTTATGAAAATGGCAGTCCAGCACCTAAGTGGGATGAGTATTGGGCCAAACGTTGGCACGATATTTATTTAGGCAGTGAAGAGGACTTGGTTTCAGTTAAGACCCTTAATCTTTCGCCGCAAACGCGGATAACCGATGACAGCCACTATGGTTTTCACTATCAAGCGCCCCAAGGGGATTTCCAATTGGCAATGCCAAAGGAATGCTGTGATTTAATTCCCCACGACACGACGGTTGAGTTGTTAGCCGATTATATTGCCACGACATTAGTCGCTAAAGTGCCAGGAAGTCAGTTTAAAGTGGTGGCGTTTGAAGGTGTTGGCAAGGGCGCGATCGTCGTTAAGGGATAGGCACTACGAGCTGATATAAGTGAATGGACTTAAACTATTCACCTTTTAATCACGGATTTAATAGGCCTCGGTAGATTATCGGGGCTTTTTTGTGGGTTTTTAGCATAGGCTGAACTGAAATTACGACAGGGATGTGGGTTTGCAGAATCGATTTTTATGGTGCGTTAGGTTAACGTGGCATTGATTGAATTCGGCTGCGTTTTGTGTCGCGATGAATGTATTGAGTGGGTCTTGATCCCTATTGCCCATCGATAAGGATTTTTTGAAGATGTTGGAAACTAGGATATTGGAAACTAAGATGCTGGAAAATAATAAGATGTTGAGAAATAAAGTATCGCAATTTTTATCTCACGGTGGAGTCCCCCTAAGTTCAAATCCAATACGCTGCTTATCGGCATTATTCACTTTGGGCCTAGTGCTCATTGCGCCTCAGGTACAAGCTGAGGTGAGTTTACAGGGTAAGTTAGAGCAAGGCGCATTAATGCGGGGTCAAGCGCCAGCGGGCACTCAGATTAGCTTAAATGGTGAAGCCATCAAGATCACGCCTGATGGTCATTTTGCCTTTGGTTTTGATCGCGACGGTGAACTGAGCCAGCAGCTAACCTTGGTTTATCCCGATGGTTTGACTGAGGTTAAGCCTTTAACCTTAACCAAGCGAGAGTACGATATTCAAAGTGTAAAGGGCATTAGCTCGAAGATTATGAAGCCCGATCCTGTCGCGCAGGAAAGAGCGGCGAAAGACACGGCGCAGGTGAAAGCGGCGCGGGCAACATTTAGTGAGCAAACTGCATTTTTACAGACGTTTATTTGGCCTTTGACGGGGCGTATTTCTGGTGTTTACGGTAGCCAGCGTATTTATAACGATGTACCCGGTAATCCACACTTTGGGGTGGATGTGGCGGCGAAAACCGGCACTGTAGTGGTCGCCCCCGCCGATGGTGTTATTAGTCTTTCTGTGCCTGACATGTTTTATTCGGGCGGGACTATGGTGATCGACCATGGTTATGGGGTGAGTTCGAGTTTTTTGCACTTGAGTAAATTGTACGTCAACGCGGGTGAAGTGGTTAAGCAAGGCCAAGCTGTTGCAGAGGTGGGCGCAACAGGCCGTGCAAATGGCCCACACTTAGATTGGCGAGTGAACTGGTATCAAATGCGCCTCGACCCTACAACCATAGTGCCGCCAATGGCAACAGTGCTGGCGAATGAGAAAGCTAACAAAGCGGCCAAAAAGGGCTAGGTTCGATATCCAGTTCTGGCTCACTTAAATGGCGCAATGATGCGCCATTTAATGGTGATCCTTATCGTGAACACTTAGTGAGTTGGTTTCTTTCTAGGCTAACTTCAAATGTCCGCTTGCCAATAATCATTTTTAACCGAGTCGTCTAAAAAGATTACTTCAACAGTGGATGATCAGCAGGCAGTTGGCGGGTGATCCATAAAATCAGTTTGTGTTTCATGTTTGGCCCATCTTCTTTATCTTTGGCCAGTGGCTGAATCAAGTTGTCGGTGATCAATAAACGGTAAATACATTCCACTTTGTCTTTGGGTGAGATGCCTTTGTCGAAGTCTGCATAGCCGCGTTTTTTGGCATAGCCCACGCCGATTTCCATGGCGAACTTCAATATTTGTGCTTCGTTCTTGTGTGGCTTCATTGGCGATCCTCTGTTTGCACATAGCATCCATCTACTGGACACGATAATTTGTGCCTGATGGCATCTGCGAGTTATATGTCCTAAGTTACGCTAAATATGCTGTTTTTTAGATTTAATTTTGGCGATTTTTGACAAAACCACCAAAAACTGACTTAAAAATAACGAGAATATTGAATTTGATTAAATTGTCATCAACTCAGATATTAACTCAGGTACTGTCGTAGGTTTTAGCTAAGGCAAGTGCCGATGAAAATCTAAGCTCAGTTTTATCTGCCTGAGTTTAAGTCTGACTTAACATTCAGATACTTGTTCGCTCGCGATGACCGCTTTTATGCCATGGGGATGTACTTTAATGCACACATTGCCGCGTTTAAAGGCGATAGTTGGATTGGCTAAACGTTCTTTATCGCCTTTGGGCGAGCTCATCTTGACCTTAATCTCAGCTTGGGATGGCAAGTCTGGTAATCTTGACTGCTCTGATTCAGCTGTCTGCTCAGATTGCGGCAATGGACTCAGTCCTTGGTTGAGTAAAGGGCGGAGTCTTGGACATAAGACCAGTAAATCTTGGCTCAAGGTATTGTAATCTTTGGCTTTAGAATCAATAACTAATTCTATGTGCTCCCAGCCTTCCTGTGGATAAACTTTATCACTAGGATAGGGAAGCTCGACGCAGGCAATGCTAAATTGACCGAGTGTGAGTGGCGTGTCTAGCTCGATGATCAGAATCGTACGGCCATTGATGATGTTGTCTGAAATGATTTTACCTATGCGGCTAAAGGCGTCGCGCAGGGCATCGGCACTGGCGATGGAATTGACGCGCAGCGCGACATGGTCGCAAACCAGTGCTTTATCTGCTAAGTCTAAGGTTTCAAGCAAGGCTAAAATCTGTGCTTCGAAGGCTGGCCAGCCTTGGATTAATTGCTCATAGCTGAGGTTTGCACTGTGCGGCGCAACAGGCTCGTTGAATTTAGGCATAAATACTCCAAGGCATTTCTATTGGCGTTAGTTTTATCCCTTAAGTAAATGACCGAGACTATTACAACTAACATCATGCTTTAAAAGGTTAAATAAAAACGCCCATTAAGCTGGGCGTGTTTGATATCGTTCAATTATCTATTTGGCATTTTGCCATTAGGAAGCGGGCTAAGATTAAGGCCAAATCTCAATCGGCGTTCCTTCATCGACCACTTTCCACACTTCATCCATTTCGGCGTTGGTAATCGCGATACAGCCGTCAGTCCAGTTGTATTGCTGAGCTTGTTCTGGCGGCAGTGAAGACTTAGGGTTTTGGCCGTGGATCATGATCATGCCTCCGGGTCTAATGCCCAAGGCTTTGGCTCTGAGTTTATCCTCTTCATTAGGATAGGAAATATGGATTGATTTATAATAAGCACTATCTGGCTTTTTATAATCTAGGGTATAACGCCCCTGTGGTGTGCGTTGATCGCCTTCCTTTAATTTGTGTCCAGCGGGTAGGTCACCCATTGCGATGCGATATTGTTTGAGCACTTTGCCATCGCGCAATAAAGCCATACTGGATTCGGATTTAGTGATCACCACCAGATCCACTTTACCCATGCCAGAGGCATGTAATTCGGGTGAAACGAGAGCCGCGATAGTCACAGTGAGAGATGTCAATGTGGAAAGTAGGGTGGCGCGCATGAAGTCCTCGAAAATAAACACAGGTTGTTGGCTTTTTTCGGCATCATACCGCAATTTTATCCTACTGTGAGTAGATAATTTTGAGCTAGGTGCAATTGCATGGCAGACTCGTGGCATATTTATGCTGTAATCCCTGTGTTAGTCAGTTTGTTGCAAGGAAGTAAAAGTTTGTATGTCTGAGAATATCGAATCCGAAAGCCCGTTAAAACGTCAATTACGTACCATTATTTTTGGCACTGATACTCCCGCTGGCCGCTATTTTGATATCGCCCTCATGGTGTGTATTGTGTTGAGTGTCGGCTTAGTGTTCCTCGACACAGTAGAGATATTCCATCGCGAATACGGCCAGCTTATTTCTGTGTTGGAATGGGTATTCACCATTATTTTTACGATTGAATATGGCCTACGCTTGTACTGCGCGACTCATCCAGTGTTATATGCTCGCAGCTTTTATGGTTTAGTGGATTTGTTATCGGTATTGCCAAGTTATCTGGCGTTGCTGATCCCTGGTGCTAACTTTACCTTAGTCATCCGGATACTTAGGCTGTTTAGGATTTTCCGCGTACTCAAATTACTGCGTTATTTGAGTGAAGGAAATGTTCTACTTAGGGCGATGATGCAGTCGAGTCGTAAGGTTTTTTTGTTTTTCTTCTCGGTCAGTTTGATCGTTATGGTACTGAGTTCAGTAATGTATGTGGTTGAAGGGCCTGATAATGGTTTCAGTTCAATCCCTAAATCTGTGTACTGGACAATTGTGACTATTACTACAGTCGGTTATGGCGACATTACCCCGAAAACCGGATTAGGTCAGGCGATTGCGGCTTTTACTATGCTGATTGGTTACTCGATTATCGCAATCCCAACGGGGATTTTAACCGCCGAGATATCCCAAGAAGTAGGGCGTCATCGAGATTTACGCTCGTGTAATCAATGTCATAAGACAGGTCATGATATTGATGCCATGTATTGTAGTCGTTGCGGATGTGAGTTAGATAGCTTGGATGTGCCCGTTGATAAAGGCGTTTCATGATGACTTCGGCGAACACTTTTTATTTTTTGTAGGTAAAAGACACGTATGACGCAAGCCAAGTTTGTTGAAGGCCCCATATTACGCCATATCTTAGTGATGAGTTCGACCGCAGCGGTAGGGATTTCTGCCTTATTTGTCGTGGATTTACTGGATATCTTTTTCCTGAGCCTATTGGGAGAGCATGAACTCGCGGCGGCTGTGGGATATGCGGGGAGTATTTCGTTTTTTACCACATCGATTGGAATTGGTTTATCGATTGCATTAGGGGCTTTAGTGTCTCGCTCGATTGGCGCAAAAGAGGTGGTGTTGGCAAAGCGCTTATTACTCAATAGCGCGGTTGTGACGACACTGATCAGTGTGCTGGTGGCGGCTGTGGTCACCACCTTCATTCCTGAGCTAGTTGCCTTAGTGGGCGCGAGTGGTCATACGGCAGAACTTGCTGCGAGCTATTTGTATATTCTCGTGCCTTCCTTGCCTTTTATCTGTCTTGCGATGGCGCTCGGCGGGGCTTTGCGCGCCGTGGGTGATGCAAAGTTATCTATGATGTCGACCTTAGCGGGGGGCGGCGTTAATGCGGTACTCGATCCGATTTTTATCTTCATGTTCGCCATGGGGATTGAAGGCGCTGCATTGGCATCCGTTTTAGCGCGGGTGGCGGTATTTGTGATTGCCGCTCGCGGTGTGGTGGTTAAGCATAAATTGTTAGGCCATTTCGATAAGGCACATTTTATCGCCGATCTTAAGCCCATCTTTGCCATTGCAGGTCCAGCGATGTTAACCAATGTGGCAACTCCCATCGGAAATGCCTTTGTGACCCGAGCGATCGCCGATTTCGGTGACGCTTATGTGGCAGGTTGGGCAGTATTAGGACGTTTAATCCCTGTGGCCTTTGGGATGATCTTTGCACTGTCCGGCGCGATTGGACCTATTGTTGGGCAAAACTTTGGCGCAGGTCAGTTTGACCGAGTACGTGAGAGTTTAACGCGGGCGATTCAGTTTTGTACTGTGTATGTGCTGGTAATGTCTTTGCTGCTGTTTATGCTTAAGTCACATTTGGTCAGTGTGTTTGATATGAAGGGCGACAGCGCTGATCTTATTCACTTTTTCTGCAGTTATATCGCAGTATTCTTTATCTTTTCGGGGATTTTATTCGTGGCGAATGCGTCCTTTAATAACCTTGGCAAGGCCAAATATTCCACACTGTTTAACGTAGGTAAAGCCACTTTAGGCACTGTGCCCTTTGTGTATTTTGGTGCGCTTTGGGGCGGGGTTTACGGCGTATTGATTGGGCAAATTTTAGGGTCTATTTTGTTTGGTACATTAGGTGTGTGGGTTGCCTATCGTTTAGTGGATAAAGTGGCGGCGCAGGCACAGTTTTCAGCTGCGCCTAATCTTGATGCTGCGAATGCTATCCCCCGCAATGTCGTACTGACTGAGGAAGAGGAAATCGCTAATTGTGTTGCACAGAACTTACCGAGTGCGACCAATCCGCTTTCATCCTCTTGCGTGCAGATGGCGCAATTAACGGAGGAGCAAGAGAATGAGCCCGTATTACCCTATTTAGACGAGGGGAAAAAGCCTAATTGACGTTATGTGGCTTAGCTGTGCCGTGTAGAAGCAGTGGGCAAGAACGCAGATAAAAATGAGCTCTTAATAATGAGGAGCAGTCAGAAAGCTGCTAATGATAGGAATGCTGAAAAACAAAATGCCACAAGATTGCTTGTGGCATTTTGTTTGAAACGGCGTTTGCACTTCATTTAATTAAGCTAACAATGCCAAAATACGCCGCTAAAAGACTATTCTGCTGAACTTCTTATTCTTCGGTACTGCTTATTCTTCAATACTTGGCGTGTCTTGTTGGCCTTCGACTTGTTCAGTCGCGGCTTCTGATGCTGCCATTTTTGCGCGATCAGCCTTAGAGATGTAACCTGATTTTGCAGGTGAGCCGATAGTCACTGGGTCGACTTTATTTAGTCTGGCCTTAGCGCGTTTAGCTATTTTCTTGATGATCTTTTGTTTCTTGTTCATGACGTCTCTAATTTCGTTTCGCACCCGCTACGCGCAGGAATATGAGGCCAAGGGCTCAATTGAGGCGGGATTCTAACTCAATCTGAGCGAACTGACCATGTTTTGCTGAATTTTGTCGAAAACAACGGCTACTCTTTGGGAACTAGTTTTGCTATATGGCGTTAGCATAACAATTTGACTCAAACGGTACTGTTAGTATTTCACACGACAAATGCTGCAAATTCTGTGGTGTAGGCTGTCAGTGTGGATCAAAAGCCATTATATTGCCTAGCATTATGAGTTTGAAAAATTGACTCTACTGTTATTTTATTGCTCATATCCTGAGCCGAGGAAGATGTGTGTTATTAACTAAAATCACTTTTTTTGAGCGCTTTGAGCACGATATATTAAGTGGCACTAAAACCATTACATTGCGTGATGAAACGGAATCTCATGTGATTGCAGGTCAAACACTTCCCGTTTCAACCTTCGAAACCGACCGCTGGTTTTGTGATATCCATATTATTGATGTCGTGCCAGTGACCTTAACTGAGCTCTCAGACATTCATGCTAAGCAAGAGAATATGACGTTGCCGCAGCTACGTGATGTGATTGCAGAAATTTATCCCGGTCTTGAGCAATTGTTTATGATCCAGTTTAGGGTTTTACCGCAGTAAAAGTATAGAGCGTAATTTTGTAAAACAAAAAAGGCCGCACAGCAGCCTTTTTATTACAAATTCAATGGCATATTAAGTTGCCGAAGATTGCTGAACTGTTCAAGAACATCAGCTATCCAAGACAACTAAACCGTCCAAGGTAACAGTTTTTTGGCAAAGTGATCGGCTTGGCCTAAGCGAATCGCTGCGCGGTGACGCATCCGATAAAATGCTTGATAGCACAGGGGGACTAAGTACAAGCTAGTCACTGTCGAGAACGATAAGCCACCGATAATGGCGATTGCCATGGGGTAATATGGCGGGCCGCCGCCACCGATTTGGGTATCACCCATCGCCAGTGGGACTAATCCCAGTACTGTTGTACCTACTGTCATTAACACTGGCCGCAAACGGGTGATACACACCTCCCGAATGGTGTCAGACAATTTGTCGAGATCCGGTGTCATCTGATTGATTTGATCCACCAGAACGATACCGTTGTTCACCACTATCCCCATTAAAATCAAGATACCTATCATTGCCATCACAGAAATAGGGGTGCCAGTGATAAACAGCGCCCAGAATACACCTGTGATGGAAAATAGGATCGAGGTAATAATCGCCGTTGGTAACAGTAGAGATTCAAACAACGCCGCCATAACAATATAAATCATCGCGACAGCCAAGAGCATATTAGTCACCATCACGTTCTGATCTTCATCTTGGCGCTCGAAGCCACCACGGAGTGAATAGTCGTAACCATCGGGGAAACGGATATTTTCCATCACTTGCTTGATCTTAGTTTGCGCCTCTTCTGTGGTGAGGTTTTCTAAGTTAGCCCCAATCGACAGCGAGGTTTGGCGATTGAAGTGTTTGATAGTATCGAAGCGGGGTTGGATCTCAATCTTCGCCAGATTATCTAAGGTGTACACTCTTTGGTCGAGGCGTACTATGGGTAACTGCTTGAGTTTCTCAAGTGACTTTTGCCACTCTTTCTCGTAGGCCATTTCGATGCGCAGCTCGCCATTAGGATCGTGGCGGAAGGATCGCAGCGGTGAACCGCGCAGTGCCATGGAGATACTTGAGGCAATTTCATTGAGTTTTAAATCTAACCGTGCCGCCATTTGTCTATCAATGCGGATAATCACTTCTTGCTGAGCGCCGTTAAGCTCGGAGCGAACATCTTGCAATCCTTTGATATTTTGCAACAAAGGAATAACTTGTTCGCTCAAATTAATCAGCTCAGAGGTTGAACGTCCTGTCAGTGTGACTCGCACGCCAGAGTTGTCATTACCCCAGCCAAATTGTGGTTTGGCGATGGAATACTTAGGAAAGCCGCTACGGATTTTCTTTTTTAACTCATCCACTGATATAGGCAAATCTTTCTTTAGGAGGATCACCGATGAGCCATCGTCAGAGGCATAATAGCTGTAGACAGAATCAATATGGAATTCCTCTTTATTGTTATAAAGATACTCTTCCATTTGGTTGATCATCGCCTCAGTGACATTGAGATTATGTCGACCTTCTACTTGGTAGTTAATGTAGATTCGTTCATTGCTCTCGCTGTCTTCTTGATCCTGTTTAACCATAGATAGCGGCAGGGCGGTGGATGCGAGGATCGCTACAGCAATCACACCTGAGCGCCAAGGTCTGAGCAATACCCAATCTAGGGTATTATTGTAGAAACGTTGTAATTTACCCGCATCCTTTTCGGGGGCGATGTCGAAGTGGAACTTAGTCAACATCAAAGGGATTAAGGTTTTTGCGACCAATAGCGACGCGGCGAGTGAGATACAAATCGCAATAGCAACATGCTCTAGAAAAATGGTGATCTCGACTTTTACGCCAAAAATATTAGGTAAAAATACAATGGCGGTTGTCATTGTGCCTGCCAATACCGCCAGAGACACTTTATCGACCCCCGTCATGACTGACTCTTCATTGTCTTTAGGGTGTTTACCTTGTTTTTCCTGCAGTACGCTCTCAGTGACAACCACAGCGTTATCAATCAGCATACCGACGGCGAGCAGGAGTCCCATCATAGACAGAATATTCAAGCTGTAACCGAGTAGATACATAGCGGCGAGCGTCATACCGATTGAAATAGGCACGGATGACACAACCACTAAAGTCATTTTCAAATTACGCAGGAATAAGTACAGCACGACAAAGGACAGCAGTGCACCGATTAACCCTGAAAGCAGCAAATCCATTAGTGAAGATTTTACTCCAGAGGCTTGATCTTCCATGATAAATAGGCGAATACCTTGGAACTGTTGGTCCTGCTTCGCAAGCTCAATCACCTTCATGACACGGTCTGACACTTCGACTAAGTTAGCGCCAGATTCCTTAAACACATCCAAACCCACGGCATAGTGCTTATCTAAATGTCGACCTTCGATACGTTCAGGTAGGGCAAATTGCACATCGGCGATATCGCCTAAGGTCAATCCGGGGATCAGTACTAGTGCTTTGATATCTTCAAGGTTTCTGAACTCACCTTTAGGTGAAACTTGATAAACGATACTACTGGCCCTGAGTGTACCTGCGCTCAGCACAAAGTTCTCTCTGCCGAGACGTTGTTGCAAATCTGTGGCTGAAAATCCACTGGCGGCAAGGCGGTCGGCATTGATGCGTACCTCAATTTGCTTTTGCTCAACGCCGTACAGGCTGACCTTAGAGACACCTTCAACACGTTCAAGCGGACGCTTGAGCTGTTTATCGAGTAGATCGAATGCACCTGAAAGCTCACGATCACTTGAGATGCGTATGGTGAGCACAGGCATGTCGGCGGTGGAGAATTGGCGGATAAAGACCCGCTCCACATCCTTGGGCAGTAAATGCCGCACTGCATCGATTTTTTCCCGCGCTTCTAAGCTCTTAGTGGCAACGTTTTCCCCCCACTTCATGTTGATTTCGATTTCGGCGCCTTCTTGGGAGGATTCTGATTCAAGCTCATCAATCCCCCCCATAGTAGCGAGGGATTCCTCCAGCACTTTGGTTATATCGCGCTCCACTTCAGCGGGGGTCGATCCTTTGTAAGGCACTTCCACCACTATCTGTGGGATATCAATACCGGGGAACATTTCCAGCGGTAATAGGCGACTCGAGGCGAGACCAAACAGCAAGATAGCAAAGAAAAACATGCTGGTGGTTACGGGGCGCTTAATGGCTAAACGGGTGAGGTTCATGGGCGAGCCTCCTCTACGTTTACATGTGAGCCAGTTACTGCGTATTCTTTACGGTCGAACAGGGCATAGAGCACTGGGAGCACAATTAAGGTCAGTAGTGTTGATAAACTCAGACCAAAGATCACCGTAATCGCCATCGGTGCGCGCACCTCTGAGCCATCACCTAGACCTAGCGCCATCGGCAATAAGCCTAAGGTCGTGGTGAGGGTTGTCATCATAATCGGGCGTAGGCGCGATTTAGCTGCATCACGAATGGCATCAAGTTTTTGAGCACCTTCGCTACGCAGTTGATTGATCCGATCCACAAGCACAATCGCGTTGTTCACGACGATCCCCGCCAACATGATAAGGCCAATAAATACCACCACACTCAAGTGAGTTTGGGTGATATAAAGCCCAAGTACACTGCCACCTAATGCCATAGGTACGGCAAAAAGGATAAGCAAGGGGTGCAGTAGTGACTCAAACTGACTCGCCATCACTAAATACACTAAGAAAATCGCTAAGATAAGGGCAATTTTGAGTGATTGGAACGAGTGCTCCATTTCCTCATTTTGACCACCAAAACGGGCCTGGACCGATGCGGGTAACACTTGTTGCGATAGTATCTGTTGCGCCTGTGCAACCGCATCGCTTAAATCACCATAGGCGAGGTTAGCTGATACGAGAGCTACACGTTGTTGGCTGATGCGGTTAATCGCAGATGGGCCTAATTGTAATGAAACTTCTGCAACTGCGCTTAATGCAATAGGTTGACTGCTATTCGGGTTGATGATTAAGGCATCGATATCGCTGATTTGATCCCGCTCCGCGAGTTCACTGCGCACTAGAATATCAATCTTACGGTCACGCACTGTGTATTGACTGGCAACAGTACCGCCAACACGTTGGGCAATACGGTTTGCAACCGTTGGAGCATCCATTCCTAGAGCTGCTAACCTTGCATGATCGAAACGGATACTTAGCTCAGGTTGACCATCACGTAGACTGGTGTTCACGTCGGCAAAACGCTCCGAGGCGGATAATGCTTTGACGAGACTATCTGCGCTGCGTTTGAGTAAGTTTAAATCGTAACCTGTGAGTTCAATTTCCAGTGGCGTTTTAAAGCTGAATAACTCAGGTTGCTCTATTTTCGCTTCAAGTTCAGGAATGCGGCGCGCAGTATCACGTAATACTTGAGTGACTGCGTTATAGGTACTGTGGTCGTTAAGCACCACTTGCAAGCGGCCCCAGTTTTCACCCCCGCGGGCAGTATCCGAAGTCATCAAACCGCCACTACCGGCTTGACTATAAGCATGTTTAACTTCGGCTCTGTCTTTAATGGACAGTGCAAGTTGCTGTAATATCTTGTCGGTTTCGCTCACTGCCGTACCCGGCGGCAGTAAGATCTCCACGTAAAACTCGCCCTGATTCATTGGCGGAATAAGCTCCATACCAAGTCGCGGTAACAAGCTAATACAAGCGCCTGTTATCGCAATCGTGAGTAACAGTGTTGCTTTCTGTTGGCGCAGCGCCGAGGCCAGAAGCTTGTAATAAACCTTCTCAATACTGTGGTAGACAAAGTTAAATGCTGAGCTTAACGGGCGCATCACTAGACCAATAAGCCATGAGAAGAAGCGGCCTAAAATCAACACTAAGGTCAGTAGTGCACTGGGTAAGTAACTAACAATTAATAGAATAGGAAAGGAAAACACAGTCGCGCTATAGTGTTTAAGCTTGCCCATTTTAGTGGTGGGTTTATCCTTAGGTGTCGTTTTTATCAGCGCGGGTAAGGTTTTAAAGCCTTCACGTGATGCCAGCATTGGAATGGACGTTAACGCGACTAATAGCGATGCTAACAGCGCAAAAGTGACCGTTAGCGCTTGGTCTGAGAAGAGGGCGCCAGCAATCCCATCCACAAATACTAGCGGCACAAACACCGCAAGAGTGGTGAGTGTTGAGGCAAAAATTGCGCCTGCCACTTCTTTAGTCCCCGTCACTGCAGCTTCTAATTTACTCATGCCTTCGCTACGGCAGCGGTCTATGTTCTCTAATACCACAATGGCGTTATCGACCAAGAGACCGATGGCAAGGGCAATACCACCTAATGACATGATGTTTAAGCTGATATCGGCAAAATACATCATGTTAAAGGTGGCGATGACTGAGAAGGGAATCGAGATAGAAATAATCAGTGTCGGGATGATATTACGCAAGAACAGGTAAATCACTAGCATAGATAACAAGCTGCCCATCAGCGCAGAAGAGGTGACTTCGCTGACCGCACTTTCGATGAACTCAGACTGATCGTAAATCACTTCGAGCTTATTTTGCTTAGGGTCTTGATTGATTTTGACGAGTTCATCGCGCAGTTTTTTGGCGACAGCGACAGTATTTGCATCACCTTCTTTATAAATGGCCAGTTCAATCGATTCTTGACTGCCGATGCGGGTGATATCACTACGCTCTTTGTAGGCATCTGTGATGGTAGCAACTTCGAATAAACGGACTAAAGCTTGCTCGTCGCGATAGACGATCACTTGGCCGAGTTCATCTAATGAGTTGAATTGGTTTAGCGTTCGTACTAAGTATTCGCGATCACCTTGGATCACTTTACCCGCAGAGAGGTTGATGTTTTCCTCATTAATACGACGTTTAATATCATCGGCATTGAGATTGAGCTGCGACAGTTTTTCTTGATTGAGCAGAATATGCACTTCTTGCTCTAGGCCGCCAGATAAACGCACGGCGGCGACCCCAGATAGCGCCTCTAAACGACGCTTAAGCTCTTCCTCTGCATAGGTGCGCATTTGTTTGAGATCGGCTTCAGATGCATTGGGCACAGACAGCGCAAGACGCATAATAGGGTCAAGGTTGGGGTTAAAACGCAGTAATAAGGGCTTTTTAACATCGAGCGGCAGAGCGATAGTGTCGAGTTTTTCACGTACATCTAAACTCGCCATATCCATTGTTGTGCCCCATTCAAACTCGAGCACCACATCTGACATGCCGGAGCGCGAAATAGAACTGATTTTACGTAAGCCTTTGACCACGCCAACGGCTTCTTCAATTGGTTTAGAGACGAGCTGTTCGACTTCAACTGGCGCCGCGCCGTCATACATAGTGCGAATGGTTAATGTGGGATAGCTTAAGTCTGGCAGTAACTTCACCGCTAGGCGGGAAAATCCCACCATACCGAATAAAATCACCGCCAGCATGAACATCCATACCGTGACTGGCCGTTTAACAGAAGTGCTGATAATTGACATGAAAGGCTCCTATCAGTTCTTAGCGGAAGCAAGATCGAGTGGGGTGATCACTTCGACTAAGGATTGGTCTTTCAAGTTTTGCTGGCCACGGGTAACGACTTGCTCACCGGGATTAATACCTGTAATCACTTCTACCGAATCACCTTCACGGTAGCCAATTTCGACTTCACGACGGTTCGCATTGGTACCATCAATAACATAAAGCGCTTGCTTGTTGTCTTGGTTAATCAAGGCGCTGTAGGGAACGGTAATCACGTTCTCGTGGGTATCGTATTTGAGCTCAACTCGGGTAAACATGCCAGCTTTAAGGCGCGCCTCTTGATTCGGCACAGCAAGTGTCACCTTAAAGGTGCCACTTTGTGGGTCCACAATCGGGCTTATGCGCAACACTTTGGCGTGGATAGCATTCTTGCTATGTTGATTACTAAACACTTGTGCTTCTTGGCCGAGTTTTAAGCTCGCAAGCTGTTGCTCTGGCAAATGAACTATACCGTGAAGTTCATCTTGGTTGACTATATAAAACAAATCGCCAAATTCCTTCGCCATATTGCCAGCTTTCACATAGCGTTTAGCAACTACACCGCTGATAGGGGACAGTACGCGGCTTTCTTTTACTTGCAGTTCGGCGAGATCTTTTTTAGCGATAGCGGCTTGCAAGTTATATTCAAGTTTGGCCATTGAATCCGCGCTGATAAATTCTCTGTTGCTCATTTTCTTCAGACGATTTAATTCTTGCTCGATGATTTTGACTTCGGCTTCTGAGCGGTCTAAATCATATTGCTGCCTCTTGGCATCAATAACAGCCAGCACTTGTCCCTTTTGAACGCGGTCACCTTCTTCAACAGCGAGAGATTCAATGAGCCCTGATATACGACTCACTACATTGGCTTCCTGTGGCGCTTCTAAGGTGGCAGTTGTACTGTAAAAAGATGAAACGTTTCCTTGCATCACTGTAGTGGTTTCGACGGGAATGGCATATTTTTCTTCTTTTTTGACCACTTCTTCCTCACCACAGGCTGCTAGCATCGAAATCATTAGCAGTGGCAGGGTGAATTGAGCAATTTTTGACTTTTCCATAAGAATGTTACCTGTTGTCTTTATTGTGATGTCAGTTGTTAGCAGAAACTATGCCAATATTTAAAGTTGTTTAATTTCAAATTGTTAGCCGTATTTTTGGCTAAGTGTGATTTGTGATTCTTACTAAATGTAGCTAAAAGGTTTAAAAAGTGATGAGAATAACTAAACGCGGTTAATTAAGATTACACAAGTGCGCAATTGCAACAATGTATTTTGTCAGGAGAAGGAAGTTTAAAAGAGGATTATTTGAAATGAAAAAAGCGCCCTTAGGCGCTTTTTAATGCGTAAGTCGTGGGACTTAGCGTTTGTCTTGTGCGACGAAATCACGCGCAGTTTCACCAGTATATAACTGACGTGGACGGCTGATTTTGTGGCCTGGTTGATCTAACATTTCTTTCCAGTGAGCAATCCAGCCTACAGTACGTGCCAGTGCGAACAGCACAGTGAACATACTGGTTGGAATACCAATGGCTTTCATAATGATGCCAGAGTAGAAGTCGACGTTTGGATACAGCTTTTTAGAAATGAAGTATTCGTCTTCAAGTGCAATGCGCTCAAGCTCCATTGCCACATCCAAGAGTGGATCTTGTACTTTCAGTTCTTTCAGCACTTCATGACAAGTTTCACGCATCACTTTGGCTCGTGGGTCAAAGTTTTTGTAAACACGGTGTCCAAAGCCCATCAGACGGAAAGGATCATTTTTATCTTTAGCGCGTTCAATGAATTCAGGAATACGGTCTACTGAACCGATTTCTTCTAACATTTGCAAACAGGCTTCGTTAGCGCCGCCGTGTGCAGGGCCCCAAAGAGATGCGATACCCGCTGCGATACACGCAAATGGGTTTGCACCTGAAGAACCGGCTAAACGTACTGTTGAAGTCGATGCATTTTGCTCATGATCTGCATGTAAAATGAAGATCCTGTCCATTGCACGTTCAACAATAGGGTTCACGACGTATTCTTCGCACGGTACAGCAAACATCATGCTTAAGAAGTTGCCTGCATAGCTTAAGTCATTACGTGGGTACACGAATGGCTGGCCTGAAGAATACTTGTAGCACATGGCTGCTATCGTAGGCATTTTTGAGACTAAGCGATAAGCGGCGATTTCGCGGTGACGTGGATCGTTGACATCCAGAGAGTCTTGGTAAAATGCAGATAATGCACCCGTCACACCACATAACATGGCCATAGGATGAGCATCACGACGGAAACCTCTAAAGAAGAAGGCTAGCTGCTCGTGAACCATAGTGTGGGTTTTAACTGTATGTACAAACTCAGTATATTGCGCTTTGGTCGGCAGTTCACCGTAAAGCAGCAAATAACACAGGTCTAGGTAATCGGAGTCAACGGCAAGTTGATCGATTGGATAGCCACGGTGTAACAATATACCCAGATCACCATCAATATAGGTAATTGCAGATTCACAGGAGGCAGTCGCAAGAAAACCTGGATCAAAAGTAAAGTAACCTTTGCTGCCAAGTTTACTGATATCGATTACGTCAAAACCAGCGGTTCCCTGCTTTACTGGCAATTCTATCGAGTCGTTCCCTGGTAATTCTAATTTGGCTTTTAAATCAGCCATACCCCGTTCTCCTTACTTAGTTCTTATCTGTGAGTGCGGCATGTCAAACCGCCATTACTTTACAGCCATTCTAGATCACATTTCAATTTAAATAAGCGTTTAAATTTGTTAGACCATGGTATAAAAGCCTTTACTTTTCTATTTGTAACTGGCACTTACAGTAAAAAATAGTCAAAAAAACATAATTTGCATTCTGTGATGTTTGTATTTGACATTTGCCGCGAGTATACTTGCCTCGCCCAATAAGGGCCGCAAACAACGATTATAAAGCACCCTTTGTTTACATGTTAAATGAGTGCGTGCTCAGATAGTTAACTGTTTGTTTAAACTTTGCTTTTGTGTTTACTTTTGCAGTGATCAACCTCCTGTTTAAAGTTTGTACAAAAGCGGTTCACATAACAAAAAAAATGCTCAATGGAGCTGAGTGAGCAGAACGTGAAAAAGCAAAGACCTGTCCATTTAGATCTGCAGACCATTCGCTTTCCTGCAACAGCGATTGTGTCAATTCTTCACCGTGTTTCCGGTGTCATCATGCTGTTCGCAGTTGGCATTCTCATTTGGTTGCTAAATTCATCTTTAGCATCAGCTGAAAGTTTCGCTGGCGTACAGTCTCTATTCGATAACTTCGTGATGAAGTTTATCCTATGGGGCATTATGACTGCACTGGCGTATCACTTGTTTGGTGGCCTGCGCCACTTAGTAATGGATACCGGTCGTTGGGAGGAATTGTCATCGGGTGCCGCATCAGCGAAAGCTGTATTTGCCTTAACGGTAGCCTTTTCAATCATAGCGGGGATCTGGGTATGGTAACCAATGCAGCAAGTTTTGGACGCAGTGGTGTTCATGACTATATTCTACTACGCGCTAGTGCAGTGATCCTCGCCTGTTACACCATTTTCTTGGTTGGCTTTATTGCATGTAGTTCCCCTCTCACCTACGACGTCTGGCATGGCCTATTTAGTGCTCTGCCAATGAAAGTGTTTACACTTCTGACGCTGGTAGCCTTATTAGTACATGCTTGGATTGGTGTATGGCAAGTGCTGACAGATTACGTTAAGTGCACGTCGTTACGTGGTGTTTTACAGTTCACCTTTGTCGTTACCGTATTTTGTTATTTAGCGGCCGGCATTGTTATTGTGTGGGGTGTCTAAGTGAGTATTCCAGTACGCGAATTTGATGCTGTAGTGATCGGTGCCGGTGGCGCTGGTATGCGTGCAGCGCTGCAGATTTCCAAAGAAGGTAAAAGCTGTGCGCTTTTATCAAAAGTATTCCCAACCCGTTCTCATACCGTATCTGCGCAGGGTGGTATCACTGTTGCGTTAGGTAACGCCCATGAAGATCATTGGGAACAACACATGTACGATACCGTGAAAGGTTCCGATTTTATCGGTGACCAAGAAGCGATCGAGTTCATGTGTAAAACCGGTCCTGAAGCCGTGATTGAACTTGAGCAAATGGGTTTGCCTTTCTCTCGTTTCGAAAATGGTACGATTTACCAACGTCCATTTGGTGGTCAATCTAAGAACTTTGGTGGCGAGCAGGCTGCGCGTACTGCGGCAGCTGCCGACCGTACTGGTCATGCTTTGCTTCACTGTTTATATCAACAAAACGTTAAGCATAAGACGCAAGTCTTCTCAGAATGGTATGCATTAGATCTCGTTAAAAACGATGATGGCGCCGTTGTGGGTTGTACTGCGATTGAAATTGAAACGGGCGATATCGTTTATTTCAAAGCTAAAGCAACGATTCTTGCGACTGGCGGTGCAGGGCGTATTTACGCTTCGACGACTAACGCGCATATCAACACCGGTGACGGCGTAGGTATGGCAATGCGTGCTGGCGTGCAAATGCAAGACATGGAAATGTGGCAATTCCACCCAACTGGCATCGCCGGCGCGGGTGTACTTGTGACTGAAGGTTGTCGTGGTGAAGGCGGTTATCTGCTGAACAAAGACGGCGAGCGTTTCATGGAGCGTTATGCCCCTAACGCGAAAGATTTGGCATCACGTGACGTGGTAGCACGTTCAATGATGACTGAAATCCGCGAAGGTCGTGGTTTAGACGGTCCATTAGGCCCACACTGTTTACTGAAGCTTGATCACTTAGGTAAAGAAACATTAGAAGCACGTTTACCAGGCGTGTGTGAATTGTCTCGTACTTTTGCCCATATCGATCCAGCCGATGGTCCAATTCCAGTACTACCAACGTGTCACTATATGATGGGTGGCCTACCAACTAAGGTCAGTGGTCAAGTTATTCGTAAGAATGAAGACGGCACTGAACAAGATGTTATTGGTCTGTTCGCTGTGGGTGAGATTGCCTGTGTATCTGTACATGGTGCAAACCGTTTAGGTGGTAACTCACTGCTTGACTTAGTGGTCTTTGGCCGCGCAGCAGGTCAGCATTTAGGTAAAGCTTTGGATGAGACTGACGATCCAAAAGACGCAAGTGATGCAGATATTCAAGCTTCTCTGGCGCGTCTGAATCGTTGGGAAAGCAACAAAGATGGCGAAGACCCAGCGCAAATCCGTAAGGATCTGCAACTGTGTATGCAATTAAACTTCTCTGTATTCCGCCGTGGCGATGCTATGGCTGAAGGGTTAGAGCAGTTGAAAGTGATTCGTGAACGTCTTGCAAATGCTAAATTGTCTGATAACTCTCGTGAATTCAATACTCAACGTATTGAATGTTTAGAGTTAGATAACTTGATGGCAACGGCAATCGCCACGGCTTATGCGGCTAACTTCCGTACTGAAAGCCGCGGTGCTCACTCACGTGAAGATTATTTAGAGCGTGATGATGAGAACTGGTTATGCCACAGCTTATTTGACCCAATCACTGAAACGATGGATCGTCGTGCAGTGAACATGGCACCTAAGTTACGTGAAGCATTCCCGCCGAAGAAACGTACCTACTAGGAGTTGCAAAGATGAAATTGACATTTGCAGTTTATCGCTACAATCCTGACGTAGATACTAAACCGTATATGCAGGATTACAGCTTAGAAGTGGCTGAAGGCTCTGACATGATGGTGCTCGATGCACTGATCAAGTTGAAAGAGCAAGATCCGACTTTGTCATTCCGTCGCTCATGCCGTGAAGGCGTGTGTGGTTCAGACGGCGTGAACATGAATGGTAAGAATGGTCTGGCGTGTATTACCCCAATTTCAACCTTTAAAGGTAAGAAATTAGAAATACGTCCATTACCAGGTATGCCAGTTGTTCGTGACTTAGTTGTTGATTTAACTCAGTTCTATAAGCAGTATGAGAAGATCAAGCCTTACCTCATCAATGATGAGAAACAACCTGCTCGTGAACACTTACAATCCCCTGAAGAGCGTGCTCATTTAGATGGTTTGTACGAATGTATCATGTGTGCCTGTTGTTCTACGGCTTGCCCATCATTCTGGTGGAATCCTGATAAGTTTATCGGTCCAAGCGGTCTGCTTCACGCATATCGTTTCTTGATCGACAGTCGCGATACAGCAACAGAAGAACGTTTATCTGAGCTGGACGACGCCTATAGTGTGTTCCGTTGCCATGGCATCATGAACTGCGTTGACGTTTGTCCAAAAGGTCTTAATCCGACTAAAGCAATTGGTCATATTAAGTCCATGCTGTTGAAGCGAGCAGTGTAATGCGAGAACCCGAGCTGAAACCAATAATAATATAGCTCTTGAAGAGTCACTTTCTGGTAGCAGAAGGTGACTCTTTTGCGTATGTAATGGAAGACAACGCGCCGTATATCTGGACATCTAGGGGCGGCAGAAATTATGCGTCGAAGGTAATCTCTACAGACTGCATATTTAATACTATGGCTAAGCACGTGTATAAAGTTTGAAAGGAATAGAAATGCACCAAGGCATCATGAAAGCCTGGCTCGAATCATCTCACTTAAGTGGTGCAAATTCGACCTACGTAGAAGAGATGTATGAAGCCTATCAAGAAGACCCACAGTCAGTCGCCGATGATTGGCGTGCGGTATTTGATAATCTCCCTCCTGTGAACGGTGCCTCTGTTGATGCGCCTGAAGCTGCTCACTCAAAAGTACGTGATTATTTTCGCAGTTTAGCGTTAGAAGGTCGCCATAAGAGCTCAGCTCGTGTGACGGATCCTGAAATGGATGCTAAACAAGTTAAAGTCCTGCAATTAATTAACGCCCATCGTTTCCGTGGTCACCAAGGTGCTAATCTTGATCCCCTCGAACTGTGGAAACGTGAACCCGTAGCTGATTTAGATCCTGCCTTCCACGGCTTGACTAAAGAAGACATGGAACGTGAGTTTAATACAGGTTCTTTTGCTCATGGTGGCGAAACCATGAAGCTCGCGGATTTGGTAAAAGCGCTGAAAGCCACCTACTGTGGTTCTATCGGTGCTGAATATATGCACATTACCGATACCGATGAGAAACGCTGGATCCAACAACGTCTCGAACCTTCCTTAGGTAAAGCTAACTACGATAAAAGTGTTAAGACACGCATTCTTGAAGGCCTTAACGCCGCAGAAGGTATTGAAAAATACTTAGGTGCTAAATTCCCTGGTGCGAAACGTTTCTCGTTAGAAGGCGGTGATGCGTTAGTGCCTATGATGCGCGAAATTATTTATCGTGCAGGTGAAGCCGGTACTAAAGAAATCGTCGTCGGTATGGCTCACCGTGGTCGTCTGAACGTGTTAGTGAACGTATTAGGTAAGCGTCCAGCTGAACTGTTTGACGAGTTCGCGGGTAAGCATGCTGATACCCACGGTTCTGGTGACGTTAAGTACCACCAAGGTTTTTCCTCTGATTTTGAAACGCCGGGCGGCAATGTGCATTTAGCACTGGCCTTCAACCCATCGCACCTTGAAATCGTTAACCCTGTGGTCATTGGTTCTGTACGTGCCCGTCAAGACCGTCGCGGTTGTAAGGATGGCTTACAAGTCATGCCTATTACTATTCACGGTGACTCTGCCATTGCGGGTCAAGGGATAGTACAAGAGACATTCAACATGTCTCAAACCCGTGGCTTTAAAGTCGGCGGCAGTATTCGCATCGTAGTGAACAATCAAGTGGGCTTCACGACCTCTAACCATGCGGACACTCGTTCGACTGAATACTGTACTGACATCGCTAAGATGGTTCAGGCACCGATTTTCCACGTTAACTCTGATGATCCCGAAGCCGTTGCTTTTGTGTCGCAGTTAGCCGTTGATTATCGTAACGAGTTCAAACGTGATGTGGTGGTTGAATTGGTGTGTTATCGCCGTCATGGCCATAACGAAGCCGATGAGCCAAGTGCAACTCAGCCGCTGATGTATGCCAAGATCAAGAAACACCCAACGCCACGTAAGATTTATGCAGACAAGCTAATCGCTGAAAATGTGATGGCTGCTGATGATGTGACTGGTCTTATCAATAATTACCGTGATGCATTAGATCAAGGTGATTGTGTGGTTAAAGAATGGCGCCCAATGACGCTGCATTCTGTTGACTGGACTCCGTATATCGGTCGTGAGTGGGACGAAGCGTATCAAGCCTCTATGTCGGCTGAGCGTTTACAAAGTCTGGCTGACAAACTGAGCTATGTACCTGAAAGTCATCCATTGCAATCACGGGTGGCTAAGATTTATAGCGACCGTTTAGCGATGGCAAAAGGCGAGAAACCACTCGATTGGGGTTTTGCAGAAACGCTGGCTTATGCCTCGATTCTGGAAGACAACAAGCGTGTACGTATTACAGGTCAGGATTCTGGCCGCGGTACTTTCTTCCATCGTCATGCTGTATTGCACAATCAAAACGATGGCACGACTTACATGCCACTGCGCAATATTGCTGATGAACAAGGCCCAATTGATATTACTGACTCAGTATTATCTGAAGCCTCAGTACTGGCGTTTGAGTATGGTTATGCCACAGCTGAACCCGGCGGATTGACTATTTGGGAAGCGCAGTTTGGTGACTTTGCGAACTGTGCCCAAGTGGTAATCGATCAGTTCTTGTCATCGGGTGAGCAGAAGTGGGGCCGTTTATGTGGTCTGACTATGCTGTTACCCCATGGCTATGAAGGTCAAGGTCCTGAGCATTCAAGCGCCCGTTTAGAGCGTTTCTTGCAGATGTGTGCTAACCACAATATGCAAGTGTGTGTGCCTTCAACACCTGCACAGGTCTACCATATGTTGCGCCGCCAAGTAGTGCGTCCTATGCGTCGACCACTTATCGTCATGTCGCCTAAGTCATTACTACGTCATCCATTAGCGGTTTCAAGCTTGGAAGAATTAGCCAATGGCAGTTTCCAAAATGTGATCGGTGAAATCGATACGTTGGAAGCAAGCAAGGTTGACCGAGTTGTCTTCTGCAGTGGTAAGGTTTACTTCGAGCTGCTGGAAAAACGTCGTAAAGAAAATATCACTAACGTAGCGTTAATCCGTGTCGAACAGTTATATCCGTTCCCACATGATGAAATGATCGTTGCTTTGGCTGATTACCAACATGTGAAAGATTTTGTTTGGTGTCAGGAAGAGCCACAGAACCAAGGTGCTTGGTACTCTAGTCAACACCATTTCTGGGCCGCGGTTCCTGCAGGTGCACAGTTAACTTATGCTGGTCGTGAAGCGTCAGCTGCACCAGCGTGTGGTTACCCTGAGTTGCACACACATCAGCAAGAATCTTTAGTGAACAGTGCCCTGAAACTTACAATCGCACTGTAGTAATAGACATTTTATAAAAGGATAGTTTTTCATGAGTATCGAAATCAAGGTACCCGTACTACCAGAATCTGTTGCCGATGCCACGATTGCCACTTGGCATGTGAAAGTGGGCGAGCAAGTTTCTCGTGATCAAAACCTGGTTGATATTGAAACCGATAAAGTGGTTCTTGAAGTGGTTGCGCCAGAAGATGGCCACATTGGCGAGTTTTTGTTTGAAGAAGGCGCCACTGTTCTAGGTGAACAAGTGATCGCTAAATTCATCGCCGGTGCTGTATCGGGCAAAGAAGTCACTAAAGCGCAAGCTGAAGCGGCAACGCCAGCAGCTGAAACCAGCGATGAAAGCAGTGATGCGTTAAGCCCATCTGTTCGCCGTTTACTGGCAGAGCAAAATGTTGATGCCAGCAAAGTAAAAGGCACTGGTGTGGGTGGTCGTATTACGAAAGAAGACGTAGAAGCCTTCGTTAAGTCTGCCCCTAAAGCTGCGGCGCCAGCAGCACCTGCTGTAGCTCCGTTAGCGGCTGGCCGTAGCGAGAAGCGCGTGCCAATGACACGTCTGCGTAAGACAATCGCAAACCGCTTGTTAGAAGCGAAAAACTCTACCGCTATGCTCACGACGTTTAACGAAGTGAACATGAAGCCAATCATGGATATCCGTAAGCAATACCAAGATATCTTTGAAAAGCGCCACGGTATCCGTTTAGGCTTTATGTCTTTCTACATCAAAGCCGTGACTGAAGCGCTGAAACGTTTCCCAGAAGTCAACGCGTCTATTGATGGCGATGATATCGTCTATCACAACTACTTCGACATCAGCATCGCAGTATCAACACCACGCGGTCTGGTAACACCAGTGTTACGTGATACAGATACCATGAACTTAGCTGAAATCGAAAAAGCAGTTCGTGACTTAGCCCTTAAAGGCCGTGACGGTAAGCTGACTGTGGCTGACATGACTGGCGGTAACTTCACTGTGACTAACGGTGGTGTTTTCGGTTCACTGATGTCTACACCGATCCTTAACCTGCCACAAAGTGCGATTTTAGGCATGCATGCCATTAAAGATCGCCCAATGGCAGTCAATGGTCAGGTTGAAATCCTGCCCATGATGTACCTAGCACTCTCATATGACCATCGTATTGTTGATGGCCGTGAGTCTGTTGGTTTCTTGGTTGCGATTAAAGACTTCCTAGAAGACCCAACTCGTCTGCTGCTTGATCTGTAACACAACTCGATAAGAGATTGCGCTTAAAGAAATAGCCAGACATACCCTCGTGACTGGCCCAAACGGGCCAGTTGGATTTGATTAGAAGTATACGGATAGATCATCATGAATTTGCATGAGTATCAGGCAAAATCCTTATTTGCCGAATATGGTTTACCAGTGTCAGAAGGTTTTGCATGTGATACAGCCCAAGAAGCTGTAGAAGCGGCAGGCCATATTGGCGGAAATTTATGGGTTGTTAAGTGTCAAGTACACGCAGGCGGCCGCGGTAAAGCAGGTGGCGTTAAAGTCACTGGCGATAAAGAAGAAATCAGAGCCTTTGCCGAACACTGGTTAGGCAAAAATCTGGTGACTTATCAAACTGATGAGAAAGGCCAGCCGGTTGCTAAAATTTTAGTAGAAAGCTGTACCGACATCGCTAACGAACTGTACTTAGGTGCCGTTGTTGACCGCGCGACTCGTCGTGTTGTGTTCATGGCGTCGACTGAAGGTGGTGTTGAAATTGAGAAAGTGGCAGAAGAAACGCCAGAACTCATCCACACTGCAATCATAGATCCTTTGACTGGCCCACAAGGTTATCAAGCACGTGATCTTGGCTTCAAGTTAGGTTTAAACCCAACTCAAATGAAGCAGTTCACTAAGATTTTCATGGGTCTGGCGACTATGTTCGTTGATCATGATTTCGCATTGCTTGAAATCAACCCACTGGTTATTACCACTGAAGGCAACCTACACTGCCTAGACGGTAAAATCGGTATCGACGGTAACGCACTTTACCGTCAACCAAAAATCAAAGGCATGCACGATCCATCACAGGATGATGCCCGCGAAGCTCACGCTGCTAAGTTCGAGCTGAACTACGTTGCATTAGACGGTAACGTTGGCTGTATGGTGAACGGTGCTGGTCTGGCGATGGGCACTATGGATATCGTTAACTTGCACGGTGGCAAGCCAGCGAACTTCCTAGACGTAGGCGGCGGCGCGACGAAAGAACGTGTAGCAGAAGCATTCAAAATCATTCTGTCTGACAGCAATGTGAAAGCGGTTCTGGTTAACATTTTCGGCGGTATCGTACGTTGTGACATGATCGCAGAAGGTATTATCGGCGCAGTTAAAGAAGTGGGCGTTAAAGTACCTGTTGTGGTTCGTTTAGAAGGTACTAACGCTGAACTTGGCCGTGAAGTATTAGCTAAATCAGGTCTAGATATCATTGCAGCTACCAGTCTAACTGACGCGGCTGAGCAAGTAGTTAAAGCTGCGGAGGGCAAATAATGTCTGTCTTAATCAATAAAGATACCAAGGTAATTTGCCAAGGTTTCACTGGCGGTCAAGGTACATTCCACTCACAACAAGCTATCGATTACGGTACGCAAATGGTGGGCGGTGTGTCTCCTGGTAAAGGTGGTCAAACTCACTTAGGTCTGCCAGTGTTCAACACTGTGAAAGACGCTGTGGCTGCGACTGGTGCGACTGCTTCTGTGATCTATGTTCCGGCTCCGTTCTGTAAGGATGCCATTCTTGAAGCTATCGACGGTGGCATCGAGCTTATCGTTTGTATCACTGAAGGCATTCCTACACTGGACATGCTGCAAGTTAAAGTGAAGCTTGAAGAAACTGGCGTTCGCATGATCGGCCCTAACTGCCCAGGTGTTATCACCCCTGGTGAATGTAAGATCGGTATTATGCCAGGTCACATCCACTTAAAAGGCAAAGTGGGCATCGTTTCTCGTTCAGGTACTCTGACTTATGAAGCGGTTAAGCAAACAACGGATGAAGGTTTCGGCCAATCTACTTGCGTAGGTATTGGTGGTGACCCAATTCCAGGTACTAGCTTCATTGATGTACTGGAAATGTTCCAAAACGATCCACAGACTGAAGCGATCGTTATGATCGGTGAAATCGGTGGTAACGCTGAGGAAGATGCGGCGGCTTTCATTAAAGCACACGTGACTAAGCCTGTTGTGTCTTATATTGCGGGTGTCACTGCACCTGCAGGTAAGCGTATGGGCCATGCTGGCGCGATTATCGCTGGCGGTAAAGGTACTGCAGAAGACAAATTTGCTGCATTAGAAGCAGCGGGCGTGACAACTGTCCGCTCGCTTGCTGATATCGGCAAAGCGCTGCGTATTCGTACAGGTTGGTAAGCTAACCTTTCGAATATAAAAGGCGCCTAAGGCGCCTTTTTTATTGGCTGTAATTTCGGCAGCGAATCGCAGTAAATGACAGGAATGAGATTGAGCTAACACCATGAAGACTAGATATTTTTTCTTCTACGGGTTAGATTGATGCTTCTCTACTACGCGCTCGTCTGTGTCATTGGCGAGGATAATGTGAGTAGAGCCATTAACCATGAGCTAAGTGCTTATGGCTTCAGTGCTGTTCTGCAAAAAATCTTGAACTCAAATTTATTTAACACGGTTGCAGTCTATCGTTGCGAGCGTATTTGTTTTATGGGGCTTATCGCATTGGGGGAGGGTAAGCAACAGAGTCGATGTTAGCCACAGTAACGGCTTAAACATCACATTTTTTACGAGGGAAAAACTGTGAAAACACCTAAAATCATTATTTCGGAAATTGACTTAGAAAGACTAGAGCGATTATTGGAGTCACTGCCGGCAAATGCGTTTCCGGGCAAAGCGGCATTGGAGGCTGAATTAGACAGAGCCGATATTGTGCCTGCATCACAGGTGCCCGCGAATGTGGTGACCATGAATTCAGAAGTGAAGTTTAGCGTTTCATCCAGTAATGAGACTTTCTGTTTACGTTTAGTGTATCCAAAAGACGTGAACGGCGCAGGGACGATTTCTATTTTGGCGCCGGTGGGCAGCGCATTATTAGGGCTCTCTCAAGGTGATGAAATTGAATGGCCAGGTCCGGGTGGTTCTATGGTAAAAGTGCGTATTGAGGAAATCCTGTATCAGCCTGAACGCAGTGGTGATTTCCACCGTTAAGCTTGAGGTATTGGCGTAGTGTCGTTGACGTTACGCCAGTGCACTTTAAGCGAACCATTGGTTGATTTTTAAGTGCCATTTTTGAAGGAGCAAAGATGATAACCCAAACTGAACGGTTAATTATTCGACCATTTACTGAGCAAGATTGTGAAGCGCTTTATTTGATGAACAGTAATCCCGCGATGCTGAAATACATTCCCACCGCGGCATTTACAGCTCGCGAGCAGGCGGTTGAGTTGTTTCACAAGGTGATCCAAGTCGATTATCTGCAACATGGTTTTGGTCGTTGGGCGGTAGAGCATAAAGCTGATAAGCGGGTGATTGGTTTTTGTGGTCCGAAATTTATTCCAGAATTCAGCGAAGTCGAACTAGGTTATCGTTATTTCCCTGAGTATTGGGGAACAGGAATTGGTACTGAGGCCGCATTTGCTGCATTAGCCGAATTTAAACGTTTTGGTATTGATCAGACGATTGCACTTATCTTAGCAGGGAATCTCGGTTCTGAAGGCGTAGCTAAGCGTGTGGGCATGTATTGGCGTGAGCAAAATGAGTTTATGGGCCATAAAGTGAATATCTACGCCAAGGTGTTATAGCGGTTTACCCGTAAACATCATCCAATAAAAAACCAGCCTTAGGCTGGTTTTTTGCTTAATTCTTTATAAACACAATGGCCGACTTAGGCGTCGTTATGCTCACAGGTATCGTTGGTGCAAGTGCCGTACAAATATAAGCTGTGATTAGTCAACTTAATGTTGTGTTTCATGGCAATTTCATCTTGACGACGTTCGATGACTTCATCTGAAAACTCAATCACTTTGCCACACGATAGGCAAACTAAGTGATCATGATGATGCTGAGTCGATAGTTCGAAAACGGCTTTACCGCTCTCAAAATGATGGCGACTGACAATACCTGCATCATCAAATTGGTTTAACACACGGTAGACGGTGGCTAGACCAATTTCTTCACCGATATCGAGCAGCTTCTTGTACAAATCTTCTGCACTGATATGTTGGTTTTCAGGTCCTTGCATCAGTTCTAGGATCTTGACTCGTGGCAGGGTAATTTTCAAACCCGCTTTTTTTAGCGCTTGATTTCCATCTGTCATTGCTAATCTCTTGATTGCAGAACCAATAGGTTCATCCGTGGATAGTGTTTGCCATTATAGGTGCTCAGGTTGAAAACTTAAACCTTTGTTCTGGCTTTCTAGGGCGATATGCAGATAAATTGTGTCAATAGGCGTTAAATCACAATATTTTGCGGCAATTCAAGCATAGTTTTTGTATGGTTATACCAAGGAATAATATTCACGGCTGCCAAAGTCAGTGAGAATAATTCAAATAAATAAAATAATAAGGAATCGGCATGTACCAGCAAATTGTGGTGTTAACCGGCGCAGGGATCTCTGCTGAGTCGGGTTTACGCACCTTTCGTGATCAAGATGGTCTATGGGAAGAGCATCATATTGAAGACGTTGCTACACCAGAAGGTTATGAGCGTGATGCTGAATTGGTAGAGCGATTTTACAATAGTCGTTGGTTGCAACTGCACAGTGGCACGGTTGAACCCAATGCAGCGCACGTGGCCTTGGCAAAGTTGGAAGCGGACTTTAAAGGTCAATTACTTATCATCACACAAAATATTGATGATTTGCATGAGCGTGCGGGCTCGCGCCGCTTATTGCATATGCACGGTGAATTATCCAAAGGCCGTTGTCCGCGCTCACGTCAGACCTTTATTTTACGTGAGCCCTTTGGTGCCGATAATTGCTGTACTTGTTGTATTCCGGCTCAGCGATTACGCCCCCATGTGGTGTGGTTTGGTGAAATGCCCTTAGGGATGGATCGAATTCACGATGCGCTGGATAACTGCGACTTGTTTATCGCCATTGGCACCTCTGGCACTGTTTATCCTGCCGCGGGCTTTGTGGATACTGCTAACCATCATGGGGCTCAAACAGTCGAAGTGAATATGATGGCACCTGATAGACACAGTCAGTTTCAATATCATCTCACAGGAAAAGCGGGGGAGTTAGTGCCTCAGTTGGTTGATACCATTTTAGCGGGTCGAGTGATTGGCAGTGAGTCGAACACATGAGCGAAAAAGTTGCGATTATAATGCGTGGTTTACCGGGCAGTGGTAAGTCACATTGGGTTGAAACTTATATTCTTTCCCTTCCTTTAGAAAAAGCCATTAGCGTGCGGCAACGTGGCGTATTTTCGACCGATAGTTTTTTCTACCATGAAGATGAATACCGTTTCGATGCCAAGAAATTACCTGAGTTTCATCAATGTAATTTGACGGGGTTTATTCAGGCACTTTCTTCAAGCGAGCCCGTGGTGATTTGTGACAATACCAATCTGTGCCACTGGGAATACATGGCCTATGAAGCGGCGGCAAAAGCCTTAGCTTATCAAGTTAGAATTGTGCTTGTGGGTGAACCAAGCAGTCTGGCTCATCAGCAAGAATGCGCGAAACGTAATCGCCACTGCGTTCCTTTGGCACAAATTCAGCGGATGGCGAAGGGATTTGAAGATTTTTAATTTCAGGTACTTACTTATGTTGAGTGTTGTGATCTGTAGCAATCAATTTTAGGTATAGGTCCCGCAGTGTTTTCGCCCTGTCATAAGTCTGTTGTACTCTGTTTCAACGTTCTGCTTTGTCTATGTCTATGTGCATGTGTGTGGCTCATACATTCGCCTTATCTATTTGACTGTGCACTTTAAGCTTGATCCCAAAGACAGTTTATCCACATAAGTCTGCGTATAATGCGCTAACTTGTGTGGCATTGAAGGGTCAATGCAAGATTGCTGCTGGCTTGATCGAGACAATTGAGCACAAGCGGACGTTTATCAGAGGAAAGAGCCATGCTCATTAAAATTTTACTAACAGTCTTAGTTATTGTTGGCGCTTGGTTTTTACTGGTGAAACGCAAGCGTCAGATTGAACCTCAGGCTGTTAATCTCAGTTCAAAGCGTTTTAGTGAACCGCTGTGGCGCCGATACCTGTTGACCGGTGTATTTGTGGTGATTGGATTTAGCCTGCTGAGTTACAGTGTTTGGTATTGGCGCGATCAGCATAGAATTGTCACTGTGAGAATTGTGTCACCGAATGCCGACAATAACGGCGAGTATCGTGTGCGAAAAGGGGATATCTCAGACTCGAAAATGGTCACTATCGATGGCATCCATATTCGCTTTTCGACCCAAGAACGGTTGGCAATTATCGAAACCGACTAAGGCATATTTATTTTACTAAATTACCTTGCACGCCTTTTCATTGCCAACTTATGCGGTAAACTAGCGACAATTTTTTAGCCTGCACTTAAGTGGAATCGTTAACTTAAGTTTTTTTTCAGGAGGACAAATGATTACTGCTTATGTCTATGATAATCGTCACCTTACTGTGACAGAGCTCGGCATACTGGACAGTATTCCCGCATCGACCATTTGGTTAGATCTGTATAAACCCGATGATGAGGAGCGAGAGTGGTTAAGTCATTTTTCTGTTGAAGAAGTGCCTGACGAAGAAGATATCAATGAAATTGAGGCCTCAGCACGTTTTTATCAAAACAGTGACGGCTTGCATATTAATTCGTTATTCCCACAGCGTGTCGGCCAAGATGTGCGCGGCGTTAACGTTTCCTTCAACCTTCGTAGCAATTTTTTACTGACAATTCGGGAAGAAGACGTAGGTCTTATCCGTTTGCTGCGTAACTATTTGCGTTTAGGGCGGTTAGAAGTATCGACACCGCAGGAATTGTTTCTCGAGTTATTTAATCTGAAAGTGGATTATCTATCTGACTTAATTGAAGACGTTTACACTGTACTTGAAAATGTCGGTGAGCAAGTATTTGATAACGACGAACTTGACGATGTATTTAAACTCATCACTCTGCAAGAAGACTCTAATGGTAAAATCCGATTAAGTTTGCTCGATACTCAGCGCTCACTGCGTTATATGCAGCGTTATTATCGTGGCCAGTTATCCGATGAACATTTAAAGGACTTGCGGGAAATGTTGTCGGATATCGAGTCGCTGATGCCCCACAGTCAGTTTATTTTCGATAAGTTAAACTTTCTGCTCGATGCGGCCATGGGTTTCAGTGGTCTGCAGCAGAACAAAATCATCAAAATATTCTCGGTTGCCGCTGTGGTGTTTCTACCACCGACCTTGATTGCCAGTAGTTATGGGATGAACTTTGCCAGCATGCCTGAGCTTGAGTGGCAATACGGTTACCCTATGGCGATTGTGATGATGTTAGCCAGTGCCGCAGGTACTTACTTCTTCTTTAAACGTAAGCATTGGTTATAAGTCTGGCGCTAGCTGTGTTGGTTTTCTCGAATTTAAAATAAGGGTCGAATGCAATATTCGACCCTTATTTTTATCACTGCCATTTAACTACGTTCATTCAATGACTTTTATTCAATGAGTGAGACTCGATGACTTTGCTTAAATGAGTGAAGCTCGTTAGACATAATCGTTAAGCCAGTTTCTTAATCAACTACTTACGACTATCGCCGCCAAAGTAGTAACTCACTCGCTCGCGCGGATTCAAATATTCGTGGACTTTTTCAGGAAGCGCCGCAGGTGGTAAGCAACGCACTATGCTGATCCCTTCAATCTCTAAATCAACGATAGGCGCTTGGTCTTTAGGAACTAACGCATCGTAAACCAATATCTTAGGGCATAGCAGTTTAGTTAAGTTAACCGACATCACCATGGCATATTGACCGCTGGATAATTCCACTACACTGCCTGGGGGGTAAATGCCCAGCATCTTGATCATCTTGCCAATATACTCTTGATTTAGCTTAGTTTTATATTGCTTATACAAATGCCCTAGTGCGGCGTAGGGCATTCTGGCTTTGCCCTGTTGGCTTGGGTAACACAAGGAGTCATATTCGTTCACTACCGCAATCAGTTGCGATACCTTATCGAGAGCCTCTTCCTTTAGGCCTTTGGGATAACCACTGCCATCGAGAAACTCGTGGTGATTGGTGATTGCAGGTAAGGCTGCTTGGGGAAAATTATCGGCTAATTTGAGCAGTTCAATCCCAAGTAATGGATGCTGCTTGATAAAATTAAGCTCTGGTGCTGACCAAGGTGTCGATTTTTTTAGAATTTGTGGTGGAATTTTTAATTTACCCACGTCGTGGAACAGGGCACTGAGACCGACCGTTTCGATTTCACTTCTATCCCATTCCATTTCTTTGGCGATCAGCATAGAGAGGATCGCAACATTCAAGGAGTGGTAGTAAATGCTTTCATCCTGCTTAGCATCACTCATCAAATGCAGCACTAAGTTATCTGAGTTGAGCAGCTGTTCGACTATGGTGTGTACCAAATCTTTGGCGTCATCGACCGCATTTAAGGGGCGATTACGTAGCTTAGAGATGAGGCTGCGCATCATGGCTACTGAGCGGGTAAAATTTTGCTCAGTTTTATTAATGTCACGGCGTAATTTTTTTTGCACTTCGATTTGCTCAGCCTTGTATTGATCCATGTCGTTTTTAAGCACATTGATTTCAGCACTTGGCGGCAATTTGATAGGGTTGACCGCATCAGCATGTATCGGGGCGACGTCGCTGCGTTCTAAATCGACGATGACATGTTCGATGCCCAGATTTTTAATCAACTCGATTTGCGCAGCTTGTTTAATATGAAAGCTACTGAATAAAAAGGGATGATCTTTCCAAGCCACGGGCAAACGCACAAAGTTGCCGACTTGAAGTTGATGGACTGAAACTTTACAGCTTTTTTTCATATTCTTGTTATCGTGAAGCGTAATGTGGGTTATTTTATCTCAATGATGCTGCTTTACAATTACTTAACTAACATGTCAGCATAGTAAGCCTAGAAAGTAGCCACTCCATTGAGGAAGTATGGACTTTATTGAAGTATACCCTAATGCGTTGCCGAATGACTTATGTGACCGTCTCATTCTGGCATTTGAGCAACATGCTGGCGTTGTTGATGGACACACGGGCAATGGCGTTGATCTGGAGAAGAAGATCAGCCGCGATTTGACCTTAGATAGTTTCGTCGACCTGCAGCCCATCAGAAACGAACTCTTAGGTTATACCTTAAGGGGCGCGGTAGATTATTTTACAAAATATTCAATGGCATTAATGGGTGCGGTTGCTGTGTCAGTGAGTGATGAGCAGGGCCAACCTGTAACGCTAACTCCGACTAATTTTGCGACGCTGGGTGCGCCTAGGGCCGATGGCTTAGTGAAGTATTTGTATCGCAGTGGCAGTATTAATATTCAAAAGTATCAGCAAAATAAAGGCGGTTATCCCCATTGGCATTCGGAACAATTCCCGCAGAATGGCCACAATGAAGCTCTGCATCGCGTCGTGCTCTATATGTTTTATTTAAATGATGTGGAAGAGGGCGGCGAAACCGAATTTTATTATCAACAGCGTAAAATCTCCCCCAAAAAAGGCACTATGGTGATAGCGCCTGCGGGATTTACTCATTCACATCGGGGAAATAAACCTGTGAGTGGTGACAAATATATTGCCACTTCTTGGATCATGTTTAATCGAGCCGAACAGTTATATGCGGTGATTGCCTGATAATATCCCAGTTTCTTACACTGGGATACGGATCCTAAAGAGCGCCCCTTCTAAGCGACTTTCTTCAATTTTTAAGCTGCCACCGTAGCTGTGAACGATTTCATCACAGACAGCTAATCCGATCCCTTGCCCTGGGGACTGAGTATCGGCTCGCACGCCACGTTGGATAATCTTCTGTCTTAAGCTTTCTTCAACACCTGGGCCATCATCTTCAATAATGAGTTCAAACTCACCTTGTGAGTTAATTTTAGCCGATACATGCACTTGGCTGATACACAGGCGGAAAGCATTTTCCATAAGGTTGCCACACAGCTCCATTAAGTCACCCTTGTTGCCGGGGAACATCAAGGAAGGGGAGATGTTGGCCGAGAACTGCACTTGTTTTTCTCGATAAATTTTAAACAACATTTGTGCTAATTGATCGACTAAGGGCGCGATAACAGTTTGTTCTTGCTTCAGGCCTTGGCGGCCTAACATGGCCCGTTTTAATTGGTATTTGACCAGCTGATCCATCTGGCTGACTTGTTCCATGATCTTTTCGCTTGCCGATTGTTTACTCAAACTGGCGTCATCTGTAATGGCATGCACGGCGGCTAAGCGGGTTTTAAGACTGTGTGCCAAGTCATTCATCGCATTTTGATAGCGCTGTTGTTGGGCACTAGATTGTTGCAACATCTGGTTGAGTGCTTGCGTTACGCCTTCAAGTTCAACAGGATAGCCCTCAGAAAGTGATTTACTCTTACCTTGGTTAATTGATTGCAGTTCATTTTGCATCCGTACCAAGGGACGCATGCCCCAATAGGCGGCGCTGACCAATAGAATTAAGGCTAAGGCCAATACCATGGCTAAACGAATATAAGTACGTTTACTGAACTTACTGTATTCTTGCTCCAGTTTGGCGGCATCTTTCATGACGAGGAGGTTGTAATGCACACTGGCAATTTCTACCGCGAGCAAATAGACGAAATAACCTCTGTCGTCAGCCATGGTGAGGTAGTAGGGCGGGGAGTCGTTACGGATTTCGTTAAAACGCTCACAGGTATCAAATAAGCCACGATCTACTGCGAGGGATGAGGTCCAAACCTGCTTAAATTTGTCATCGCAGCTCGCTATCACATAACGCTCTTGTTTATTATTTTCTTCCAGCCAAGCACTGGTATCGGGGATAAGATCGTGCTCCCGTAATTCGGCGGCGACTTGGGGAATTTCGGCAATGAGTTGGGCCGTTTCTTCGTTATAACTATTTTGCGCATGCAGAATATTAACCATCCATGCGAGACCAAAACCCACTAAGGTAATAATTGATAGCGAGGTGAGAAACATCCGTGTCAGCAGACGTTTCTTGAATTTTAATCTTAATTGCATGGCAGGTTAAATTTATATCCTTGGCCGCGGATGGTCACTATGGGGTTATCTATACCATCTCGGGTCAGTTTTTTACGCAGGCGGCTGACCATGACTTCAATCGTATTGGGATCGCCTTCCTTATCACCATAAATCACATCGAGTAAACGTTGCTTGGCGACAACCTCATGACAATGGCGCATCAAATATTCAAGGATTAAATATTCAAAGGCAGTGACCTCCATGACTTCGTCACCCAGAGTGACTTGTTTGGCGGCGAGATCGAGTTTCAATTCTCCACTGCAAATCACGGGTTTAACAAAACCTGCGCTACGGCGCACTAAGGCATCAAGCCTTGCGACAAGCTCTTCTTTTTGAAAGGGTTTCACTAAATAGTCATCGGCTCCGGCGTTAAGGCCTTCAACTTTATCCTGCCAATTAACTCGTGCCGTGAGAATTAATATCGGTGCTTTAAGACCCGCTTCACGGAGCTGTTGAATTAAGCTAATACCATCTTGATCGGGTAGCCCTAAATCGACAATGGCGACATCGATGGGATAATTAGTGGCTTGATAAAAACCTTCTTTGGCAGTCAGTGCCACTTGAACTTGATTGCCGAGATCGCTTAATTGCACTTTTAAGTGGTGGGATAAAATAGGATCGTCTTCAACAACCAAAATTCTCATAATATAATGCCTTAAAGTGTATGAGCTAAAGCTTTAGCAAACTAGTCTACGCAAAATCACACTGATAACCAAATAGAGGATCAGCATATCTTAGTTGAACTTAACCTTTGCTGACCGAGTTGAACTTGTGGTCAAAATAAGTACTAATTAATTGTTGAATAAGAAGGTTTTGCCGTTAAAGTGTTAGCGTATCGGGGAATTTCCCCAAGGCGATTTTTGTTTTCTGATCCGCAAAATGCCGTTGCCACACATAATCGCGCCTAAGGTAAATAACATCACCGCCATCATGATAAAAGACAATCTCAACCAAGGCATTTCTTGCGCTAATCGCAGATGTACCGCTTCAATGGTTGTGACGCCCCATACGGCAAAGACACTTATAAATAATAAAATTTGTAATAAACGAAGTAAGTAAACTGAGTTAAAAAATAAGACCAAAGGCGCAAGTGCAAAAGGAATAGCAAAGTTAATTTGTTCGTAACGTACGAAGTGGGCACTCAATAACCAGCATGCAATCAGGATCCAAAGACTTCTCCACCACATTTATACCCCTCCCATTAAGCGTATTAAAATAGTAAACATAATGTATCTAAAAACAAACTTCCGTACTATTGGTGCGTTCATATTTTGCTAACAATAGACATGTTAACTGTATTGCGTTCAAACAAAAACGCCCAACACTGAAGCTGGGCGTCATTTTGGTCTTTGTGAGGTTTAGTTCGATTTATCTAAATGATGAACTTGCTCATCAAAACTTCTAGCAACTTTACCCGCTTGAGTGTTGTTAAACACTTGCTCGTTAAATTCGCCCTCTGATTTAGCAATAATTACAGTTGCTACGCAATCACCAGTGACGTTTACAGCAGTACGTACCATGTCGAGTAAGCGATCGACACCGATAATCAGGGCAATCCCTTCCACTGGTAAGCCAACTTGATTTAACACCATGGCCAGCATGATAAGTCCGACACCTGGAACACCCGCGGTACCAATTGATGCTAACGTGGCTGTCACAACAACAACGGCATAATCGGTTAGTGAGAGCTCAATGCCAAAAACCTGCGCAATAAACACAGTGGCAACGCCTTGCATGATTGCTGTGCCATCCATATTAATGGTAGCGCCTAACGGTAGCGTAAAAGCGGCAATTTTATTATCGACACCTAATCTATGCTCAGACGCTTCTATGGTAATGGGTAAAGTGGCATTTGAACTGGCGGTTGAAAAAGCAAACAACTGCACATCGCGCATTTTACGAATGAATATTAAGGGGTTGAGGCCTGAGAAAAGTTTTAAAAGGATTGGATAAACGATAAACGCATGGACCAGTAATACACCTAAGACCACGAAGAAATATTGAACCACACTACCAAAGGTCTCTAAACCGAGTGTTAATGCAAGTTTTGCCATCAGCGCAAACACACCATAGGGCGCGAGTTGCATGATCAGTGTCACGACACGCATGATGACTTCATTTAAATCTTCAAACAACGCCGCAATACGTTTGCCGCGCTCACCAATATGGGCAATAGCAAAGCCAAAAATGACCGCAAAAATAATAATTTGCAGCATATTACCTTCGCTCAATGCCTGCATCGGATTAGTAGGCACTATGTTTATCAGCACATCAGCAAGACTTGGGGCTTCTTTTGCGACGTACTCCATTTTTTCTGACGCCAGTGAGGCGTTTCCTGGATGTATTAGGGCTGCGCTGACAATCGCAATCACTAAAGCAATGGCGGTCGTGAATAAATAGAAGGCGAGGGTTTTCCCCCCTAAGCGGCCTAATTTTGAAGGTTCACTCAGTGAGCAAGTTCCGCAAACTAATGAAATAAAGACTAAAGGAACAACTAACATTTTTAAGCTGGAGATGAAGATAGTACCGATAACATGCAAGAAACCTTCGGTAATATAATCTTTTACTATATCGCTTTCTGGAAAGGCATTACGAAGAAAGAGGCCTAAAGCAATACCTGTTCCCATACCGATCAGAATTTTACTTGTAAGGCCGAGTTTATTTTTTATAGAAATTGCCATAGAGAGTCCTGTGTGTTTTTTATACATTCTATTTTTTGGCGCTCACAAGACTAGCAAGAAAATCGTGAAGATGAAATGACAATTAATGTTAAAGTATTTATCAGATTTGCGAAATAAAATAAGATAGTTATGGGAAAGTTGCGTGAAAATTGTGTAATGTTAGCCTATAAGTAATAAGCGTCTCGCTTAGGTATTATCATCAGAGTAACAGGGAGCCTGACAATGAAGTCAGCGTATAAGGTTTTTCTCGCAGGATTGTGTTCGCTTTTATTATCAGCATGTGGTGGTGGAGGCAGTATCTCTGATGATGGTGGTACAACGCCTCCAGTTGACAAGTATGTCATTAAATTAGAATTAGTTAATGCTGATGGACAGACCATAACCAATATTTCTAATGCAACGCCAGGTAAGCTTAATGCGACTTTGACTAAAAATGCCAATCCACTTGCTGGCGCTCGAATTGTATTTAATTTAGAAGGCCAAGGTGTTTTAACTCCTAACAGTGGTGTTACAGGTCCTGAAGGTAAAGTGTCTATTGATGTTTTGCCCGGAGATAAATTAGGCTCTGGCAGTATTACAGCAACTTATGCACTTGGTAACGCAGAATCAGCGCCGCTTGGGTTTAATACCTTAGGCGATGAAGTGGTTGTTAAACCAATTGATGCCTACAGTATTGAACTTGCAATTAGCGATTCACAGGGGCAAGAGCTTAGAAATATTAGCCATAGCATTCCTGGAACTGTTATCGCGACTCTGCTAAAGAATGGTGTACCTACAAGCTATCAAACTATTTCTTTTACTCTGGCTGGACAGGGATCACTTAATCCTTCATCAGGAACTGCATTGACTGATCTTAATGGAAAAGCATCTGTAACATTAGTCACGGGGACAGACGCTGGCGTGGCGACTGTTATTGCGAGTTTTTCGCTCGAGGGGGAAACAATAACAACCCCTGATTTTAATGTTGCGGTCGTTGGAGATGCACCTGGTGGAAATGGCGAGGCTAATTCTTTATCAATTCAATTGACTAATAGCCAGACGGGTTTGCCAACCACTAATGTCAGTGCAGCACAACCGAGCAAGGTCACGGTTACTTTAGTTGATAAAGATGCCACTCCATTAGTTGGTAAAGTGGTGAGTTTTAGTAGTTCCTTAGGAAACTTCCTTCCAACGAAAGGTACAGCGTTAACAGATTCAATTGGTCGGGCTTCGATTATGTTAACCGCTGGAAGTATTGAAGGCGCAGGCGAAATCAGTGCTGCTTACGGAACTGCTAAAGCAATTATTGGATTTGTTACAGCAGGGGATGAAATAGACCCTGTAGAGGCTAGTCCAGAAATTACATTTGATATATATAATTGTAATGGTGTTGCAGCTTGGGATAAAACACTAAAAAACTTTGAAGTTTGTAAGATAACCGACAATATTACAAACGATAAACCCGGTATTATTGGTGTTAAAGTTACGCGTTCTGGTAGTACGCAAGCCCTGCAGCAAGTTCTTGTTACTGCCGCGACAACATTAGGAGCAATAAGCCCTAATTCTGGTACAGCTATTACAAATGCTGACGGTAAAGCGATTTTAGACCTATATGCTAATGGTAGTGTTGGTGCGGGTGAAGTATCTTTAAAAGTAAAAGATGTTACCTCAACGAAAGCGTTTGAAATTGGTAGAGTAAACATTTCTCTAAAACTAGAAACCTCTCTTGGTACTAATTTACTACCTGCTGGTGGTTCTACCATTTTGGATGTCACAGTTTTAAATCCAGACGGTTCATTAGCAACAGGTCAACCTTTTACTCTTGTATTTACTTCTGAATGCCAAGCATCAAATAAAGCAATAATTGATTCACCTGTTATTACAAATGGTGGAAAGGGATACGCTACTTACCGAAGTACTGGGTGCGAAACACAAGATACAGTATCTGTTTCTGCTATAACTGGCGGGGGAAGTGTAAGTTCAACAGTAGTTATCAATATTGATTCTATTAAAGTTGGAGCTTTGCAGTATGTTTCAGCAACCCCGACATTGTTAGCATTACAAGGTACTGGTGGGATCGCAGGTGCAGGCGCTCGTTCTGAAACATCAGTAGTAACATTCAAGTTATTAGATGAAACTGCTGCACCAGCGGGGCAAGAAAGAGTGTGTTTTGAACTAAGCACAGCAGTAGGTGGTATTAGTCTAAGTCCTGCTCCATTAGCACAAGATTATCTTGATTGCCCTAATTTTCCAAAGCCGAATACTCCTAATTATCCTGTTGATTTAAATGCTCCAAATAAATATGCCGTTGCTGTAACTGACAGTGCAGGACTAGCATCTGTTATTGTAAGAAGTGGTGATAGAGCGACTCCTGTAAAAGTGTTTGCATTATGGGCTGGTAGTACTGCTGCAGGTCATAATGGCGTTATTTCAAATGTGTCAGATCAACTTGCAATCACAACAGGCCTTGCAGATGATAATAGTTTCTCTGTCTCAGCATCTACATTTAATCCAGAAGGTTGGGATTATGATAATGAACTTGTAGATATTAATGTTTTAGCAGCAGATCACTTTAATAACATGGTACCAGCCGGAACAGTAATCGTTTTTACTGCAGAAGGAGGTGCTATACCAGGCTCTTGTACAACGGGTGGTTTAACTAATCCTGATGGTGCTTGCAGCGTTCAATGGCGCAGTCAGAACCCTAGACCTTTTGATACTACACTTGTGGAATGTCCCGTACCATTTAATGGCGATACTAATCCTCCTTGTATGGGAACATCAAAGGTACTATTTGATTCTGGTATAAATTCATTATTACCTCAACCTAGACCTGGTAGAGCGACTATCACAGCTTATGCTATTGGTGAGGAAAGTTTTGTTGATTTAAATGGTAATGGCTTGTTTGATGTTGTTGATACTGATAGCGATGGTGTAATAGATATTGATAAGGGTGAGACAGAACCTTTTACTGATATCTCTGAAGCTTTTACAGATGATAACGAGGATGGTTTTTATCGTAAAATATCACAGAGTTCCTCATTAGCTGATTTGCTTATCCAACCAGCGGGTGCAGTAGATGAGGAGTTTGTTGATTATAATAGTGATGGTAAATTTAATAAAGCTGATAAAAAATACACAGGGTTATTATGTGCTTCTGGTTCCGGCCTAGCCTGTACTGATACTGGTTTGGATGATAATAGAGCCCAGTTAAATATATTCAAAAACATACCCATTGTTATGTCAGGCAGTACCCCTATGATACGGTTAGTTTCTATTGATGGTGATACGATGACCGCGGTTACTGAAATAGATCTAATGGATAGAACGGATCCAACAAAACCTGTAGAGAAAGGGCCTCAGACTATATATTTGTTTGTTTCTGATATTAATAACAATACGTTACCTTACGAGACTAAAATAACTACTTCAATAGATAACGGTAAGCTCATTGTCCCTGTAGGAGGAAGTTACTCAATTGCAAGTAATGTATCGAATAAACCGTTAATATATTCATTTACAATCGGTCAAGAAGACAAGCCTAACCAAAAATTATCTGGTGCTCTTGTTATTACGATCAAAACACCAAAAGGCTCACCTGTGAGTGTGGCTGTGAATGTTACTGATGGTGGTTAATCTACTTGTTTAAAGTTGATTTAGAAGTGTTAAAGGCGATTATATTATCGCCTTTATCTTTTATTTTAGTGTGATTAGATTAAAATCAACGCTGGAACTGATACACGCTACCTAGTTTCATGATCTGTGTAAGTTCATCTAGAGCTGTTCGAGATTCGATGATTAGCTGAGGGTCTGCAAGATCTTGGGTGGTTAATCTGTCTCGATAATGTTTGTCTACCCAAAGGTTTAAACGAGTAAATAAAGCATCATTCATCAGAGTGTGTTGATTTACCGCTGCGACTTCCACTTCATTCATGGCGACACGTAAACGAAGACAGGCAGGGCCGCCACCGTTTTGCATGCTTTGTTTTACGTCGAAATAAAGCACTTGCTTAATCGGTGTGTTTAACGTGAGTAATTCGTTCAAATAGGCAAATACCGCGGGATTTTCTTGGCAATCTGTTGGGGCAATAATTGCCATTTCACCTGATGGCAACGTAATAATTTGAGTATTGAATAAATAGCTTTTGACTGCGTCGTTAATTGCTACTTTCGCGGTTGGCACTTCAATGAAATACAGCTCAGTGTCGAGTTTACGTTTAATTTCATCGATCTTATTCTGGGTATTTAAGAAGGCTTGTTCGTGGTAGAACAGGACATTTTGATTACCTACTGCGATAACATCGTTATGGAATACACCTTGATCAATCACATCAGGATTCTGTTGGATGAAGACGCAATTATCGTCTTCCAGCTGGTGTAAGCGTGCGACTGCCATCGATGCTTCTAAGGTTTGTCTTGCTGGATATTTTTGCGGTTTAGGGGCGTTGGGATTGGTGGCTTCTTGTCCATAAACAAACAGCTCAACACCAGCATGGCCGTATTCATTGCAGAGACGAGTGTGGTTAGCGGCACCTTCATCACCGAAGCTATTATGCTCAGGTAAGTGACTATGGTGATGAAAATAGTGGGGATCACTGAAAGTTGCTGTTAATATGCGCCCCGTTGTCAAAGGCTCGATGCTGCGATGCAGTTTATCGACTAAATTTGCTGGGGTAAAATGCAGTTTGCCGTCACGTGTATCTGCACTTGGTGAGACTGTAGCGGCATTGGCTGTCCACATACTGGAAGCACTGCAACAGGCATTAAGTAATATGGGCGCTTCTTTTGCCGCTTGTTTTAATACATTAGCATCAGAGCCAGAAAATCCAATTCGGCGCAATGTATAGAGGTCTGGGCGCTCTTGAGGAGCTAATATTCCTTGAACCATGCCCATATCGGCTAGTGCTTTGGCTTTTTGGAGTCCTTGTTTTGCAGCAGCTTTGGGGTTGGAAACTAAGGCGGCATTGCTAAGTGAGGCGACATTGCCAAAAGACAACCCTGCGTAATTGTGTGTTGGTCCAACGAGTCCATCAAAATTCGCTTCAAAGTGCTTCATTGCTTATCCTTGTGATAGGGAAAGTTATTATTTGTTCATATGGTCCCTGAGGGAACCCAGTATACTGAAGCTTTTCGAGTGCACAAGCGGACGGTTTTGTGCTCAAAGCGACTTTTTCACGATAAATGCATAACTATTTCTTGCTTGCTGGCAAATAATGAAATATTAGTTTTTAATTACGCATATTATATTTTTACATTTTTTCAACTTTGATTAAAAAGTGACTCGCTGGTACATATAAAAGAGGGATTAACTTGAAACTATCAGTACAACCCTCTATATATGGTGCCAATTTCCACCTTCTTGAGATTTTTTGGCGCAAATTAAACTATGGGTAAATCGCTAGTTATTGTCGAATCACCGGCCAAAGCTAAGACTATTAATAAATATCTTGGCAAAGAATTCATCGTTAAATCGAGCGTAGGTCACATCCGTGATCTGCCGACATCATCGACTTCAGAAGGCAATGAAAAGGTTAAATCCGCTGCCGAAGTTAAGAAGATGTCGCCAGAAGAAAAAGCTCAATATAAAAAGGTGAAAGATCAGCAAGCGCTAGTGTCTCGTATGGGCGTAAACCCTGAAAAGGGCTGGGCGGCTAAGTACCAAATTTTGCCGGGTAAAGAAAAAGTCGTTAAAGAGTTACAGGCACTTGCCGATTCTGCTGACCAAATCTATCTCGCAACCGACTTAGACCGTGAGGGAGAAGCTATCGCCTGGCATTTGCAAGAGGTGATTGGTGGTGATCCTTCACGGTATCAACGTGTCGTTTTCAACGAAATTACTAAATCTGCGATTCAAGATGCTTTTAGTAAACCGTCGACACTCGACACTAACATGGTTAATGCCCAACAAGCGCGCCGCTTCTTAGACAGAGTTGTCGGTTTTATGGTGTCGCCACTGCTGTGGAAAAAAGTTGCTCGTGGTTTATCCGCTGGGCGAGTGCAGTCGGTTGCCGTGCGTTTAGTGGTCGAACGCGAAAGCGAAATCAAAGCCTTTGTGCCTGAAGAATTTTGGGATGTACACGCAGAGCTCAATACGCCCGCTCAAGAAGCTTTGCGGATGGAAGTGGTTAAGCATCTAGATGCTGCCTTTAATCCTATCAATGAACAGCAAGCGATGGCTGCGGTTCAAGCGTTATCTGCGGCAAGTTTTACTGTGCTGGCCCGCGAAGATAAAGCGACTCAAAGTAAACCATCGGCTCCTTTTATTACGTCGACACTGCAACAGGCCGCGAGTACACGTTTAGGTTTTGGTGTAAAGAAGACCATGATGATGGCTCAGCGACTTTACGAAGCTGGTCATATCACTTATATGCGTACCGACTCGACCAATTTGAGTCAAGAAGCCGTTGAAAACTTGCGCGATATGATTGCTAAAGAATTTGGTGATAAGTATCTACCCGCCGAACCGATTCGATACGGATCAAAAGAAGGCGCACAAGAAGCTCACGAAGCGATTCGTCCATCGAACGTTCAAGTGCAAGCAGCGACCTTATCTGACATGGAACGTGACGCTCAGCGCTTATATGAGCTTATTTGGCGCCAGTTTGTCTCATGTCAAATGACACCTGCACAATATGATGCCACTAAGTTGACCGTGAAAGCGGGTGACTATGAGCTCAAGGCTACTGGACGTACTTTACGTTTTGATGGTTGGACTCGCGTGCAAACAGCACTCAAGAAGAAAAACGAAGAAGACAATACGTTGCCATTTGTGGCACAAGGCGATGTATTAGCATTAAAAGAATTGCAGCCTAAACAACATTTTACTAAGCCGCCAGCACGATACAGCGAAGCTTCTTTAGTAAAAGAATTAGAAAAACGCGGCATTGGCCGCCCATCAACCTACGCAACCATCATTTCAACGATTCAAGATCGTGGTTATGTAAAAGTCGAAAATCGTCGTTTCTATGCCGAAAAAATGGGTGAAATTGTCAGCGAACGATTGGTGAGCAGTTTTGCTGATTTGATGAGCTATGACTTTACCGCCAGCATGGAGCAAACATTAGATGATGTGGCTCGGGGCGAGTTAGACTGGAAAAAAGTACTCGATGGTTTCTATGCTGACTTTACTAAGCAATTAGAAAAAGCGGAGCTAGATCCCGAAGAAGGTGGCATGCGTCTTAACCAAATGGTGATGACGGATATCAAGTGCCCAACTTGTGGTCGTCCTATGGGGATCCGCACTGGAACGACTGGGGTTTTCCTTGGTTGCTCTGGTTATGAATTGCCCCCTAAAGAACGCTGTAAGACGACGATGAACCTCACGCCTGGCGTTGAGGCGATTAGCGAAAACAGTGAAGATGCCGAAACAGATGCACTGCGTGCGAAGCACCGTTGTAGTATTTGTGGCACGGCAATGGACAGTTACCTGATCGATGAGAAGCGTAAGTTACACGTCTGCGGTAACAATCCAATCTGTGAAGGCTATGAAGTCGAAGAAGGCCAATTCAAGATCAAAGGCTATGAAGGTCCACTGATTGAGTGTGATCGCTGTGGTCACGATATGGAACTGAAAAATGGTCGTTTTGGTAAGTATTTCGGTTGTACTAACGAGGAATGTAAAAATACTCGTAAACTGTTGAAAAATGGTGAGGCGGCGCCGCCAAAAGAAGATCCTATTTATTTACCCGAACTGAAATGCAGTAAATCGGATGCCCATTTCGTATTACGTGATGGTGCAGCGGGTATCTTCTTAGCGGCCAGTACTTTCCCTAAATCACGTGAAACCCGTGCACCTCTGGTTGAGGAGCTGGTTCAATACCGTGACCTGCTATGGCCTAAGTATCAGTATTTAGCGGATGCGCCAGTCACTGATGATGAAGGCAATAAGGCTGCGGTGAAGTTTAGCCGTAAGACGAAAGAGCAATACGTTGCGACTGAAGTCGATGGCAAAGCCACGGGTTGGTCTGCGCATTACGTCAATGGGAAGTGGGTGAGTGAATCTACCAAGAAGGCCAAGAAAGGCGCATAGCGATGGATTAAGCTAGCTTAACGCTAATAGAACAACAAAAAGCCAAGTCAAATATGACTTGGCTTTTTGTTTGTGTGTTTTCGATATTAATTTGTTGCTATAGATAATAATTCAAACATGTTGAGTACTTTACACCTGCAGATACAAACTGACTCACAATGACGCGGTAGCATGAGTGGCAAATGTGTCGCTAATTCAACTTAACGGTAAGCAAATAGAGACTGATCACCATTTCTTTTTAGGTTGAAACAGCATATCGATATCATCTTCTTCATTTTTAGGTCTAGGCGCACTGGGCTCAGATTGTTTCTGTGCCCCCATAATTTCATCAAGTAATTGTTTAGCCTCATCGACTTTACGCCCAATGAAGGGATCATTAGGCGTTTGTGCCTTAATGGCGTGTAATGTTGATAGGGCTTTGGTTACCATTTGTTTTGATGAGCCATATTGCTTCATAAAACTGGCCGCGCGGGCACGAGAAAGCATAGAATCGACATTAATTCTGAGCTGTAAACTGTCGATGCGGCTTTCTTCTTGAGCAAAAATGCTCGGATCGACTTTACCTTTATTATGCTCGGCTCTGAGTATTGCCTTTAATTTTTTTAAGGTTTGAACAAGCGCTAAAATTTGTTTGTCATTATCGGGTAGTCTGAAATTCTCAATTGGAGGAGTTTGAGGTTGTCCAGACTGTAAGCTTGTTATTTGATTATTAATATCGGCTAAGCGACGTTGGTAGTCAGACTGTTGTTGGCCATTACTGATCGCTGTTGCAGACTGCAAGGCATCTTGTACACGCCGGTACAAAACCAATACTATATTCGTGCTACAAGGCATCATTCCTGTGTTTGATAACACAGTTTCAGTTTCATCGATAATTGCTCTTTGACGGGCAAATTCAATGCGACGCTCAGCCTCTACACGTTCTTTTTGTTGCTGTAATACGTTAATTCCGATAACAAGCAGTAAAAGCGCACCGATGAGGATCAGAACCAAGGTGAATGACATAGATGTTCCATTATTTATCCAATTGAGCTAATGCTACAATAAATCAATAAACTAGCATAGTTATCTTAGCCTAGGTTATCATTTCTGTCGTATGAATCTGTAGACTTGTGCTCTATATTCCTATTTGCTTTAATTTTTACTATATACTATAACGATTGATTATAGCTGAGAGTGCTTTGAGGGCTCAGTTGTTAATGGCATTTTGCGTGTTTGAGACAAGGAAATAAGATGAAACTGCAACAACTCAGGTATATTGCTGAGGTCGTAAAACATAACCTCAATGTATCGGCGACAGCTGAAAACTTGTATACCTCTCAACCTGGGATCAGTAAACAAGTTCGTATGCTTGAAGATGAGTTGGGGATCCAAATATTTGGTCGTAGCGGTAAGCATTTAACCCATGTCACACCTGCGGGTTTGCAAGTGATCAGCATTGCCAATGATATTTTAGGTAAAGTTGAAAGTATCAAAAAAGTGTCTGAAGAATATACTAAGCCAGATCAAGGTGAGTTAAATATTTCCACAACAGATACTCAGGCACGCTATGCATTACCGACGATAATTCGTCAGTTTATTGATCGCTATCCTAAAGTGAACTTGCATATGCACCAAGGGACACCGTCGCAGATCAGCGAACAGGCGGCTCGCGGTGATGCAGATTTTGCCATTGCGACCGAAGCAATGCATTTATATTCAGATCTGATAATGTTGCCTTGTTACCACTGGAACCGCTCTATCGTTGTGCCCAAAGACCATCCTCTTGCGACCCGCAATCAAGGCAGCTTGATTAGTATCGAAGATTTAGCCCGTTTCCCCTTAGTGACCTATGTCTTTGGTTTTGACCGTGCTTCTGAAATTGAGAAAGCGTTCAATCGGGCCAATTTAGAGCCGCGTGTTGTCTTTAGTGCGACCAGTGCCGACGTGCTTAAAACCTATGTTCGTTTAGGATTAGGCGTGGGGGTCATCGCGTCTATGGCCATTGATCCAAATGTTGATAAAGATTTAGTCGCTATTGATGCTGATCATTTGTTTGCCCACAGTACGACTAAAATTGGTTTTAGGAAGGGCAGTTTCTTGCGCAGTTATATGTATGATTTTATTCAGCACTTTGCGCCGCATTTAACCCGTGATGTGGTGGAGAAAGCCGTAGCATTACGGGATCAACAGCTCATAGATGAAATGTTTGCCGATAAAAATCTGCCAATGCGTTAACTTGGATGATTTACAAACATAAAAATGCCGCTAATAAAAGCGGCATTTTTTATGGGTTTAGCGATTAAGATAAATCGACTTTATCCATCTCGAGTTGCGCAAGGGCAATAACTGCTTGAGTGCGGTTGCGAACGCCAAGTTTTCTAAATATGGCAGTCGCGTGCGCCTTGATGGTCGCCTCAGACACGCCAAGATCGTAGGCTATTTGTTTATTTAATAAACCTTCGGCAAACATCTGCAACACTTTATATTGTTGCGGCGTGAGATCGGATAACTTGTTGGCCATTTTATCAATGGCATCGTCATTGATAGCAATAATCTCAGTGCCTTTAGGCAACCAAATATCACCGAATAACACCGCACTTAGCGCCTCTTTTAGGGTTTCCATTGAAGCTGATTTAGGGATAAAACCACTGCTGCCATAATGAATCGCACGGCTAATGGTATTGATATCCTCGTGGGCTGAAATCACCACAACGGGTAACTCAGGATAATGTGAGCGTAGGTGGATAAGCGTGGAATAGCCGTGGGACCTGGGCATCTGCAGATCTAACAGTACAAGATCGTAATCGACGCTTCGAACATCCAATACAGATTGCAGTGCGTCAGCACTGTCGGCTTCAAACCACTGTGCATGTTCGAAAGCGCTGGTCAGTGCTTGACGTAGTGCATTTCTGAACAATGGATGATCGTCTGCGATAATAATATTTAAGTTTTCTAGCTTCATGGCTTTTATGATTATGTTCGGTGCGCGTGAAGATTGAACTCAATGTAACAGAAAAGTAAGCAAGGATCCTATTGCTTTATTCAGGAATAAGGACAAAATTTTGATATGTTTCTGGTTGTTAGATTTTGGTTGGAGTTTTACATGGAAAAAGATGGACCGTATGGTTTCAATTGAAAGCCCGAAAGTACGGGCTAACCTATACTTTAAAATCGTCTAAAAACTACCCATATGTCCACACTTTTGTAGGATTTCGTTGTTCGTCAACCGCAACAAAGGTGAACACACCACGTATGGCATGCTCTCGATAGTCTTGATACATGTCTTCGACATAGATGTTGACTTCAACTTTTAATGACGTATTACCTACATGGATTACACGAGCGATGAGTTCGGCTAGTGTGCCTGCTGGGATAGGCTTTTTAAAATCAATTCTATCGGAACTCACTGTGACTAAGGTTTTACGGCAGAAACGAGTTGCCGCAATAAAGGCTGTTTCATCCATCCACGCTAAAGCTTCGCCACCAAATAAGGTATTGTGATGGTTGGTGATAGAGGGGAATACTGCTTTAATCACACGCGCTTCTGAGGAATCAATTCGAGTTTGAATTGCGTCAGAAAAGGGTGTTTCAGCGGCTTCGATTCGTGAGGTATTTTCGGTGTTTGGAGAAATGGGCGTAAGCGACATACAGCAACCTAAGGTAATGCAGCAAAATAAGCTCGAATTATAAAGATTTATGGTGGTTAAAGATAGAAAACTACAGGCTTTAAGGCGCAGTAGGCATATGACTGAGGATAATGTCATGCTTCCAATAAAAAACCGAAATGAGATCGGTTTTTTATTGGACGATTTATTTTACTTCAGATTTATTTGGTTAACAGTGCTTTTCTTTCGCGGGAAGCCGCTGCGAGCTTACGTAGCAGAATTTCAGAGTCGTCCCAATGTAAGCAGGCGTCTGTGATACTTTGGCCATAACATAGTGGCTGGCCTTCAACGACTTTTTGATTACCTTCTTGTAAGAAGCTTTCAGCCATAATACCTGCGATGGCAGTGCTGCCAGCACGCATTTGAGTCATAATTTCATCGGCGACCATCAGCTGTTTGAGATGGTTCTTCTCACTGTTTCCGTGGCTGAAATCGATAACCATACGTTGAGTTACCCCAACAGATGCAAGCTGTTGACGCGCTTCTTCGATATCTTGTGCGTGATAATTAGGTTTTTTGCCACCACGTAGGATGATATGGCCAAACGGGTTGCCGTGGGTGCGATAGACCGCCATAGCGCCATCTTTATCCGGTGAATAGAAAACATGTGGCACTTGTGCGGCACGCACTGCATCAACGGCAATATTGATGTTCCCATCAGTACCATTTTTAAAACCAACGGGGCAAGACAGTGCCGAAGCCATTTCACGGTGGACTTGGCTTTCCGTAGTACGCGCACCAATAGCACCCCAAGTGATGAGATCCGCTATGTACTGACCGTTCACCATATCTAAAAATTCGGTGGCGATAGGCAATTTTAATTCAGTGATTTGTTGCAGCAATTCGCGGGCAATGCGTAAACCTTTGTTTGGTTCGAAACTGCCATCGAGATCGGGATCAGAAATTAATCCTTTCCAACCGACAATTGTGCGGGGTTTTTCAAAATAGACGCGCATTAAGATACACAAGTCATCTTTCAATTCTTGGTGTAACGCGGCTAAGCGTTGAGCATAATCTAATGCCGCTTTAGTATCGTGGATTGAACATGGGCCTATGATCACTAATAGACGTTGGTCTTCACCCATAATGATGGCTTCGACTTCACGACGTTGCTGAACCAGATAATCGGCTGCATCTTGAGTTAATGGGAACTCAGATGCCAGTTGCGCAGGTGAGATGACTTTTGCTAATAAGGAAGTGCGTAGTTCGTCTGTTTTTATGGTCATTCAAAATACCGAGCTTGCGTGCGGCGCTTTTCGCCAGATTGCCTCGGATTATAACGAATCGAACCGAGTTGCACAGTGCCAATTGCGTTAATTGTCGGCAACTGTGCAATGAATTTGATTTAAGTTAGTTTCTTTTAGACTAAATTCACTCGGTTTCTTTTGCTGATTTTGGCTTATTAGGCTTAGAACATATGCCGTTCTAGGCCCGTGACATCTAATATTTTAGTGGCAATTTCTTCCACGGAATGATTAGTGGTGTCTATGTAAGGAATGCGTTCGCGTTTAAACAGCATTTCCACTTCTTTGACTTCTAAGCGGCACTGTTTGAGCGATGAATAGCGGCTATTCTCCATTCGACTCTGACGGATTTCATGTAAACGCACGGGATCAATCGTTAAACCAAACAGTTTTTTCTTATTGCGTTTCAGCGCTTCAGGTAACTTAAGGTTATCCATATCATCTTCGGTGAAAGGGTAGTTTGCCGCTTTTATACCGAACTGCATTGATAAATACAGGCTCGATGGCGTTTTGCCACAGCGAGAGACCCCAAGTAAAACCAGATCGGCTTGATCCATATGTTTCATGGTCTGGCCATCATCGTTATCCATGGCGAAATTAATGGCATCAATACGCGCTTCATAGCCGTGATTCGCTTTTCCATGGGTTCTATGTACAACTGGAGAGGCAGAAACACCTAAATGTTGTTCGAGTGGGGCCACAAAAGTATTCAAAAAATCATAATCAACCCCTTCACTCGAGTAGATGATGTCGCGGATCTCGGCTTTTACGATGGAATGGAATACTAACGGCCGCTCACCTGTTGTAATAAAACAATCATTAATTTGTCGCTTAACTTGCTCCGCTTTCGTCAGAGTTTCGACAAATGGAATCGTAAGTGACTCAAATTCTAATGGAAATTGCGAGAGAACCGCATGACCAAAAACTTCAGCTGTGATCGCTGTCCCGTCGGAGATATAGAATACTTTTGGTGCCATACTGACCTCTTGTAGTAATAAAATTACAAATAAAATTATAGATTTACGCGTGTTCGACAGGAGTGTAAAATGCCGCTGCCCTCGTGTGAAGGGGCCACTGAAATAAACTTGCGGAGATAGAACTGTGCAGCAATACGTACTCTGGTATCAAGAATTAGGCATGGGTGACGTCAACTTGGTTGGCGGTAAAAATGCTTCTCTAGGCGAGATGATCAGCAATCTGGCCAATGCCGGTGTTCAAGTACCTGGCGGATTTGCGACAACTTCCCATGCGTTCAACGAGTTCCTTGAACAAAGCGGAGTTAACCAGAAGATTTATGACATTCTAGCCACACTGGATGTAGATGATGTCAATGCGCTGGCTAAAGTAGGTGCACAGATCAGACAGTGGGTTATCGACACTCCATTTCAACCAGCATTAGAGCAAGCGATTCGTGAAGCTTACGATAAACTTGCCGCTGAAACTAGCGAAGCGTCATTCGCGGTACGTTCTTCTGCAACAGCTGAAGATATGCCAGATGCCTCTTTTGCAGGTCAGCAAGAAACCTTCTTAAACGTGAAAGGATTTGAATCCGTACTGACAGCGATCAAGCATGTGTACGCTTCACTCTTTAACGATCGCGCTATTTCCTACCGTGTGCATCAAGGTTATGAGCACCACGGTGTTGCCTTGTCTGCTGGCGTACAACGCATGGTTCGTTCAGATAAAGCGGCTTCAGGTGTGATGTTCACTATGGACACTGAATCTGGCAATAACGATGTGGTGTTTATCACTTCATCTTTTGGTCTGGGTGAAATGGTTGTTCAAGGCGCGGTAAACCCAGATGAATTTTATGTTCATAAACCTATTTTAGCCTTAGGTCACAAGGCTGTTGTGCGCCGTAATATCGGTAGCAAGCTCATCCAAATGGTGTATTCAGATGATGCTGCTCACGGCAAACAAGTCAAAATTGAAGACGTGACTGCTGACAAACGTCGTCAATTCTCTATCAATGACGCTGAAGTTGAAGAATTAGCCAAACAAGCCATGGTGATCGAAAAACATTACGGTCGTCCAATGGACATCGAATGGGCAAAAGACGGCAACGATGGCAAATTGTATATCGTTCAAGCGCGTCCAGAAACGGTTCGTAGCCGTGAAGATGTGCAATTGATTGAACGTTATCACTTAAAGAGCCGTGGCGCTGTGATCTGTGAAGGTCGCGCTATCGGTCATAAAGTGGGTACTGGTGTAGCCAAAGTATTAACCTCAATCGCCGATATGGATCAAATCCAACCTGGTGATGTGTTAGTGACAGACATGACAGATCCTGATTGGGAACCTATCATGAAGCGCGCAAGTGCTATCGTCACAAACCGTGGCGGTCGTACCTGTCATGCGGCAATTATCGCCCGCGAATTAGGTGTGCCAGCGGTGGTGGGTTGTGGTGACGTGACTGACCGTATCAAGAATGGTCAAATCGTGACTGTTTCTTGCGCCGAAGGTGACACTGGCTTTATCTACGAAGGTAAACAAGAGTTTGAAGTGATTTCAAACCGTGTTGACTCTCTGCCTGCATTGCCAATGAAAATCATGATGAACGTGGGTAACCCTGATCGTGCATTTGATTTTGCTCGTTTGCCAAACGAAGGTGTGGGTCTAGCGCGTTTAGAATTCATCATCAACCGTATGATCGGCATCCATCCAAAGGCACTGCTCGAATTCAATCAACAGGATGCAGCGCTGCAAACTGAAATCAACGAAATGATTGCTGGTTACGAATCACCCGTTGAGTTCTACATTGCTCGTCTAGTTGAAGGTATTGCGACTATCGGTTCAGCTTTCTATCCGAAGAAAGTGATCGTACGTATGTCAGACTTTAAGTCTAACGAATATGCAAACTTGGTTGGTGGTGACAGATACGAGCCAGAAGAAGAGAACCCAATGCTGGGCTTCCGCGGTGCGAGCCGTTATATCTCTGAATCTTTCCGTGACTGTTTTGCCCTTGAGTGTGAAGCGATTAAACGCGTTCGTAATGACATGGGTCTGAAAAACGTTGAGGTCATGATCCCATTCGTTCGCACAGTGAAAGAAGCTGAGCAAGTGGTCGGCTTGCTCAAAGAGCAAGGTTTAGAGCGTGGTAAAGACGGTTTACGTGTCATCATGATGTGTGAAGTGCCTTCAAACGCCCTGTTAGCAGACCAATTCCTTGAGCATTTCGATGGCTTCTCTATCGGCTCAAACGATTTAACTCAGCTGACACTCGGGCTTGACCGTGACTCAGGTATCATTAGCCATTTATTCGATGAGCGTGATGAAGCCGTTAAAATGCTACTTTCATTAGCCATTAAAGCGGCTAAAGCGAAGGGCGCTTACATAGGTATTTGTGGTCAAGGTCCTTCAGATCACGCTGATTTTGCAGCTTGGTTGGTAGAACAAGGCATAGATACAGTGTCATTAAACCCTGATACTGTGATTGATACTTGGTTGTATTTAGCCGAAGCGCACGGTTGATCTAGATAGTAATTTTATAAACTTGTTAAAAAAGCCGCTTTTTAGCGGCTTTTTTTTGTTTATAATGGCGCCATAACGATAATTGACAGAAGCCATCTATGCTACCCCTGCTATCACATCAACAAACATTAGAGCCAGTGTATTTGGCATACCTTGATGCACTGGAGCAAAGTGAGTATTCCGGTGATATAGACAAACGTTACAGCGCCCGTTTAGTGCAAGCCACCGACAACTCTGTATATCAATTTTTGCCTCAAGCCGTGCTTTATCCTAAAAATCAGCAGGATATTCAAATTGCATTGACGCTGGCTGCTACAGACGCATTTCGCAGCGTGACCTTCAGTGCGCGGGGCGGTGGTACGGGCACCAACGGACAATCTCTGACCCATGGTTTGATTTTGGATGTGTCGCGTTACATGAACCGTGTGCTCGAAGTGAATGCTGAGCAAGGTTGGGTTCGAGTCGAAGCTGGCGTGATTAAAGATGCGCTGAACGATGCATTGCGTCCCCATGGATTCTTCTTTAGTCCCGATTTATCCACTTCAAACCGCGCCACTATTGGTGGCATGATCAATACCGATGCCTCGGGTGCGGGCTCACTGGTCTATGGTAAGACGTCAGATCACGTGCTGGCGCTGCGTAGCGTGTTGATCGATGGCAGTGTGCTGGATACGCATCCCCTAGATGCGGGACTACTGTGTAACCCAGATAATGTCAGTGATAATCCGCTGGGGCAGAAACTGATTTCTGCTGTGGCGGCGGTATGCCGCGAAAAGCGAACTCAGATAGAAAACCAATTTCCTAAGCTCAATCGTTTCCTCACTGGCTATGACTTAAAACATGTGTGGAACGACAAGCTGACGCAATTCGATTTATCACGAATTCTGACGGGCTCAGAGGGCACGCTTGCGGTGATAACCGAAGCCAAACTTAATCTCACCCCGCTGCCGACTGAGCGCGCTATGGTGAACATTAAGTACGATTCGTTCCAATCGGCATTGCGTCATGCGCCATCCTTAGTTGCCGCGCGGGCGACTGTGGTCGAAACCGTCGATTCAAAAGTGCTTAACTTAGCCCGTGAAGATATTGTCTGGCATTCAGTGGCTGATCTTATCCAAGAAGTGCCAGGTAAAGTTATTGATGGCCTCAATATGGTCGAATTTGCAGGTGACACGGTCGAAGTTGAGCAAAAGCTCGCGAGTTTGGAAGCTGTGTTAACTGAGCAGATCAGTAAAGGCGAGTGCGGTGTATTGGGTTACCAAGTGACGCAAGATAAGCCGAGTATCGAAAAAATCTACGGCATGCGCAAAAAAGCCGTTGGTTTACTCGGCGCCACTAAAGGTCGCCGTAAGCCCATCGCCTTTGCAGAAGATACTGCGGTACCGCCCGAAAAACTCGCCGATTACATTATGGAGTTTCGCGCGTTACTCGACGGGCATAATCTGCAATACGGTATGTTCGGCCATGTGGATGCGGGCGTGTTGCATGTTCGTCCAGCGCTCGATATGTGCGATGTTGAAGATGAAAAATTACTGCGAGTCATTTCTGATCAAGTCGCGGCACTGACGCTTAAATACGGCGGCCTAATGTGGGGCGAGCACGGTAAAGGCGTGCGCGGTGAATACGGTCCAGCTGTCTTTGGTGATGAACTTTTCGGAGTGTTGCAAGATATTAAAGGTTTGTTTGACCCCGATAACCGACTCAATCCCGGCAAGCTGGTGGCGCCTAAAGATACAGGTGCCCTCTATTACGATGTCGACAGTGCTAAGCGCGGTAAGTTTGATCGACAAATCCCCGTTGATGTGCGTGATGCGTTTCCCGATGTGATGAATTGTAACGGTAATGGCCTGTGTTTTAATTACAGTAGCTATTCGCCCATGTGCCCATCGTTTAAGGTGACGGGTGACAGAGTGCAGTCACCTAAGGGGCGTGCAGGGCTCATGAGAGAGTGGCTAAGACTGCTTGAGGCTGAAGGGGTTGATGTTAATGCCCTCGCAAAAGCGAAACCTTTTGGTATATTGCAGCGCATACAAAATACCATCAATGCCAAACGTGATTATGATTACTCCCACGAGGTGATGGAATCGCTCAAGGGCTGTTTAGCCTGTAAAGCTTGCTCTGGACAATGTCCGGTCAAAGTGGATGTGCCTAAGTTTAGGGCGCAGTTCTTCAATATTTACTATCAACGCTATTTAAGACCCGCGAAAGACTATCTCGTTGCAGGAATTGAAGATAGCTTGCCACTGATGGCCGCGGCACCGCGTCTCACTAACTTTGTTGCACAAAATCCATTGAGCCAATGGGTGATTAAACAGGCGATTGGTTATGTGGATGCGCCTGCGTTATCTGTGCCGACTTTGAAGCAAAGACTCGATGGTCATGCAAGCCGCGGTTACGACTTAGCTGCGTTGCAAGCGATTCCAGAAGAGAAGCGCTCGCAGTTTGTGTTGGTGGTACAAGATCCCTTTAACAGTTTCTATGATTCAGGTATTGTGCTGCGCTTTATCCAATTGATTGAAAAACTCGGCTTAAAGCCGGTGTTATTGCCCTACAAACCCAATGGTAAGCCAACACATATCAAGGGATTTTTAGATAAGTTTGCTAAAACGGCGCAGTCGAGTGCGGACTTTCTGAACCAAGTCCATAAACTGGGCATGCCCATGGTCGGTATCGATCCTGCCTTAGTCTTGTGTTATCGCGATGAATACCGTGAAGTCTTAGGGGCTAATCGCGGTAATTTTGAGGTCAAGTTAGCCAACGAATGGCTACTGAATGTCATCAAAGATTTACCTGCAAAAGCTGCGCAAGGTAAGCAATATACTTGGTTTAGTCATTGTACCGAATCGACGGCCAAGCCAAATACCGCCAATGAGTGGACTAAAATCTTTGCCCATTTTGGCGCTAAGTTAACCGCAGTCAATTTAGGTTGTTGTGGTATGGCGGGAACCTATGGTCATGAGGCAGAAAACCTCGAGCGCTCTAAGGCCTTGTTTGATATGTCTTGGCAGCAAACGCTAGCGAAAATTGAGCAGCCGCAAGTGTTAGTGTCTGGCTATTCGTGCCGTAGTCAGGTAAAACGTTTTGCCGGATACAAGCCAAAGCATCCACTTGAGGCCTTACTCGAGTTAGTAAATATCTAGTGGTGTTTATGTCGTTTTGATTGCGCTAGTCAGATCGTAATTATCCTCACTGGTATATCCCAGTGTTGAATGTCACACTAAAGCCAGCCGCAAGGCTGGTTTTTTTATGGATGATGGAGGCCTAGATGGAAAAGATGACTGACAGTATTCAACACACGCTCAAACAATTCGCCGCTGATAGTAGGCTAACCTCGGTTGTGCCATTGTGCAGTGAAGTCCCATTGTTTGACATTAACGCCTTGGGTGATTGGACATATCTAGGCACATCGCTACCAGCAAAGTTTGCTAAGTTGTTCGCCAGTATTTTACATTGCATCGATGATGAGTATTTCTTAATTACCCCAGTGGAGAAGGTGCGAGTGCGGGTTGAAGATGCTCCCTTACTGATTGTCGATTTCGAGCGAGCGCAACCCCATTCGCTGCTCAATGTAAGAACCAGTATTGAAACACAGCATCATAAAGTCGATATAAAACAGATGAAGCTCACCGATGACAGTGTTTATTTGCCGCTTGAGCGCGGTTTATGGGGCAAATTAGGTCGGGCCTGTTACTATAATTTTGTGAATGAATTCAATTTATCTGATCTAGATGAGGAATGAGCTCGTAGGTTAATCGCATAATTTGCTGTGGTCTAAGCTAGTTTATTATGGGTTAAGTGGTAGTATTAAAACTAACTCTGGGTTCCTATGATGGCGTGCAGAGTAAGTGAAAACGCGTTAAACCTTTGCTGTAGGAGGTGCTGTTTGAATCGTCATGAAAGCTTAGGCTATCTTGTATCCCACTTAAATATCGAGCTGCAAAATGAGCTTGATCTGCATCTTAAGCGATATCAACTCGATATAAAACTGTGGCCTGTGCTGTTTGCTTTGTGGCAAGAAGAGGGCATAAGCCAAACTGAATTGTCTAAGCGTTGCGATGTGGCAAATTACACTATGACGCGCTTACTCGATCAGTTGCAGGTGCAAGGTCTTATTACTCGTCATCAAGAAGTCGATAATCGGCGTGCTTTCCAAATCTTTTTGACCGATGAAGCCAAAGCATTAGAGCAAGATCTTATCTGCGAAGCTGAGCGGGTCAATGAAAAATTCCTGTCAAATCTAAGTGAAGATGAACAACAGACATTCATTTTACTATTAAATAAAATCAACCGTTTGGCTTGAAATTTTGAATCTAATGGGTATGGAGGGAAACTGTGGTTTAGCCGTTTTCACTGCTATCTGTATGTGGTTATCTAAATCATTTTCCCAGTTTAATCTCACCCACTATGCCTCACTTTGCGGGATTAAACTGGTTTGATTAATTCAAGTAAAGTGCAAAGACGCAAAGCAGACTGACGGCTATCACTGAGTGCTGTAAATAACGCCGGCTGGCTAATAAATTTTCTTTGCCTTGTTTTAGGCTAGCGACGAGTCTATGTTGCTTATAAATTCGGCACATGAGTTCATCGGTTTGGGGATCGATAAGCAGTTCAAACTTGCAAGGCGCGCCGTCTTTAAGCTGAATGGTATGCTCGCTTTGAGGCTTAAAGTTAAGCTTGTGCGACACCATTTGGCCATTAACGAAGACCCGCTCTAAACCACTCCAATTGCTGGCTTGCAGTTCTACCACATCTTGGTTGAGATCATATTTGAAACGGATCATAGCGCTATCCTGTGCTGGGACCTGATAGACTAATTCAAGCAGACAAATATGACGTTTTCCAGCGTGATTAAATGAATATTCTGTGTCGAAATTAAAAGCGCGGCTAAACCATGAGCTTAGTGATAGATTAAATTTTAGATAACAAAAAAGCGACCTGAGGTCGCTTTTTTCAATATTTGACGGGCATAAAAAATAATAAACGCGTAAAAAATTACTGCTTAGCGGCTTCGATAATGGCTTTTGCCATTTCATCAGCCACGGCGCCAGTTGTACGGTTCTGCGCATCGGCTTGGCTGAATATTTTTAGCAGCGTGTTGTAAATTTCTTCTACTTTAGCAGTCGATTTTGCTGCGTCGTAATCTTTTTCGAACGACACGTTGATAATACCGCCTGCGTTGATCACATAGTCTGGCGCGTAAAGTATGCCCATTTCTTTCAGTTGTTCACCGTGGCGTACTTCGGCTAATTGGTTGTTGGCACAGCCAGCAACAATTTTGGCTTTCAGTTGCGGTAAGGTCGCATCGTTTAAGGTTGCGCCAAGGGCACAAGGGGCATACACATCCACATCTTGCGCGTAGATTTCTTGAGGCGCGACAACAATGGCACCAAAGTCGGTAGCGACTTTATCTAACGAGGCTTGATGAATGTCGGTAACAATCAGTTCAGCGCCTTCGTTATGCAAGTGTTTGCACAGGTAATAGCCAACGTGACCGACGCCTTGAACGGCGATTTTAAGGCCTCTTAGGCTGTCTAAACCAAGTCTATGTTTAACCGCAGCTTTGATGCCTAAATAAGTGCCAAGGGCTGTGAATGGTGATGGATCGCCACTTTTGCCTTCAAGACCCGCCATATAAGGGGTTTCTTCATGGGCGATCATAATATCAGCCGTTGTAGTGCCAACATCTTCCGCTGAATAGTAGCGGCCGCCTAGGCTGTTAATCAAACGGCCAAAGGCGCGGAACAGCGCTTCGCGATCTTGTCTTTTCGGATCGGCAATGATCACGGATTTACCACCGCCCATGGTTAAACCTGCTAGGGCATTTTTATAAGTCATGCCACGAGAAAGGCGTAATACGTCAGTCAGGGCTTCATCATCCGATTGGTAATTCCACATCCGGCATCCACCCACGGCAGGGCCTAGGTTGGTGTTATGGATGGCGACAATGGCCTTTAAGCCACTTTCTTTATCATGACAGAATACAACCTGTTCATGTTCGTCAAAGGATACATGATTAAATACAGCCACGTGAATTTCTCCGCTATACACAATGAAAAAGCCGACGAGGTGAGCCTCTATCGACTGCTTGTTATATTTATTGCAGAACCATAGCATTTAGCGATACTCTCAACCATGCATAATGACCGAATAAATACATTATTTGTGGCAATTTAGCTTTCCACTTTACGTAAACGTAAGCTTTGCGATTAAGAATGGATTGTACTGAATTTAACGTAACGAATAGAATGAATCGCGCACTGATCCCAAGAATTAGGCTCGCGTTATAACAATAAGATAGGACGGAAGTATGACTGAACAAGCTGTCGACCAAACTCAACAAAATTTATCAGCTGAAGAAATAGAAAAGCTGCGTCAAGAGTGGGTCAGAACTCAATTTCAAAAAGCCAATCGTTTTCTCGCTGAAAAAGGCGTGATACCAAGCAAAGTCCTAGCCGATGAAAGCCGTTATCTTGCGCCTTATATGGCGATTTGGAAGATGGAATCAAAGCGTCCAAGCAACAAAACCTATTGGGTGATGTCAGGTGATTTACCGTCGGATTTTGTCGATGTGAAAGTGGCGACGACGGCCCGTGATGCCGTGCGTCATTTCTCTATGATGTGGCAAATGCAGGCGGAAAACTTAGTGCGTTCGGGTGCAACCCGTGATGCCACTCAGGCTAAATTTGCTCAACTATTAGTATCGCGTGCCGAGAGTTTATATCGTATGCACAATGACGATAAACTGTGGAATGCTTAAACTCAAATGAGTTGAGGATTGTATTTAGATAGTATTGAGTTAATACAGTCACTTGTGTCGATTGATACTGATAATTGAAATAATAAGGCACTCAATTGAGTGCCTTATTTATGTTGATGTTTTATTTACATTTTATATTAAGAACAAGGTCATCGAGCAGAGTCGATAGGGCTTATTCTTCGCTGTCGCTCAAGTAGTAGAAACCTTGATTGATGAGTTTCAACAGTAAGGCTTGGACTTCTTCATGCTGACATATTTCAGTCGCTTCATCGGCGTTTAAGCTGACGTTATCGCTCAACTGTGCGATTACGTCTGCCGGTGTTTGGGGCAGTTCGTGTGCATCACCATTGATGAATAATCGCGGCGTGGCGTCATTTTCAAGGCGCAATACTTTCAAACCACCGATACGGCTCACTCCAGCACCTTGGGCGAAGGCATCTTGCAAATCTTCCATGCTGTAAGCTTCTTCGCCTTCACACAAATCAAGCTCGAAACGGTTTTGACTAAGCAACTTGCCCAACACGATTTGGTAGCTATTAGGATCTTGGCTCAGCTGGCTCAAGAGTGACATTATGCCCACTTGATGGTCTTGGCTGACGATACCGGCTGAACTCGGTTCAGTTTGCGAGGTGAAACGCTGCTGACCTAAGTTATTGTCGAGCAAATAATCGGCGACTTCACTGACTAATTCTTGCTGGCTAGGAGCGCGGAAACCAATCGAGTAACTCATTGCCACAGTTAGGGTTTCGCCGCAGTGTGGGAAACCAGGTGGAATATAAAGCATGTCGCCTTTTTCTAACACTACATCGATAATGGGTGTGAAGTCTTCAACCAGCGGCGAGTTGGGATTGCCACCGCGGCGTTGTTGCGGGGTATTGTCACCCACAGTCCAGCGACGCTCACCTTCGCCTTGAATGATAAACACATCGTAGTTATCGACGTGCGGGCCGACACCGCCACTTGGGGTTGCAAATGATGCCATCAAGTCATCGAAGCGCCAGTCAGGTAAAAAGCGTAGAGCTTCAACTAATGGTTGCGAATCTGGGTACCAATGGTTGACGGCTTGCACTAATAATTGCCAATGGGTTTCGCCATAGCTGTCGTAATCTTCAAACGGACCTTGCACCACTTCCCAATCATTATCTTTGGTGACGACGATGCGTGAAGAGATTTCTTCTTCACAGGCAAGGCCTGCTAATTCATCGGCGCTGATAGGATCTTCAAATTGCGGAAATGCTTTTTTGATCAACAGGGGTTTCTTTTGCCAGTATTCACTAAGAAACTGGGCGATATCGAGATTGAGTGTATACATAGTGTTAAAAAAGGCGACCACATCGCGGTGATGTGGGTCGCCTTAATCCTTATTTCTGTTTAAGAAAGAGTATTGTCCGTCGCCAACTTCAGTTAATAACTAATTTCAGTCAATAGCTTAATATTAGTTAATCGCCAATTTTAATTAATAACTTACTTCAGTTCGTCGACAAACGTTTCGGCGCGACCAATGTAATTGGCTGGCGTCATTTTCTTCAGTTCAGCTTTCACTGAGTCTGGTAATTCAAGTCCGTCAATAAACACTGACAGTTGCTGCGCGTCAATACGTTTACCGCGCGTCAGTTCTTTTAATTTTTCGTATGGCTTTTCAATACCATAACGACGCATTACCGTTTGTACAGGTTCTGCTAACACTTCCCAGTTGTGATCTAACTCATCACGCAGATGCGCTTCGTTAACTTCTAACTTGCTGATGCCTTTTAAGGTCGCTTGATACGCGATCAACGCATGGGCAATACCCACACCTAAGTTACGCAGTACAGTCGAGTCAGTTAAGTCACGTTGCCATCTTGATAGCGGCAGCTTAGACGCTAAATGTTGCATCAGGGCGTTAGCGATACCTAAGTTACCTTCAGAGTTTTCAAAATCGATTGGGTTAACTTTGTGCGGCATAGTCGATGAACCGATTTCACCGGCGATAGTGCGTTGTTTGAAGTGACCTAGGGCGATGTAACCCCAAATATCACGGTCAAAGTCAATCAGCACAGTGTTGAAACGGGCAACCGCATCAAACAATTCGGCAATGTAATCGTGTGGCTCGATTTGCGTCGTGTAGGCATTCCAGTGCAAGCCAAGGCTAGTCACAAAACGCTCAGACAGCTCATGCCAGTTAACTTCAGGGTAGGCTGACAGGTGAGCATTGTAGTTACCTACAGCACCGTTCAGTTTACCCATGATTTCAACATTGGCGATTTGTTTGATTTGACGTTCAAGGCGCACTGCGACGTTCGCCATTTCTTTACCGAGCGTCGAAGGTGACGCGGGTTGGCCATGGGTACGTGACATTAATGGCACAGAGCGATATTCAATCGCCAGCTTTTTAATTGCCGTCAGCAACTCGTTGCAGTAAGGCAGTAATACATGCTCACGGGCTTCAGTCAGCATTAAACCGTGGCTTAAGTTGTTGATATCTTCAGAAGTACAAGCAAAGTGAACAAACTCACCCACAGCGGCTAATTCGCTATTGCCCGCGATTTTTTCTTTAATGAAGTATTCAACCGCTTTTACATCGTGGTTAGTGGTGCTTTCGATAGCCTTAACACGCAGCGCATCTTGTTCGTTGAAATTGTCTTTAATGCCATCGAGTACGGCGATAGCTGACGCGCTCAATGTTGGCACTTCGCTAATGTCTGGACAGTCGGCTAACAGTTTTAGCCAATTGATTTCAACCTGAACACGGTACTTGGTAAGACCGAACTCGCTGAAAATCCCTCTCAATGACGCGGTTTTACTACCATAACGACCGTCTACCGGAGAGATAGCAGTTAGTGCGGAAAGATCCATGTGTAGCTCCTTGATGAACGCTAATTTTATTATAGGGTAAGACTTTTCTTGGCTGTATCGACTATGGCTTTGCGGGCGAAGACTAAATGTCGACGTTTACCACCCAACTGACGCCACAGTACTGCGCTGCGTATAGCGGCAAGCAGCAGAGCACGAATTTTATGTTGTACAATAGGGCGCTGCAAACACACAGGATTACCCGATATTTGGATTTTTGGCCCTAAATTACTGATGATGTCACTGTAAATGCTGGCAAGATTGGCAACAACTTGCTCATCTGTGATGGCAAAATGATGTAGCTGGCGATTCACTTGATTAATACGTTCAGCCAACATGCCTAAGCCACTGTTAGAGCGCACGAGTTTACGCTCAATGGCAAGCACGCCCACTAAATAGCGGGTGATTTCAACATCTTTTTGGCTGCTGTCACCGAGCTGATTCAGGATCAGTTTATAGCCTTTTTGCAATACGATTTTATCTTGGTAGACATCGGCCGTATTGTCAGGATTGGTGATGAGAATGGTGTTTAAGCTCGCTGCGAGCTCGGCATTATCCAATTCGCCATGGCGCGCTAAATGTTGAACTTGGGCAATGGCTTGCAGTATGCCTGCAAACGCCATCGTCCGATTAATGAGTTGCTCGTTCACACTTTACCCTCGGATTAATTGATCTATGATGCCGCCACCTAGGCAGACTTCACCATCATAAAATACCGCAGACTGTCCAGGCGTCACCGCCGCTACAGGTTCATCGAAGACCACGCGCAAGGTGTGTTCATCTGTGTAGGTTAATGTACAAGGCACATCTTGTTGGCGATAACGGGTTTTCACTGCGATATGACAACCATCGACAGGCCCAGTTCTATCTACCCAATGCAGTTGGTTAACTGTCATGCCGGTCGACATCAAACGGGGATGGTGTCCGCCTTGACCCACGATCAATACGTTACGCTCAAGATCTTTATCGACCACATACCAAGGATCGTCATTGCTGTTTTTCATGCCGCCAATGCCTAAGCCTTTACGTTGGCCTAAGGTGTGGTACATGAGTCCTTGGTGCGTGCCTATGACTTCGCCTTCTGGGGTTTCAATATTGCCAGGCTGCGCCGGTAAATAAGTCCCTAGAAATTCAGTGAACTTGCGCTCACCGATAAAGCAGATGCCAGTACTGTCTTTTTTGTCATGGGTGATTAAGCCCATTTCTTTCGCAATTTCACGAACTTGATATTTTTCGAGCTCACCGACAGGGAACAGGCTTCGGGCAACTTGCTCATGGCTAAGGGTGTAGAGGAAATAACTTTGATCTTTATTGCCATCAACGCCACGGAGCATTTGCGTACTGCCATCGCTGTTATCGCGACGGCGAACATAGTGGCCCATTGCGATGTAATCAGCGTCGAGGATTTCATCGGCAAATTCTAAAAATGCCTTAAATTTGATTTCTTTGTTGCACATGATATCGGGATTTGGCGTGCGGCCCGCTTTGTATTCGGCGAGGAAATACTCAAATACATTGTCCCAATATTCGGCAGCAAAGTTGACTGTATGTAGCTTGATCCCGAGCTTGTCGCACACGGCTTGGGCATCTTTTAAATCTTCTGCGGCCGCGCAGTACTCGTTATTGTCATCTTCTTCCCAGTTCTTCATGAAAAGGCCTTCAACCTGATAGCCTTGCTGCATAAGCAAATAGGCTGAAACAGATGAATCTACACCGCCGGACATGCCGACAATGACTTTTTTTCCTGTATGAGTGGGTTCGATTGATGTCATAAATCCTAAAAACCATTGAGTATGTGTGTTGGCTAGGTGGATGAATTTAAGCCGCGACATTGAGCGCGTAACAAAAATACCTAACCTAACTAAAAATATGGGCTAACTAAAAATCCAAGCTCACTTTAAATCCAAGCTAACTTTACATCTAGGTGCTGTGCTGCTGATTGCTAAATCAAACTTTTCCAGCGCTATCAAATAAAATGAGTCCGCAAACTGTCAGTAAACCTCGCATTTACGGCCAACTATTTATTTGCTGTACAAGGCCTCTGCAGTAGCACACGCATTAAGCTTAACCAGCCGTTTATGCGGGGCGGTATTCTATCACGCCTTACTCGCTTGGGCTATCGTGAGGCGGTCACTATTGAGTAAGCTAAGGGGATAAGTTTGGCCATTTTGTGCCTGATTGAGATAGTCTTTTAAGCAATCGAGTACTAAGGGGCTGCGCAGTAAAGATGGCATGGCTTCTATCTGCGCAAGACTTAACCAATGCGCACTATGGATCGCTTTATCCTGCGGCGCAGGTGAGGGCATATCATCTAACTGCACGAAAAAAGTAAAGCGCACAAAGGCTAAGTCTTCACTGGCGCTAAGTTGATAAATGCCGACGAGTCCTTGGGCTTTGAGTGATAACCCCGTTTCTTCAAACACTTCGCGCTCACAGGCTTGGATCAAGCTTTCATTCGCTTCTAAGTGACCCGCGGGTTGATTAAAGCGTTGCTCGCCTTCAATCCACTCTTCTACCATCAGATATTTGTCCTGTGAAGTTGCATGAACAATACAAGCGACGGTCACATTGGGTTTATATCTTTGACTCATGGAGCCTCCTTTGAGTGGATTTGAATGAAGAAAGTAGGCTGAAATTTAGACTTCATCACCGAGACGGATACATTTGTGCTCACCCGATGGCAAATTATCTAGACTCCATTGGCCTATTTTATAACGGATTAATCTTAAGGTCGGAAAACCGATATGCGCTGTCATGCGTCTGACTTGGCGGTTGCGGCCTTCATGAATTTGGATTTCTAGCCAAGTTGTTGGGATATTTTTGCGCTCTCTCACCGGTGGATTACGTGGCCAAATGTCGGGTGAATCCATGATTTTGACTTTAGCAGGCAGCGTCATACCATCATTTAATTCAACACCTTGGCGCAGTTTTGTCAGTACATCTTCCGTCGGAACGCCTTCTACTTGTACCCAATAGGTTTTAAAGGTTTTCTTTTTTGGCTCTGTCAGCCTTGCCTGTAATTGACCGTCATTAGTCAGCAACAACAAGCCCTCACTGTCTCTGTCTAAGCGGCCTGCGGCATACACGTCAGCAATGGGGATATAGTCTTTTAGGGTCTTGCGACCTTGTTCATCGGTAAACTGGCAAAGTACATCAAAAGGCTTATTAAACAGCACGATAATTGGTGCGAGCGTTTGGCTCTGCACCGGTTTTGCCGCCGCAATTGCGCGTCGATTAGGATTTTTAAAGGGTTCTTTCTTTAAACTGCCATTGGCATTTCGTGCTGGCGCCACTACTTTGCTATCTACGGCGGTAGCGCGGTTGGCAGGGCCTCTGCTGGCGGGCTTAGCGGGTTTAATCGGGCTCTTGGCTGGGGAACTTGCGCTGGCATTGGCACCTTTAGGTTGAAACTTGTTTTTGTTCATACTTTTGCTAACAGGAGGTTGAGACACGCTTACCTGACTTGATTGAGTCGTTAATGTGGTCATAGTGTACTTGGCATTCGCCGTTAGTGGAATTTGAATATTATTGCGAATGCTCTATGATGTCGGCCAGAAAATGTGATCTGTGCCTAAATGTTTATTAGGTTTTAATGAGTCGTTGTAACAAATTTTAGCTTGCGCGCAAAGACAGAAGGGCATTGAGAATTTGAAAGATAAGGGCGTGGTCGATTGCCTTGATTGATATTTTCCCTGTGCTCAGATTTGTTCGCCATGCTATAAAATTATTATAAAAAATATTAAATTTTACAATAATGTAGGATGTAACATGAAAGATAACTCATCAACAATTATTTACACTGAAACAGACGAAGCGCCAGCACTGGCCACCCTCTCACTCTTACCTATTATCAGAACGTTTACCGACGCCGCGGGCGTTGCGGTTGAAACCCGTGATATCTCGTTATCGGGCCGTATTATTGCCAGTTTCCCTGAGCAACTGACCGAAGCACAAAAGATTGGCGACCATCTGACAGAGCTTGGCGAGTTAGCGAATCAGCCAGAAGCGAACATCATCAAGTTACCAAATATCAGTGCTTCGATCCCACAATTAAAAGCCTGTATCCTTGAACTGCAGCAAAAAGGTTACGACATCCCTAATTATCCGGATGAGCCAAAAACCGACGCTGAAAAGTCAATTAAAACCCGTTACGACAAGATTAAAGGCAGTGCGGTAAACCCAGTACTGCGTGAAGGTAACTCAGATCGCCGTGCCCCATTATCGGTGAAAAACTTCGCCAAGAAAAACCCGCATTCAATGGGTAAATGGGCTACAGATTCTAAGTCACACGTTGCCCACATGACTGACGGTGATTTCTACGGTAGCGAGCAGTCTGTGACTTTATCTGATGCGGGCAGCGTGAATATCGTGCTGACCCAAAAAGATGGTCAAGAAGTGGTGCTCAAATCGGGTCTTAAGCTGCTGGCTGGCGAAATTATCGATGCTGCGGTGTTGAGTAAAAAAGCCTTAGTGAGCTTCTATGAGCGTGAAATCGAAAACGCCAAAGCTGAAGATGTGCTGTTATCGCTGCATCTGAAAGCCACTATGATGAAAGTGTCTGATCCTATTATGTTTGGTCACGCTGTGAAGGTCTTCTTCAAGCCAGTATTTGACAAACATGCGGCGCTTTTCGCTGAATTAGGCGTTGATGTTAACAACGGTTTTGGTGATGTTTATGCCAAAATAGCGACATTACCTGCTGATAGCCGCGCCGAAGTCGAAGCCGATATCGCCGCCGTTTACGCTGCGCGTCCCGCATTGGCTATGGTTGATTCTGACAAAGGTATCACCAACTTACACGTACCAAGCGACATCATTATCGATGCGTCTATGCCTGCTGCGATTCGTTCATCTGGCCAAATGTGGGGACCAGACGGTCAACTGCATGACACTAAAGCCATGATCCCTGATCGTTGCTATGCCGGTATTTACCAAGAAACGATTGCTTTTTGTAAAGAGCACGGCGCTTTTGATCCTAAAACCATGGGCAGCGTGCCAAACGTGGGCTTGATGGCGCAAAAAGCCGAAGAGTACGGCAGCCACGATAAGACCTTTGAAATTCCTGCTGACGGTGTGGTTAACGTTGTCGATGCCAGCGGTAAGGTATTGATGAGCCATAACGTGGAAGCGGGCGATATCTGGAGAATGTGCCAAGTTAAAGACGCACCTATCCGTGATTGGGTAAAACTGGCCGTGCGCCGTGCCCGTTTAAGCAATACCCCTGCGGTATTCTGGTTAGATAGCAAACGTGCCCACGATGCGCAAATCATTGCAAAAGTGCAGCAGTACCTGCCAGAACATGACACTGATGGCTTAGATATCAGCATTATGTCTCCAGAAGACGCGACGCGTTTGTCTTTGGCTCGCATCAAAGAAGGCAAAGATACCATTTCAGTTACGGGTAACGTTCTACGTGACTACCTGACTGACTTGTTCCCTATCCTTGAGCTAGGCACCAGTGCTAAAATGCTGTCAATCGTTCCATTAATGAACGGCGGCGGTCTATTTGAAACAGGTGCGGGTGGTAGTGCGCCTAAGCACGTGCAACAGCTTGAGAAAGAAGGTCACTTACGTTGGGATTCGCTCGGTGAATTCTTGGCTCTGGCGGCGTCTCTTGAGCATTTAAGCCAAACAGTGGGCAATCCAAAAGCCCAAGTATTAGCCGATACTTTAGATCAAGCCATTGGCCAATTCTTAGATAGCAATAAATCGCCATCAAGAAGAGTCGGTGAGCTGGATAACCGTGGTAGCCATTTCTACTTAGCCATGTACTGGGCACAAGCCTTAGCAGCGCAAACCAGCGATGAGCAGTTACAAGCACACTTTATTCCGTTAGCGCATGCGCTCGCGGCGAATGAGCAAGTGATTGTGGCTGAATTAGCGATGGCACAAGGTGCACCAGTCGATTTAGGTGGTTACTACCGTTTAGATGCGGCTAAGGCTGAAAAAGCCATGCGCCCAAGCGAGACGTTGAACAAGCTGTTGATTGCTTAATCCCGCTCGTTATCACTTTTAGATGGCGTGCGCGTCAGTGTTGGCCATCTAAGTTGATGTAAAGTTGTAAGTCATTAGACTGATTTTAAAAAAGGGTCTGCATTGCAGATCCTTTTTTATACCCTAAATTTGCTGTCGAGACCGATGATAAAAACTTTTTTCTGGGATGCAATGGATGATGTGTGGCGATTGAACTTGAATTAAATTCATGCGAAATGATGATGAGCGATGCAGCATTAAGTGGTGAGAATTGATGAAACACGCAGCAATAAAAAGGCAGGGACAAGTCCCTGCCTTTTAGATCATTGGCCTCACCAAACGTTATTTTGTTGGTGAAATGGCTGAAGCGTGCATCCCTTTTGGACCGGCTTCTACTTCAAATTGAACGGGTTGGCCTGCTTTTAGAGTTCGATAGCCTTCCATTTCAATGGTAGAATAGTGTGCAAAAACGTCCTCACCACCTTGATCAGGGCAAATAAACCCGAATCCTTTGGCGTTGTTGAACCATTTAACAGTTCCGCTTGCCATACTTCCACTTCCTTCTGTTGTCTACTTACCAGTAAGATAGTAAAACCTGTATAGACGGGTATTCGTTCACCGTCTGCACAACAGAATGTAAGGAGTAAATGCGGAAGTCAAGCTAAAATTAACAAAGGGGTAACAACTGATTAATTTGAACGGATCAATTGGAAGAGGCCAACACGAGAGGCTAGTATTAAAAAATGGCAAAGATAGGAAATATTGAACACGTTGAAGAACGTGTCGAATCAGAGTTAATGCCGCCTTCGATGTATAAGGTGGTACTCAATAATGATGATTACACCCCAATGGATTTTGTGATTGAAGTTTTGCAGGTTTTCTTTCGCAAGAACGAGCAGGAAGCGACCGATATCATGTTGACGATCCATCACCAAGGAAAAGGGATTTGCGGTATTTTCCCGTTTGGGATTGCAGAAACTAAGGTGATACAAGTAAATCAATTTGCAAGACAAAACCAACATCCGTTACTGTGTTCGTTAGAGAAAGCATAAAACCGCTTTACTCTGTAGTCTGTTGTTAATTTTGGGGGTGCTTATGCTGAACAAAGATCTGGAAGTCACCTTAAATCTGGCGTTTCAGCAAGCCAGAGACGCGCGTCACGAGTATATGACAGTGGAACATCTGTTATTAGCTCTGATCGACAATCCTGCGGCTCAAGAAGCGTTAATCGCCTGTGGAGCGAATCTAGATAAACTCAGAGATGAAGTGGCAAGCTTTATCCAACAAACAACCCCAATCATTGCCGATATTGATGATGACAAAGAAACTCAGCCGACGCTTGGGTTCCAGCGAGTGCTGCAACGGGCAGTATTCCATGTGCAGTCATCGGGTCGCAATGAAGTGAACGGCGCTAACGTGTTAGTTGCCATTTTCAGTGAGCAAGAATCCCAAGCCGTGTATTTACTGCGCCGCTGCGACATTAGTCGCCTCGATGTAGTGAATTTTATTTCCCATGGTTTCGCCAAAAATGATGATGCTGAGTCACATCAAGATCAAGAACGTGTCGAAGAGCAGGGCGAAGGCAGCGAAGAGCGTAGTATGTTGTCGCAATTTGCGTCCAACTTAAATCAACTTGCAAAGCAAGGGATCATCGACCCTTTGATTGGTCGCGACCAAGAAATTGAGCGCGCGATTCAAACCCTGTGCCGTCGCCGTAAAAATAATCCACTGTTAGTGGGTGAGGCGGGTGTAGGTAAAACAGCGATTGCTGAAGGGTTAGCGTATCGCATTGTCAATAAACAAGTACCCGATGTAATGCTTGAAGCGACAGTGTATTCCTTAGATTTAGGTTCACTGCTGGCGGGAACTAAGTATCGCGGTGACTTTGAAAAACGCTTTAAGAACCTGTTAAAAGAACTGGCGGCGGATAAGCATGCCATCCTATTCATCGATGAGATCCACACCATTATCGGTGCGGGCGCGGCCTCTGGCGGCGTAATGGATGCCTCTAATCTGCTGAAACCTTTGCTATCTAGCGGCAATTTGCGTTGCATGGGCTCGACTACTTTCCAAGAATATCAAAGTATTTTTGAGAAAGATCGCGCACTTGCACGTCGTTTCCAAAAGGTGGATATCAATGAGCCTTCAGTGGAAGAAACCACTAAGATTTTGATGGGGCTTAAGTCTAAATACGAAGAATATCATGGGGTTCGTTATACTCAGGCCGCGATCAGCAGCGCTGCAGTATTGTCGGCCAAGCACATCAACGACAGGCATTTACCCGATAAAGCCATCGATGTGATTGATGAAGCGGGTGCGCGTATGGTGATGCTGCCTATGAGTAAACGTAAAAAGACCATAGGCCAGGCCGAGATTGAGTCGATTGTGGCGAAAATGGCACGTATCCCTGAGAAGTCGGTATCCGCCACTGATAAGGACTTACTGCGTAATCTTGAGCGTAACCTTAAGATGGTGGTCTTTGGCCAAGATAAGGCCATTGAGAGTCTGAGTTCGGCCATTCGCTTATCGCGCAGTGGCTTAGGTGCTGACCGAAAACCTGTGGGGAGCTTCTTATTCGCCGGTCCCACCGGTGTGGGTAAAACCGAAGTCACTAACCAACTGGCCAACTGCTTGGGGATGAAACTGGTGCGCTTTGACATGTCTGAGTACATGGAAAGCCATACAGTGTCACGCCTGATTGGTGCACCTCCTGGTTATGTGGGTTATGACCAAGGTGGCTTGCTCACGGATGCTGTGATTAAAAATCCGCACTGTGTCGTGCTATTGGATGAAATTGAGAAGGCCCACCGTGATGTCTATAACCTGCTGTTGCAGGTGATGGATCACGGTACTTTGACCGATAATAATGGTCGTAAGGCTGACTTCAGACACGTGACTTTGGTGATGACCACTAACGCGGGTGTACAGGAGACTATTCGTAAGTCGATTGGCTTTACCCAGCAAGATCACACCCAAGATGCATTATCTGAAATTAATCGAGTATTTTCGCCAGAATTTCGAAATCGTCTCGATTCCATCATTTGGTTCAATCATTTGGATATGACGATTATCGCCAAAGTGGTCGATAAATTCTTGGTGGAATTGCAGGCACAGTTGGATGCAAAACACGTTACTTTGGAAGTCAGCGACGAAGCCAGAACCTTGTTGGCCGAGAAAGGCTACGATAAGAACATGGGCGCACGTCCAATGGCTCGGGTCGTGACCGAATTGATCAAACGTCCATTGGCAGACGAGATCTTATTTGGTGTCTTAGAGTCAGGCGGTGTTGCGTATGTGGATGTGAAGGAGGGTGAGATTGTCATTCGTACCGAACGTCACGAAAAAGCGACAACAAAAGCTTAATGCTTGATTATCCATTAGTTTTAGACATAAAAATGGCTGCAATTGCAGCCATTTTTTTCATCTTTCGCAAACAAAAAAACCCGGCCTTGCCGGGTTTTTAAATCTAAGAGGCTATATCAGCGTGCGCGGAAGACAATGCGACCTTTGGTCAGATCATAAGGAGTCAGCTGGACGGTAACTTTATCGCCAGTGAGGATCCGGATGTAGTTTTTACGCATTTTGCCTGAAATGTGGGCTATCACCACATGACCATTTTCAAGCTCTACACGAAACATTGTGTTTGGCAAGGTTTCAAGGATAGTGCCTTGCATTTCAATGTTGTCTTCTTTCGCCATTAATTAATTATCCCATTAGCCTTCGAATATAAAAAACGGGCGTATCATGCCCCAAATTCCCCCCGCTGTAAAGGGGAAGTACTTAGCAAACTTGGGAATACTCCCAGCCCGTCGGTGTGAGAATTTGATAAGGGCGATACAAACGCTTGTAAGACATCTTACGGTTTTCATCTATTTGATATCCGAGATAAACAAATTCTTTATTCATGAGTTTCGCCAGTCGACACTGAATTAAAATTAACAGTGCGCCGAGGGAGCGATGTTCTTCGTCGGGGTCAAAATAGCTGTAAATTGCCGAAAGACTATTGGGCAAGCTATCAGTGACCGCAACTGCCAATAATTTATTTCCATCATAGACTTCGATAAACGTTGGCGGTAACCAATGGCAAAAAAGAAAGTGATTATATTGATCTTCACTCGGGGGAAACATGGGGCCGTCAAAATGTCGCCCACGAATGTAATGTTCATATAGCGTATATTGCTCGGCGGTTTGCTCCGATGTAATTCGCCAAGTCAGATCTTGGTTTTTTGCTAAAGTGCGTTTTTGGCGTTTCGATGGGACAAATTCATGCGTTGGCACACGGATTGGTTGGCATGCACTGCATCTAGGGCAGCGTGGTTTGTAGATAGAGCTACCACTGCGACGAAAACCTACCGCGAGCAAACGCTCAAATAAAATGGGATCGAGCGTATCTTCTTGGATGACGAGTAGCTGCTCCTGCTGGCCATCAAGGTAGCTGCAGGGAAATATTTGACTGATACCGATAGCGATCGATGCTTTACTCGAGTTCAAGGATGACCTCTTTAGTGGCCCAAGTATTTGGGTCCACGGGATTGTTTCTCAGTTTGCTCAGTAACGTTATAAAATCAATGCGTTTAATAGCTTTAGCTCCCAAACTTTCTAGGTGGGGATTCATCACTTGTGCGTCGATGAGTTTGAATCCCATCTTGAGTAAATGTTGTTGCAGTGCGGCAACGGCGGCCTTGGACGCATTGGTTTTACGGTGAAACATGGATTCGCCGCAAAATACTTGGCCGATCGCTAAGCCGTAAAGCCCACCGATTAAACGTTCACCTTCCCACACTTCAATGGAGTGAGCATGACCTGTGTGATGCAATTCGCGATAGGCCATTTGAATTTCTTGGGTGATCCAAGTGCCGCTCTGTTTTTCTCTTGGCTGCGCGCATCCTGCCATCACATCGGTGAAAGCGTGATTGATAGTGATCCGCCAAGGTTGCTTTTTTAAGTACTTACGCAGGCTGGTGCTGATGTGAATTTCATCTGGAATAAACACGGCGCGGGGATCCGGCGACCACCACAGGATGGGATCGTCAGAATTAAACCAAGGAAAAATACCGTTGTAGTAAGCAGAGAGTAAACGTTCAGGACGTAAGTCGCCGCCGATAGCCAATAAACCATTAGGATCGGTTAAGGCGAGCTCGGGCGAAGGAAAAGCGTCAAATTCGTGATTCAGGAAAGACAGTGACTTCACAATTGAGTATGATTTAGTTATAGACCTTATTATTAAGTTAGCGGAAATTCAGATATGTGGAAACCTACTCTAGCAAGCTTTATGTTTATTTTTGCTTTTATCATCAGTCCCGCTAATGCTGGCTATGATCGCAATCAAGCCGTGCCAGTTGAGAAAGTACTCTATGGCGATATCACTTCGGTACGTAATATCACCGAAACCCAGTTAATTGAAGACCGTAATCAAGGTTGGAAAACCTTCGGCGGCGCCTTAGCGGGTGGGGTGATTGGTAATCAGTTTGGTGGCGGTTCGGGTCGAGATGTGGCGACGATTTTAGGTGCCTTGATTGGTGGGGGTATTGGTAACCGTTATGGCAGTGGTACTAGCGTGCAATCGTTTAAGCTAGTGGAACTGATGATCAATCAAGAAGATGGTACTCAGGTCATGGTGATCCAAGATTACGATGCTGGCATGACGTTTAACGCGGGTGACAGAGTTCGAGTGGTATACCTGCAAGGTGGCGTGCGTGTTGATATCGCGATGTAAGCGATGGTCTCATATTGGATAAATTCTCATCTTCAGTAAATGGTCATCTTGAGTAACGGACGGTAATGCAATGACACGGACAGAACTAAGCCAATATTTAGCCGATTTTTTACATGTGTCGGCCTTTAAGGATTACGCACCCAATGGGCTGCAGGTAGAAGGCAAGGATGAGATCCGCACCTTAGTCACGGGCGTGACAGCGTGTCAGGCCTTGATCGATGAAGCGATTCGATTAAACGCCGATGCGATATTGGTTCATCACGGCTTTTTTTGGAAGAATGAACCTGAAGTGATCACAGGCATGAAACAACGCCGAATTAAGGCGCTGCTCAAGCATGATATTAGCTTGTTTGGGTATCATTTACCCTTAGATGCCCACCCAATGCTCGGTAATAACGCGACTTTGGGGAGACAGCTTGGGATCGTCGACGCAGAAGCCATCGAAGAGGTGGCTCAGGGGCTACTGTGGCGTGGAAAACTTGATCTTGCAGTCAGTGCTAGCGAATTTTCTCACACCCTTGAGAATGCGTTAGGCAGAGCCCCACTGCACATTGGTGATCGCGATGCTAAGATCCAACATGTAGCTTGGTGTACTGGTGGTGCACAGGACTATATTGATGTTGCGGCGAGTTTAGGTGTGGATGCGTTTATCAGTGGCGAAGTGTCCGAGCGAACCTTCCACAGTGCGGTAGAGCAGGGCATACATTATTTTGCGGCGGGACACCATGCGACAGAACGTTTTGGCATTCAAGCCTTAGGCCGTCACCTCGCCCGCGAGTTTGATCTCGTGCACCATTTTGTGGATATCACCAATCCGGTCTAATCCATTCATAAAGCGGCTTATGATGACAATCTAACTGTTTTATTCCTAAACGAAAGGCGAGCATGGCTCGCCTTTTTTATTGTGATTTTATTGTTACTTATAGTCACTCAAATCCGTTCCTCTAACTGATTGTGCAATCAGCTCTTAGCCTTTAGCTGCTAGATTAGCTCCAAAGTGGACAATACAAAGATGCCTAAGGTGCACGTGATCAGCGAGCAGACCGTGGTTAGCGCAATAATATTGGCCGCAAGGGGCGCATTGCCACCCATGGCGCGCGCCATCACATAGCTTGCGGCTGCGGTGGGCGCAGAACTCATTAAAAAGACCATTGCTAACTCAATTCCTCGATAACCCAACAGCAAGGCCCCCACAGTGATAAAAAGCGGGGCAAAGATCAGTTTCAATGCGGTCGAGAACCAAGTTGTATGCTTTTCATGTTTGAGTGAACCAACATCGAGCGAACCGCCAGTGCACAGTAGCGCTAATGGCAGGGTCATATTGGCGAAGTATTGTCCCGCATCGAGCACCATTTTCGGTACTGGAATAGCAAGCAAATAGAACAACATTCCTGCCATAATGGCAATGATCAACGGGTTTTTGGTGATGGTCTTGATGATCACGCCAAATGCACGTTGGCTGGATTCTTCACCTTTAGGGCTTAGGCAAATAACCGCTTGAATGTTATACAGCAGCGTCATCGAGGCAACATAGACTGCGGCTAAGGCAACACCAGAACTCCCATAGGCGTTGGAAACATAAGCTAAGCCGATAATAGCGGTATTGGCCCTAAACCCCCCTTGAATGATCACGCCTTGGTCTTTGTGCTTGGGAAATAGCCGCCTAGTTGCATAGGTGGAGAGTATGAAAAACAGGAAATTGGCTGCTAAACCATAGCCAATCAAGGGCGCACTGGAGGCGAGATCGTGATTTGAGCTAATGATGCTAAGGAACAGCAAGGCTGGCAGCGTCACGTTAAAGACTAATTTTGAGGCGACATCAATAAAGTTTTCATTGATGATTTGGGTGCGTTTTAGGATCACACCGAGCGCTAACATCAAACAGATTGGACCCGTAATCGAGGCAGAAAACAGCAACTGCTCAACGATATTTCCCATAACTACTCCTCGAGTTATTCATTTAGCACTGCGTCGATTTTAGACTTGTCACTGATATGAATGTCACATTGCCGTGAATATCTTGTCGATAGAAATACGAGTTTTAACTCGGTCTCTTAAACCACTCAGTTAAAATTAAATGACTTAAACTCAGTCTTTTAAAAGATTGCGTGACACTTGCGACCACGAATCGGCTCAAACAATCGATACCAACAAATAAGGCCACATAAAATGCGGCCTTATTGATTTTTCGAGCGTTATCTAGCGCAGATTACTTAACCCGCATGCCAGGCTGTGCGCCTTCATGGGGTTCTAAAATCCACAGATCGCTGCCACCAGGGCCAGTGGCCAAAACCATGCCTTCTGACATGCCAAAACGCATCTTACGTGGTGCTAAGTTAGCCACCATCACAGTTAGTTTGCCTTCAAGGTCTTCTGGCGAATAGGCCGATTTGATCCCAGCAAACACTTGGCGTGTTTCGCCACCGATGTCGAGCTGCAACTTCAGTAACTTGTCTGCGTCAGCAACATGCTCGGCTTTCACGATACGAGCGATACGCAGGTCGATTTTCGCAAAATCATCAAAGTTGATGGTTTCACTGATAGGATCGTTAACCAGAGGCTCACTGCTGACATTAGATGATTCAACCGTTTTTTCAGGCGCAGCCGTCTTTGGTGCATCGGCCGTGACTTGCAGGTTATCCTTAGAGTCGGCAACCATAGCATTGACTTTATCCAGCTCAACACGTTGCATCATGGCTTTGAATGGCGCGATTTCATGACCCGCTAAATCTTGGTTCAATGCATTCCAAGTGAGCGGTAGTTGGAAAAAGGCTTCCACATCTTGGGCTAAACGTGGCAATACAGGTTTGAGATACGTCACGAGAATACGGAACAGGTTCAAGGCATTTGAACACACTTGATGGGCCGCTTCCTGTTGATCATCGTGTTTTACCATTTGCCAAGGCGCAGCATCGGCTACAAAACCGTTAGCAATATCCGCCAGTGCCATGATTTCGCGCATTGCTTTGCCGTATTCGCGGCCTTCGTAAAATTCGGCAATCACCTCTTGCTTGGCTAGAAACGCCTCAGTCAGGGTGGTGTCGTTAATTTTCGCTAGCTTGCCATCGAAACGTTTAGTGATAAAACCTGCGGTGCGCGAGGCTAAGTTCACTAGCTTACCGACTAAGTCTGAATTCACGCGCTGGGCGAAATCTTCGAGATTTAAATCTAAATCGTCGATACGGCTGCTGAGTTTGGCGGCGTAGTAGTAACGTAAATATTCAGGATCTAAATGATCTAAATAAGTTCGCGCCTTGATGAAAGTGCCTTTGGATTTTGACATTTTAGCGCCGTTGACCGTCACATAGCCGTGGGCATAGACGCTGTTTGGCTGACGATAACCTGAGCCGTGTAACATGGCTGGCCAAAACAGACTGTGGAAGTAGACTATGTCTTTACCGATGAAGTGATACACCTCGGCGGTTGAATCTTTGCCCCAGAATTCCTCAAAGCTCAGCTCAGGGCGTTTGTCACAGAGGTTTTTGAACGAACCCATATAACCGATAGGCGCATCGAGCCAAACGTAGAAATACTTACCTGGCGCATCGGGAATTTCGAAACCAAAATACGGTGCATCACGGGTGATATCCCATTGCTGCAGACCTTGCTCGAACCACTCGTCGAGTTTATTGGCTATCTCGACTTGCAGTGCGCCAGAGCGAGTCCACTCTTTTAGCATGCCTTCGAAGGCAGGCAGGTCGAAGAAAAAGTGCTCAGTGTCTTTCATCACTGGTGTCGCACCCGATACCGCTGATTTTGGATTGATGAGCTCAGTTGGGCTGTAAGTCGCGCCGCAGGCATCACAGTTATCGCCGTATTGGTCCGGTGACTTACACTTAGGACAAGTGCCTTTTACGAATCGGTCTGGCAGGAACATGGATTTCTCAGGATCGAACAGCTGAGAAATACTCTTGCTCTTGATATAGCCATTCGCACGTAGCTTGAGATAAATATCACTCGCCAGTACGCGGTTTTCATCGCTGTGGGTGCTGTGATAGTTATCGAAGGCGATATTGAAATCGGCAAAATCATGCTGATGTTCTTTGTTCACTTGGGCAATCATGTCTTCTGGCGCTATGCCTAATTGCTGTGCTTTAAGCATGATTGGCGTGCCATGGGCGTCATCGGCACAAATATAGTGGCACTCATGTCCACGAAGCTTTTGATAACGCGACCAGATATCTGTCTGTATGTATTCCAGCATGTGACCTAAATGTATCGGTCCGTTTGCATAGGGAAGTGCGCTGGTCACGAGAATTTTACGTTGTGAAGTTGCCATCTTGTCTCAAATATCGTGGTGGGCCAAAAATATTGGTAGAGATACTAACCGATTACAGGATGATTTTCATCAAAACCTGAGCCAATTGAGCTAAATCTGCGCTAATGTTTTCTGCATTATCTGGTACACTTGGGCAAATTTATTGGTGGGGGTAATTCTTTTGTCTTCAACTCAAACTGATTATCGTCTGAATGACGATCTTCTCGGGCCAGTTCTGGCTATTCTCGATTCATTTGTTGACCCGTATCTCGCGAAAGGGTTAGTGAGCGCAGGATGCGTAAATAAGCTGGCATTGGAAGGTAAGCGTTTGCAGCTTGGCTTAGTCTATCCATACCCTTGTATGACTCAGTATCGCGACACTGTTATGGCGCTGACGAATAAGTTAGCGGTGCTCGATGCTATTGATGAAGTCGAGTGTGAAATCGATTTTCAACCTAAAGCCTACTCAGCGTTATCTTCTATTGCGCCGATTGTCAATGTGAAGCAAGTGATTGCCGTAGCCTCAGGTAAGGGCGGCGTGGGTAAGTCAACCACAGCGGTGAACTTAGCTTTGGCATTAGCGGCCGAAGGTGCGCAGGTGGGTATTCTCGATGCGGATATTTACGGCCCGTCAGTGCCTATGATGTTAGGTATTCCTAATTTCAGACCGCTTTCCCCAGATGGTAAACATATGACAGCCGCCAGTGCCCATGGCATTGCCGCGCAGTCGATTGGTTTTATGCTCAGTGGTGATGAAGCTGCCGTGTGGCGTGGCCCAATGGCCGCGGGCGCGTTGGCCCAGTTACTGAATGAAACCCAATGGCCAGAACTGGATTATTTAGTCGTTGATATGCCACCTGGCACAGGGGATATTCAGCTCACGTTATCGCAAAAAGTTCCTGTGAGCGGCGCTGTTATCGTGACTACACCGCAGGATATCGCGCTGGCCGATGCCAAGAAGGGCATCAATATGTTCCAGAAAGTGAACATTCCTGTGCTGGGTATTGTCGAGAACATGAGTTTCCATTTATGTCCTGAGTGTGGTCATAAAGAACATCCATTTGGAACACACGGCGGCAGTAAAATTGCTGAACGCTATCAAGTTCCACTGTTAGGCGCTTTGCCGCTGCACATCAATATCCGTGAAGCCATGGATAATGGTGCGCCGACCGTCGTTGCCGATCCTGACAGTGAAGTCGCTGCTCTTTATCGGGAAATTGCCCGTAAAGTGGGCGCAGAATTGGCTTTAAAGCAAAGCCAGAAAACAGTTTCTATTAGTGTTTCAGATGACGAGTAAGGTTTAAGGGTATGAATTCTCAGCAGTGTGTCATTATTGCAATTGCTGGCGCGTCAGCATCGGGCAAAAGTTTAATTGCCAAAACGATTTTTGACGAATTGCGCCGCGATTTAGGCACAGATCAAATTGGGGTAATTAATGAAGACGCGTACTATCGCGATCAGAGTCATTTATCCATGGATGAACGGGTATTAACGAATTACGATCATCCAAAAGCGCTGGACCATCAATTGTTGTGCACGCATTTACAGTTGCTCAAGTCTGGCGAAGCTGTTGATATCCCTTGTTATAGCTATACAGAACATACACGCACTGCAGAAACTTTAAAGATGACACCGAAAAAGGTGATCATTTTAGAAGGTATCTTATTGCTGACCGATCCTAAGTTACGTGCCCTGATGGACGCGAGTGTGTTTATGGACACGCCGCTGGACATTTGTTTCCTACGTCGCTTAACTCGTGATGTGGCCGAGCGGGGCCGTACTATGGAGTCTGTGATTTCACAGTACAAGAAAACCGTGCGTCCTATGTTCTTACAGTTTATCGAACCCTCGAAACAATACGCCGATATTATCGTTCCCCGTGGCGGCAAAAATCGTATTGCGACCGATATTTTAAAGACTCGTATCCAACATTTACTGGCAAAATAACGACATAAAACTCAAGGAGTAATAGGCAAGATGCGCTTAACCGATATCGAAATTGAACAGGCCCTTGATAACGGCACTATCGTAATAGAACCTCGCCCAGGCATAGAAGCTATTTCAGGCGTCAGTGTTGATGTGCGCTTAGGTGGACAGTTTCGCGTCTTTAAAGATCATACCGCGCCTTTTATCGACTTGAGTGGTCCAAGTGCTGAGATGCAAGCGGCGCTCGATCGGGTGATGAGTGAGATTATCGAAATCCCCGATGGGGAAGCATTTTTCTTGCATCCTGGCGAATTGGCTTTGGCTGTGACTTACGAGAGCGTAACTTTACCTGCTGATATCGTCGGTTGGCTTGATGGCCGTTCGTCTCTAGCGCGTTTAGGCCTGATGGTACACGTAACGGCGCACCGTATCGATCCGGGTTGGCAAGGTAAAATTGTGCTCGAGTTTTATAACAGCGGCAAGTTGCCTTTAGCTTTGCGTCCACGCATGACTATAGGTGCGCTTAACTTTGAACGCTTAAATCATGCGGTTGCACGTCCTTATAACACCCGTAAGAGTGCCAAGTACAAAGATCAGCAAGAAGCGGTGGCTAGCCGTATCAGTCAGGACTAACACGCGTGTTCTGGGTGAATGGCGCATCGCAGGCAAGTGTCGACCCTTCCGATCGAGGGCTTGCCTACGGTGATGGTCTGTTTGCAACGATGCGAACGGACGCTGAGGGGATTATGTTTTTTGAAGCCCACCAAGCCCGTTTAACCGCAGGCGCCGCAAGGCTTGGATTTCAATGGCAAATGAGTGAAGCATTGCAACAGCAACTGAATACCTTAGCCATTGAATATCCTCATCATTGCATTAAGTTAATCGTTTCCCGTGGTGCTGGTGGCCGTGGCTATACACCGCCAGAAACGGTTAATCCTACCGAAATCGTCTCAGTTCATACTATCCCCGGCCATTATGCTCAGTGGCAGCAACAGGGTATTAGCCTTAAAACTTCGTCGGTACGATTGGGTTTGCAGCCTATGTTGGCAGGGATGAAGCATTTAAATCGACTCGAACAAGTTTTGATTAAATCACACTCTTTACCGCAGGGATTTGATGACTGGTTAGTCAAAGATATCGAGGAGAATGTGATTGAATCTTCGATGGCGAATGTGTTTTTTATCAAAGATAATCGCATTATCACGCCTTCATTAGCCCTGTGTGGCGTGGCGGGTGTGATGCGCGAACAGATAATGTTGGCCTTGCTTGAACAGAACATGAATATCGAATGTTTGCCCGTTGGCGCCGAGCGTTTAATCGAATTTGACTCAGCGTTTATCACTAACAGCGTTTTAGGGATTGTGGATGTACTGGCGATAGACTCGCTCAAGTTCACCCGTGCTCCGATTACCGCGCAACTTAGACAGACACTTTCACTCACTCTATGAAAAAAATCATTATTATCGCCAGTTCAACCCTGTTGACCTTGCTAACCTTAGTCTGTTTGGGAGCCTTTTGGGGCTATCAAACGGTTGTCGAATACAGTCAAACGCCGCTGAGTCTTAGCGAGCCTAAAGAGTTGAAGGTTGAACGCGGCACCAGTGTAAATCAACTGGCGCAGCAACTTGCCGATGACGGCGTTATTCAAGATACGTGGAAACTCAAGTGGCTACTTAAGTTTCGTCCTGAGCTTGCCAAAATTCGCACGGGACTTTATGAAATATCACCTTCACAAACGATTACTGATTTACTCAATGATTTGATTGCCGGCAAAGTAAAAACCTTCAGTTTGACCTTAGTTGAAGGTAAAACTATTGTGGAATGGGAACAACAGCTTACCAGTGCTCCGCATTTACAAATGTCACCAGAAGCATTTGCAGCGGTATTGATGGCACAAGGCGATGATTCTGGTTTGCCTGAAGGAAAATTCTTCCCCGACACTTATCATTATACCGCCGAGGCGGATGCTAAAGTCATGCTGACTCAAAGCTATAAAATGATGGAGCAGGAGCTTGCCAAAGCGTGGGCAGAACGGGCGCCAAATTTGCCGTTAAAATCGCCCTATGAAATGCTGATTTTGGCATCGATAGTTGAGAAGGAAACCGGCCAAGCCCATGAGCGTGAGCAAATCGCCGGTGTATTTGTTAATCGTCTTAACCTAGGTATGCGTCTGCAAACCGATCCGACCGTTATTTACGGCATGGGTGATCGCTATAAGGGTAATATCACCCGCAAAGATTTAGTCGAAGAGACGCCTTTTAATACTTATCGCATCTTTGGATTGCCGCCAACGCCGATAGCTGCACCGAGTAAAGCCTCATTGATGGCCGTGTCTAAGCCCGCCAGTGTGAGTTACCTTTATTTTGTATCGCGCAACGATGGCACCCATGTGTTTTCAACCACGCTTGAAGAACACAATCACGCCGTAGACGTCTATCAGCGTAAGATAAAACCAGCGACGCCAGAAAAATCACCAAAGTAAAAATGCAGAGAAAGAAAATCCAATGTCAGTTTTTGCAAAATTTATCGTTATTGAAGGTTTAGAAGGCGCAGGTAAGTCGAGTGCGATTAACCTTATTCGCGACTTTATTGAAAAACATACGGGTAAAGCGCCGATTTGCACCCGCGAACCGGGCGGTACACCATTGGCTGAACGTATCCGTGATTTAGTTAAGATTGCCGATGCGAACGATCCCCTGTGTGATGAGGCCGAGTGTTTACTCATTTATGCTGCCAGAGCTCAGTTAGTTGCCAATGTCATAAAGCCCGCGCTTGCGCAAGGGCAATGGGTATTGGGTGATAGACACAATCTATCGTCATTAGCTTATCAAGGTGGTGGCAGAGGGTTAATGCCGTTAGTGGAAGCGGTGAGCACTGCAACACTAAAGGGATTTAAACCCGATCTTACTTTGTACTTAGATTTAGATCCTAAGCTTGGGCTTACCCGTGCAGCTAAACGTGGTGAGCTTGATAGAATTGAGCAACAAGCGATTGATTTCTTTGAGCGAGCACGCGCTACATATCTCAAACTTGCCAGCGAAGACGACAGTATTGTGGTTATAGACGCGAGCCAAACTATGGCCGAAGTGCACAAAGATATCTTAGCCGTGCTTCAGGCGATGGTATGGTAGCCGAGTCCGGATTTACGGCTGAGCAATTACCTTGGCTCGAAGGGCCAAGACAGGCATTTTTAGCTCAATTAGCGCGTCAAAAAATACCTCACGCACAACTCGTGGGCATTGATTCAGCCTATGGCGGTGAGTTGCTGAGTGTGTTTATGGCGCGCGCGGCTATGTGTGTGCAGCCAACGCCTGTGGGAGCGTGCGGTTTTTGTAAGTCTTGTCAGCTCTATGATGCGGGCAATCATCCTGATTTTTATCATATCGCCGCCGATGGCAATCAAATTAAAGTCGATCAAATTCGTGAGCTGTGTACGCGTCTGACGGCCACTGCACAGCAAAGTGGCAGGCGTGTAGCGATTATCCACCACAGCGAGCGTCTTAACTCCGCTGCCGCGAACGCACTCCTTAAAACCCTTGAGGAGCCTGGTAAAGACACCTTACTGATTTTGCAGTCGGATACGCCTGCACGTTTGATGGCGACGGTTAGCAGTCGTTGTCAACGCATTCCTTTTGTCGTTCCGAGTCGAGAGGTCATCAAAAACTGGCTTGCCCAGCGATGCGGTATTCAAGAGGATGTAACTTGGTGTTTGAGTGTGGTGGGTGGGCCATTAAAGTTGGCTGAGAGCTTGCAGTCTGAGGGGAGCCAACAGAGTCGGTATCAATCCTTGCTACAATTTCGCAAAGATTGGGCACAAAGTTTGTCGTCTGGTCATCTGTGTGCTAGTTTGTTAATAATAAGTGAACAACAAATAATTGATGTTCTTAAGGTTTTGTACCTACTTATACGACAGGTTTTACTGAAAAATAGCCATCAAGATGCGTTTGTTCATGCGCAGCTCGGGAATTTGGCGGCTAAGATCATGGGAATGTGTCATAGCTTAAGCACAATGCCGAGCGTCAATTATCTGGCCCTGTGTCAAAGTTATGTCTTAGAATATAGAGAGATAACAAATAAGTAATATGCCATGGTAGATCTCGTCGTTAATTTTGATACCTTACATCAGTTATATCGTGCCTATATGCCTTTTATTAAGCCGGCAGGATTATTTATTGCGACCAGTGAAAGTCATTATCTTGGCCAACCGCTGACGATTGCGTATCGTTTACCCGGCGCAACCCTCACTAATGAATTTCGTGGTGTTGTGGTGTGGATTAATCCCTTAGGAGCGTCGGGGGGCCGCCCTGTGGGGATTGGCATTAAAATTATTTCTGAGCCAGATAGCCATAAACACCATATCGAAAAGTTACTGTCCCGCGAACTCGCCTCTGGCGATTTAACCTGTACTATGTAGGTTAGCCTGCATTATTGCTCTGGTTTAAACGTCTGATCACTGCCTAAACTGACTATTTACTTCTGTTGAATTTGACCTCGATCCCTTGGCTGGGTATCCTTGTCGTCCTTTTGTTATTCAGCTTGGAAATCCCTGTGCTTATTGATTCACACTGCCATCTCGATCGCCTTAAAGCGGCGCCTGATCAACAAACTCTAGAACATATTCTGGCCAGCGCGAAAGCCCGTGGCGTGGACTATATGCTATGCGTCAACGTGCGCCAGCAGGGATTTGAATCGATGCGAGATAAAGTTGCAGCCTTCGATCAGGTATTTTTATCATCGGGCGTGCATCCATTAGACGTTAAAGAAGGCCTCGATGTTGAGCAAATCCGCCGCTTTGCCACCGATCCTAAAGTGGTCGCGATTGGTGAAACGGGGTTAGATTATTTTTATGCAGACGACACTAAGCTGTTGCAACAGCAATGTTTTGAGCAGCAGATTGCCCTTGCGGTCGAAGTGAATAAACCTTTAATTGTCCATACCCGTGATGCACGTGAAGATACGATCAATATGCTTAAGCAGGGCAACGCGGATAACGTTGGCGGCGTGCTGCATTGCTTTACCGAGAACTGGGAGATGGCGAAAGCGGCGATTGATCTCGGCTTTTATATTTCGGTTTCAGGCATAGTCACTTTTAAAAATGCGGGTGATCTGCGAACCGTTATTCGCAAAGTGCCTCAGGATCGTCTGCTAGTTGAAACTGATTCGCCTTATTTGGCGCCGATCCCACACCGTGGACAAGAGAATCAGCCTGCCTATGTGCGCGATGTGGCTGAGTTTGTGGCAGAGCTTAGAGGTGAGCGTTACGAAGATCTTGCTGAATACACCAGCAATAACTTCTTTAATTTATTCAAAGATGCAGCGCGTTTAGTTGGCCGTTAGCAGCAAGTGCTTTGAATCACTTTATGCGATTGCGTGATTGTTAGCGTACAGGCATAAAAAAAGGCCCAAAACGATTAAAGCTGTTTGGGCCTAGGGGAATGGCTCATTGAAGAGCCGTGCGCTACAGGTGAAAGCGCCATGCAGTGCGCTTTACAATAGACTCAGTGTAGTCGAGCTTTTGTCTTATAGTCGCGCTCACTTTCCCCCTTTTTTAGGTTATTTATCGCTAAAAAACAGCGAAATTATAACGATTTCGTCTGTTCTGGTAGCAGTAACACTTTATCTTTCACTAAGTCTCTGGGTAGGTTGTTTTTTAACTTATTGCCTAAATGTTTCGCCATCCCTAATGGTGCACCGCCATAACAGACGATCACTTCACCTTGAGCTTTCACTGCGGTGTTTAGGGCAATATCTCGCCCCATCAAATACTCTTTCGCTTCAACATCGCTCACATCGACCGTTTTTGCGGTTGGGCTGAGCTGTTTTCCTGCTAATGCAATAATCGCTTCATGGCGGACTTTAAAGCCGTGTTTACTGTTATCGGCGAGTTTAATGCCAATACGCTGAAAGCGCATACGGCCGATAAAAGCGTTGAATTCATGCGGGAATAGCCAGAATTCATCATCGCGAACCATGATGAGTTCGTCCGGTAAGCTGATGCCTAAATCCTGCTGAAAATAGTCTTTGATCCCTTGGGCTTGTTTCGCTGATGCGGGCGTGAAGGGGAAGTTTTTCTGCAGTTTAGGCTCAGGCTGTAAACGCGGCACTGAGGCGGTTTTTGTCAATTTAGCGACAAAGAAACCTTCACTGTCGTAAATCTGTGGCCAGACATGTAAGAAGCCTTCGGGCGTTGTAGCTCGATCTGCGCCATCAAATAAATCGCTTAAGGATTCAAATTGCACCGCATCGCCGTAGACTTGCTTTAAATACTCGCACACGCCTTGGTTTTCGAGGCGGTTTAAGGTGCAGGTTGAGTAGACCAAACTGCCGCCGGGTTTCAGGGCGAGAAACGCCGATTCGATTAAGGCTTTTTGGGTTTCGCTAATCGCCAGCACATCGTCTAGGCTCCAGTGTTTTAGCGCATCGGCGTCTTTACGCACTGTGCCTTCACCGCCACAGGGCGCATCGATAAGCACGGCATCAAAACTTTCGTACAGGTATTCGCCAAATACACGGCCATCGAAATGGGTGAGGGCGCAGTGGCTCGCGCCCATGCGCAGCACATTGGCGTGCAATACTTTTACGCGGCTTGCCGAATATTCATTTGCCACTAATAAGCCTTGGTTTTGCATTAATGCGGCCATTTGCGTGGTTTTTGAACCGGGTGCGGAGGCAAGATCGAGAACGCACTGCCAATGTGCATTCGGTGTAAAAAGTGCGGTCGGCGGCAACATAGAGCTGGCTTCTTGAATGTAGAATAAGCCCTGAATATGCTCTAAGGCATTGCCGAGTTGTTCTTCTTCATCGTAACTGATCCAAAATCCGTCTTCACACCAAGGAATAGGATCGAACGTCCAGCCCTTAGGTTGCATCAAGGTCTTAAAGTCGTCGCTGCTGATTTTTAAGGTATTGACCCGAATTGAACGTCTAAGCGGCCTGTCGCAGGCGGCAATAAACTCGTCCATGGATAAATGGGCGGGGAGTTCTTGGGTGATTGTATCGATAAAATTTTGATTTAATTGGACCATTGATTTCATTGAACCATAGGAAAATAGACTGTGTATCAACTGGCGCGAGTATATCATAATCCCTTATTGGGTCTGAGATTTTCTCCCGAGCAGCCAAGGCTGCTATTGTGATTTAATGTTTATACTTTGACGATTTCAGCGATATTGGAATGAGTCGCCATAAAGCTAGCACTCAGTAGCCATGAGCTAATAGAATAAAAACAAATAAAAATAAGGGGATTAGCGTGCTGAATCGCGTGTGGTTGGCTTTTTTTATCACAGCATTGCTTGCAATAGCGGTGCAACTGTTCAATGGGCACATAGAAGTCCTATCGGCTTCGGTCGCCGCATTATTTGCGAGTGCTAAGCTTGCTGCTGAAATTTCCCTTGGGCTGATTGGCGTGCTTTCTCTGTGGATGGGATTGATGCAGGTTGGAGAAAAGGCTGGCGTTGTCGGCGCTATTGCCTTTGTGTTTGAGCCATTACTGCGCCGTTTGATGCCTGAAGTGCCCAAGGGGCATCCGGCCTTTGGCAGTATCACGATGAATTTAACAGCGAATATCTTTGGGTTAGATAATGCTGCCACACCACTTGGTTTAAAGGCGATGCATGATTTACAGAGTTTAAATCCGCTAAAAACCGTGGCGACTAATGCGCAAATCTTATTTTTAGTACTCAATACTTCCTCTGTGACCTTAGTGCCTGTGACGGTATTCCTTTATCGTGCCCAGCAAGGTGCCGCTGCGCCTGCGGATATTTTCTTGCCGATTTTACTGGCTACTTCGGCATCGACATTGGCGGGCTTGCTGGTTGTGGCGTTAGTGCAGCGGATTTCATTATTAAACTCAGTGGTGCTCGGTTATGGCGCCTTGATGCTCTCAGGGTTAGTGGCGAGTGGTTTTTATCTGATGACCTTAAGTGCTGAGGCCATTGGCACAGTGTCGACGGCAATGGGCAATGGTATTTTGCTGTTATTGGTATTTACCTTCGTGATTGTTGCGGGCATTCGCAAGGTGGCGGTTTATGATGAGTTTATTGAAGGGGCAAAGGCGGGTTTTGCTCAATCTATCCAGTTGATCCCTTATTTGCTTGCTATGTTATTAGCGATTGGTTTACTGCGTGCATCCGGCGCCTTGGATTATCTGTTGCAGTTGATTGCCACTGGTGTGCGGATATTGGGTTTTGATACGCGTTTTGTCGATGCAATGCCGACCGCACTGATGAAACCTTTTAGTGGCTCAGGCGCCAGAGCTATGATGCTTGAGACAATGGATCACCACGGAGTAGATTCCTTTGCGGGTCGATTAGCGGCGATTTTTCAGGGTAGCACTGAAACCACTTTCTATGTTCTCGCTGTGTATTTTGGTTCTGTGGGTATTCGCCATGGACGCCACGCCTTGGCTTGCGGTTTAACCGCGGATTTTGCGGGGATCAGTGCCGCGATTGCCGTTTGTTATTGGTTCTATGGATAAGGGGGCTAGAGTATTGAGCTACCTAGAATGTCTCAATAACATTGCGAGAAGCTAAAAATAAATCAGGCGCATTATGCGCCTGATTTATTTGTAAGAGCTTTAATATTAGTGCGTTGGTGTAAGTATTTTGATGAAAATAATTACTGGGCTGGTGCCCATTGCTGCCATTCGTTTTCGGCTTTGTGTTGCAATCTTAATACTGTGCCAGTCGCTAAACGATTATCCCCTTGAGTCGTGTCCTTAGTCGCCACATTGATGCCGCCAGCGAGTAAGGTTTCCAGCGAGCCCGCTTCGATTTGGGCACCTGAAAAGAGGCCGACATCGACTTTAATCCCTGAGGCATCCCAGAACTGACTGCTTTGATTCACTAAGTGACTGTACTGTGCCTCGATATGGGCCTGCATCAATACACTATTCCCCTGTGTCGATAGGCTATAACCGTCGATTTGACCGACTTTAATCCCTCGGAAGAAGATAGGTGTGCCGACTTTCATTGAGCCTAGGCTAGTATCTTCTAGAATGAATTTCAGCGCATCTTCGGCAACATTGGCATAGCTGCTGGCAGCGAGGTTGGCAACAAACTGGGTCGCTTTTTGACTACTCTTACCCGGTAAGACTCCTATGTAAGGACCTGTGATCAAGGTTTCTGGCGCTTTGATCCCCGCCAGAGAAATTTGTGCATCCACTAAATGATATTCACAGTCACTGCGGCTGAAATGTTCGGCATATTCCCCGTAGAGATATGCGCTAGCTGTGAGTGTATTGAGATCCGCATTGAGCTTCACCTGCGACACTTCACCCACTTGATGACCTTGATAGCGAATCGCGGCCTTGGCCGTCAGTTTGCTGGAGGCGGGTAATGTGAGGCGAATTGCCTGCGCCTGAGTTAATGCCAACTGCTTGCTCTCATAGAGTTTTAAGTTAGCTGCATTGCTGGCTTTGTCATTACTATCAAGTAATCCCAGACTGATGCTGCCCTTTAATGCTCCTTGAAGCGGCGCGACCGCAACATCAATGCCCGCAAGACTGGCACTGATATCCACGGCGCTGTTACGCCAGAATACTTTTGGCTTTTTCAGCAAGGGTTGAAACTGTTTGTCGATAGCGAGCTTGATAGCGAAGTCTTCGGTTTTGCTTTGCCAGTTCACTGAGTCAACTGTGCCAATTTGCATTTTTTTATAGTAAATCGGTGAGCCTTGGCTGACATCGGCGCCATCTTGACTGATTAACGTTAAATGCACTTGCTGCTGACGATCATAAAAAGCTGTCGCGGCATCCACAGAGCTAAAGAGGGGCAGAGCGCTGTTAGCAACTAAAGGTGTGTCGCTGTGACCTTGGATCAAGCTAACTGCACCTTGAGTGAGTGTTGTAAAATCCCTTGCTTTGACTGATACCCCGTCTAACGATGCGTTTACCGTTAATGCTGACTCAGGCACAAAATAGCTGTCGCTGCGTATTAGACTGGCAAACTCAGGTTGTAGCTCGAGTTGGTATTCCACCGCCGATAAATCTTTGGTTAACTTAACTGCAAGCACTGAACCAATGGGGATTTGCTTGAAGCGAACTTGAGCGCCCGCTGAAATGCCCATGTTTTCGGCTGAGGTTAAGGTCAAGAAACGCTTCTTCGATTGCAGTAAATCAGGCGCTTTGGCTTGTAAGGCAAAGCTGCTTGGTACCGCGCTTTTGGTGTTGATGCCTGGCAGGAAGTTGATCACGCTACCTGTCAGTAAGCGTTCTGGATTCTTAATGCCTGAGAGGGAAATATCAGCACCTTCAAGCCAAAACACGCCGTCGTTAGTTAACAGTGAACCGTATTGAGGTTCAAATTTAGCCACGGCTGTAACACCATTGGACGTGAGTTGTTTACTTAAAATACTGCCAATATTGATGCCGCGATAAACGATACGAGTGCCTTTGTCGACACCGTTAGCGTCAGCCATGGTCAAGCTTATTTCTATGCCGCCAAGGGCGGTGGTTTCTGAATCATAAAGCGAAAAAACGTCACCGTTTTTAGCTATGTCTGCTTTATCGTCAGAGCTGAAACTCACGCCGCCAGCCAGAATGGATGCCAAACTCTCTGAACTGACTTTAACTCCAGTTAGTGAAGCATCAATTTTGACGCCAGAAACATTCCAAAAGTGAGAATTTTTCTTCACTAATCGCGCGTATTGCTCTTGAATGAAAGCGCTGATAATGACTCTTTGATTGCCATCTAAACGATAGCTGACCACGCTACCCACTGGGATTTGGCGGAAAAATATTGGCGAGCCAACATCGAGCGAACCGAGTTTATCGGAGGTCAATTCGACCATCACACCTTCTGAGCCGATTTGCATCGGCGGCGGTTGGCGTTCTGCCTCGAAGAAGGTTGATGCATTGCCTTTACCGGGTTGAATAGCAATGTAGTTACCGGAAAACAGCGCATCTAAGCCTTCAACACCTGTAATACTTGCTTTAGGTGTGACAAGCCAGAAGAGGGTTTCTTTATTCAAGAAAGGCTTCGCGCGGTAGTCCATCATGACCTTGACGTTCACGCCTTTGAGATCGTCATCTATGCCAATGTCTTTAACTTTACCGACAGTCAAACCTTGGTATTTGACTAAGGTTTTACCCACATCAATCCCTGTGGCGCTCGGAAAGTGAATTTGAATTTCAACCCCCGATTCTTTAATGCTCTTAATGCCCAGCCAAGCACCTAATGCCAACGCGACAATAGGAAGCAGCCAAATGGGCGAAAAGAGTTTTTTCTTTACAACTTTCGGCGATTCAATTTGTGTCATCTTGAGGTTCCAATCGATCCCAGAGTAAACGAGTGTCTAAAACTTTTGCGGCTAACTGAGTTAACAGAATAACCAAGGCAAATGCGGTAGCCGCAGGCGCGGGTTTCGCGTCGAGTAATTGTCCCATGTTCACTAATGCAACTGTGATTGAGATGACAAATAAATCGAGCATTGACCAGCGGCCAATCCATTCGATGATGTGAAAACCCACCATCAATTTCTTTTTTGAAATCGGAATGTCAAAGCTGATCGCACACAGATAAATGGATAAGCCGATGATTTTAATCCATGGTACTAAAATACTGGCGGTAAACACTATGATGGCAATAGGCAGCATATCTGAATGCACTAAATGCAAAATGCCTGAAAAAATGGTGTCGTGCCGCACTTGCCCTTGATTGGTCAGCATAGTGATAGGGTAAATGTTGGCTGGCACCAGTAAGATGGCAGCGGTAATCAACAAAGCCCAACTTTTTTGCAGGCTGGAATAGTCTCTGACGTGCAACTCAGTTTCACAGCGCTGACAGTGCGTGAGTTCACTGCTGTTGAGTTGGCGACACACTTTACAGAGACATAGGCCGATATCTTTACCTTGTTGTTTCATATCAGCTATGACCTTCCAATAACGTCCACATATGTTCTAAATCGTATTCTCTTTGTAGAAACAAGGTCACGAGAAACAGCATAGTGAAGCAAAATGTGCCCATACCAAAATAAATGTCCGAAAAATCAGATAGCTGAAATGATGAAACTAAGAAGCTGATCACATAAATTTCCAGCATAGTGAGCTGCGATAAGATACCATGAAATTTTAATAACTGCTTCAATGAGTTACGCCAAAAAAGGCTACTCAATCCCCATTTCACAATTAAAATCTGTGTCAATATCGATAACAGTAATAAGCCAGGGCCTATCACCGCGGCGGCAAGTACGGCGACACCTACAACCCAATAGCCTTGGTCAAATACTGCAAATGCCCCTTGGAAAACCGTGGTAGTACGAATACTGCCGAAAAAGTGGATCTCGAGTACGGGTAAAAAATTGGCTGGGAAATAAAACACTAATGCAGAAATACATAGGGCTAACATACCATTCACAGAGCAGTATGGCGTGTCATAAAGTGCAGTGCTGCAACGAGGACAGATTGCTCTAACGCCGCTAGGCAAGGCACGTTTGCGGACTGCTAAATCGCAGGAGCGGCATAGGGTTACTGAATTTTCTGCTGCGTTTTCATGCATATAAAAATATATATTAGCCTAATAGGAGTAATAACAGCGAGATCGGTACAAAGTGTCGTGCTAGTTAGCTGTTAAGCCACGTCTAGCGCTTTATAATCTTGGCAACGAAAGTACGCTAATAATATCAGATTAATCAGAACACTTGCATCACAAGTTCAATCTATGTCACTCTAGTTACTGTATATAAAAACAGTGCGAGGGCAGTCATGGCAGTAATAACACAGTTTGTCGTGGTCAGAGAAGGGGTTGAAAAGATGACATTCACATCTAAGAAGGAGGCTGATGCCTACGATAAGATGCTCGATATCGCCGATAACCTTATCCCCTTCATTCAAAAAGCTGATTTGGGTATAGATGAAAGTGTGGGCGAAAAGCTCGCATTCTATTTTGCTAACAATAAAGATGAGCTGACGAACTTGCTTAAAGGCGCCGTTCAGGTTAATAGTACGCCAACGAATCCGCCTGCAGCGAAAAAAGCGGCTAAAAAGACCGAAGCAGCAGAATAAAATTGTTAGGAAATGTAATGAAATCGAAATTTTATGAGTCACTTAACCGTCAAGCCTTGGCCTTGTTGGAAGGGGAAGATGACCTTGTTGCGGCGATGGCGAATTTTTCAGCCTTGCTCAATGATAATTTAACTGAGCTGAACTGGGTGGGATTCTACGTCATGCGTGGCGAACAACTGGTACTTGGCCCGTTTCAAGGTAAAGTGGCTTGTACACGCATTCCGTTAGGAAAAGGTGTGTGTGGTACAGCAGCATTCACTAATCAAACTCAGCGAGTGGCCGATGTCCATCAATTTGATGGTCATATTGCCTGTGATTCTGCCAGTAATTCTGAAATCGTTGTGCCAGTTCGTGCGCAAGGTAACGTGGTTGCCGTGCTCGATATTGACAGTCCTATCTTCGATCGTTTCGATGAAGAAGACCAAAAGGGGCTGGAATTACTGGTTAAAAGTTTTGAAAACTGCCTATTTGATTAATTTGCGTACAATAACGCATAATTCATAGTCGCAATCGGTGGCGTGCGCCTTATAATATGCGCCTGCACGCATTAAGCTGGTTTGATTGGCATGCAATGAATAAGCTTAGTGTTTTGAGCTGACAAAATTTGTTAAGGTATATTTTTTAACTTTAGTAAACGCGGCTAGGATGCTAATTTGTACGTTGACTCAATATTGAGTTTAACGAAGATAAACGACATGTAAGAAGCTGATATATATCACCTCGAATCGATGTCCCTTTTTGACTGTGGAAGTAATGATGGAATCAACAGAAAAGTTGACCGACACCAATGCAATTTTGGCGTATTTGTATGAAACATTTCCTTTGTGCTTTATTGCTGAAGGTGAAACTAAGCCATTAAAAATCGGATTGTTTCAAGATTTGGCTGAAAGGTTGGCTGATGATTCTAAAGTCAGTAAAACTCAGCTCAGAGTTGCCTTGAGACGTTACACCAGCAGCTGGCGCTATTTAAAGTGCGTTAAAGCAGGCGCACAACGCGTAAACCTGGATGGCGAACCTTGCGGCGAGTTAGAGCAAGAGCACATTGATCATGCTCAAGCCATGTTGAAAGAGAGTCAGGATAAGGCCAAAGCGAAACGTGCAGCACTTGCACCTAAGCCCGCGGCGAAGAAAACACCTAAAAAGGTGGCCGTTCCTCAGCGTCCTAAAACTGAGCGTCCTGCTAAGCCTGCACCAAAAGCTGCAGCGCCAGTCGTCAATTATGTTCAAGCACAATTGACTGATTTAACGAAAAAACAACGCGTCAATGTTAAATTAGGTATGACACCCGTAGCCGGTGTGATTACTGACATTAACAAGGAAGATATTCATGTTCAGCTTGATAGTGGCCTAACGATTAAAGTTAGAGCAGAACATATCCTGCTGTAATCATTTATTAAAACGGAGTAACTTGTTGATGCGAAAACTCACTTTGGCTACCTCGATCGCCACTGTTTTTGTCGGATTCTCGGCTTGGGCCGTACCACCCACGATTCAAATCAGCGAGTTACCCACTCTCAAGCAGGAAGCGCAACATAAGGTTGCGAGCAAAAGGGTAACGGACTTATACACTCGTTCGCACTATCATAGATTCAATCTTGATGACGCCTTTTCTGCGCAAATTTTTGATCGTTATCTGCAGCAGTTGGATTATCGCCGCAATGTGTTAACCCAAGCGGATGTCGATAGTTTTAAACCTTATGCAACCCAATTCGATGACATGCTCAGTTCTGGTGAACTTGAGCCTGCCTATAAAATGTTTGATATCGTCCAAAAGCGCCGCTATGAAGGCTTTGTCTATGCTTTATCTCTATTAGATAAAGAGATGGATTTTTCTGCGCCCGGTGATGCCTATGAGTACGACCGCGATGAGGCCGCATGGCCAAAAGACCAGACAGAAATTAATGAGTTATGGCGTCAACGTGTTAAATACGATGCACTAAATCTTAAACTCACAGGTAAGCAATGGCCTGAGATTGTTGATATCCTCCAAAAGCGTTACAACAACGCGATTAAACGGTTGATTCAAACTAACAGTGAAGACGTGTTCCAAGGCGTGATGAATGCCTTCTCTCGTAGCATTGAGCCACATACAAGTTACCTTTCACCACGCAATGCTGAACGTTTCCAAATGGAAATGAACTTGAGCCTTGAAGGCATTGGTGCTCAACTGCAACTCGAAGACGATTACACTGTCATTAAAAGTTTAATTACTGGCGGCCCTGCTGCGGGCAGTGAAAAACTGTCACCGGAAGACAAGATTGTCGGTGTCGGTCAAGAAGGCGGTGAAATTGTTGATGTGATCGGCTGGCGTTTAGACGACGTGGTTGATCTGATCAAAGGTCCTAAGGGCAGTAAAGTTGTTTTGCAAATTTTACCGAAGAAAGGCGGTTCGAATGCGAAGCCGTTCGACGTTACCTTAGTTCGCGACAAAATTCGTCTTGAAGATAGAGCTGCAACCTCTAAGGTGATTGAGCCTAAAGACGGTGAGTATGCTAATCGCAAAGTCGGTGTGATCCAAATTCCTGGTTTTTATATGAATTTGTCGCAGGACGTTGAAAAAGAGCTAGTGAAGTTAAACGACGCCAAAGTAGAAGGCATAGTCATCGACCTTAGAGGTAACGGTGGGGGGGCATTAACGGAAGCCGTGCTGCTGACGGGACTCTTTATCGATATGGGCCCTGTAGTGCAAATTCGTGATGCCGATGGACGAGTGTCTGCGCATCGTGATAACGACGGTAAAACCAGTTATGCAGGACCATTGACTGTGATGGTTGACCGTTACAGTGCTTCAGCCTCTGAAATTTTTGCTGCCGCATTGCAAGATTATGACCGTGCACTGATTGTCGGTGAGTCGAGTTTTGGGAAAGGCACAGTACAGCAGCATAAGAGCCTAGGCCGTATCTACGACATGTATGAGAAGCCAATTGGCCATGTGCAGTATACGATTCAAAAGTTCTACCGTATTAATGGTGGTAGTACACAGATTAAAGGTGTGACCCCCAACATTGCTTACCCAAGTGCGTTGGAGCCGGGCGAGTACGGTGAAGCTGAAGAGAAAAATGCTTTACCTTGGGATAAAGTGCCAATGGCGCAATATGGTACGCTTAATGATGTTACGCCTGAGTTAGTGACTAGCCTTGAATCTAAGCACCTTAACCGTATAAAAAACAGCGTAGAGTTTGCCTATATCAATCAAGATATTGCCGACTTTAAAAAGCATCACAAAGAGAAAACAGTATCTCTGGTTGAAAGTGAGCGTATTGCTTCCCGCGAAGCCGATGAGAAAAAAGTCCTCGACAGAACAAACGAGCGTCGAGTCGCCAATGGTTTAGCACCGGTTAAATCAATGGAAGACATTAAAGACGACGCTGAATTGCCAGATGCATTTTTAGACGAAACCGCTTATATCACCTTAGATATGGCTGATGTGCAAAAAATGGCTAAAACTAGTGCTAAGTAGGCGCTAGTCGAGTCGATTTATCCGATATCAAAACGCGCTTATGGCGCGTTTTTTCTTATTTAGATCAGCGTTAAAGGGATAGAAATGACACAAGCTCAAGCAAAATACTTAAAAGATTATCAAGCGCCACTTTTTACGATAGAGACTATCGATTTAGCGTTTAATTTGGCAGGCAATGAAACCCAAGTGCAGGCGATCAGTCGTATAAAACGCACTTCAAAACATGCACAAGCCTTAGTGTTGGATGGCGAAGATTTGACCATTGTTTCACTGACAGTTAATGGTGATGCTGTGCCTTACCATGTTAGTGCAGGTCAATTAGTTCTAGAAACTGAGCTTGATGAGTTTGAGCTTAACATTATCACTAAGCTCGATCCTGAAGCTAATTCGAGCCTTGAAGGGCTATATATGTCCGATGGTGCCTACTGCACGCAATGCGAGGCAGAGGGCTTTCGACGTATCACTTATTTCCTTGATCGCCCTGATGTATTAGCTAAATACACAGTTCGTATCGAAGCCGATAGCGCCGCATTCCCGTTTTTACTGAGTAACGGTAATTTGATTGATCAAGGTGAGTTAGATGGCGGACGCCATTATGTTTGCTGGCAAGATCCATTTCCAAAACCAGCGTATTTATTTGCCTTAGTCGCTGGCGATTTTGATCTATTGCAAGATGAGTTCATTACTCGCAGTCGTCGTAAAGTGATCCTGCAAGTTTTTGTTGATAAAGGTAATTTACATAAAGCACACCATGCGATGGCATCACTTAAGAAATCCATGGCATGGGATGAGAGCCGTTTTGATCTTGAGTATGATTTAGATATTTACATGATAGTGGCCGTCGACTTTTTCAATATGGGTGCGATGGAAAACAAAGGCTTAAATATCTTTAACACTAAATATGTGCTCGCAGATACCTTAACGGCCACCGACGAGGATTATCACGGCATTGAATCGGTTGTAGGCCATGAGTATTTCCATAATTGGACAGGAAACCGCGTAACGTGCCGCGATTGGTTCCAGTTAAGTTTGAAAGAAGGCTTAACGGTTTTTCGCGATCAAGAATTTAGCTCAGATTTAGGCTCTCGTGCTGTGAATCGAATTCATGCAATTAAAGTGATCAAAAATCAGCAATTTGCAGAAGATTCTGGCCCTATGTCCCATCCTATTCGTCCAGAATCTGTCATTGAGATGAATAATTTCTACACTGTGACTGTGTATAACAAGGGCGCTGAAGTCATCCGCATGATGCACACTTTGCTCGGCGAAGAAAAGTTTCAGGCGGGAATGAAACTGTATTTTAAACGCCACGACGGCCAAGCTGTCACCTGTGATGATTTTGTGGCGGCAATGGAAGATGCCAGCGGAGTGGATTTAACCCAATTCCGTTTATGGTATAGCCAAGCCGGTACGCCGATTGTGACTGCGATGGACAGTTTTGATGCGCAAACGGGCGTTTATCAATTGACCCTTAAACAAAGTCTAGCGAACTGTGCATCACCGCTGCATATTCCGTTTAGCTTAGAGCTCTTAGATGCGAAGGGCCATTCTTTAGTGAATGAAATCCTCAATTTTACTCAAACTGAACAAGTGTTTAGCTTTGATGGACTCACTCATAAACCCGTCGCTTCGTTATTGCAAAACTTCTCCGCGCCCGTCAAATTACAATATCGATTCAATGTGGATCAACTCGTCCACTTGATGCGTTTTGCTAGCAGCGAAGTGGCGCGTTGGGAAGCCTCTGTGACCCTAGTGAGCCAAGCTATTTGGCAAAATGTGGCGAGTTTACAACAGCAACAAGCTATGGCTCTCGATCCCCGTGTGCGCGATAGTTTTAAAGGTGTGTTGTTAGACACTCAGCTTGATCCGGCATTGATCGCCGAAATATTAGCGATACCTACGGCTTCGGCTTTGATTGAGCAAACAGAGAATGTTGATCTAGATGCGTTAGCTTTAGCACGTGAATTTGTACTAATAGAGCTCGCTTCACATAGTGAAGATGAATTGATTGCGCTATATCGTTCTTTAGTCGCAGTAGAGAGTACGCAGGCAAGAGCCCTTAAAAATCAGTGTTTAACTTGGTTAGCTCGGGTGTCGGATGAGGCCGAGGGGTTAGTGATTTCTCAGTTCGATAACGCCAGTAATATGACGGATTCTCTTGGTGCGTTGACGGCAGCCAATGTTGGGAATTTACCTTGTCGTGATGAACTGATGACGACATTTGAGCTACGTTGGCAGGATACGCCATTGGTGATGGATAAATGGTTTATGTTGCAAGCGACCCGTGATGCAGATGATGTGATTGAGTGTTTGCGTCAGTTGCAGCAACACAAGTGTTTTAGTATGAGCAATCCAAACCGAGTGCGTGCTTTAGTGGGCAGTTTTGCTGCTGGTAATATTTATCAATTCCACCGTAGAGACGGTAAGGGTTATGCTTTCTTAACCGAATGCTTAATGACCCTTAATAAGCTCAATCCGCAGGTTGCGGCCCGTATGGTGACGCCATTGATCCAGTATCATAAATTCGACTTAGACCGCCAAACATTGATAAAAGCCTGTTTAGGGCAACTTTTGGCTTTGCCTGACTTATCTAAGGATATGTACGAAAAAGTCTCTAAAGCATTGGCAAAATAGCAGTTTGTAGGAGGAGGGCAGCAGTCTGTGCTGCCTTGATATTATGGAACTGTATTTCAAACTATCGATCAGCTATCGAGATTTCTTACCTTATTATCAAGGGCTTGCCGATAAAGTCGAGGTTCGTGAAACTCAAGGGCGGATTTTGTGGATTAATGGCCGTCATTTTAGGCGTTTTTTAACCGAAAATGGCATTCAAGGCTATTTCAAATTGGTTTTAGATGACAAGGGACAATTTGTTTCATTAAATCGAGTTTAGTCTTAATTTGTTTATCTTTACTTAGAGCAATTACTTTAAACGGTCGGCTGATTACTAAGCTCGCTTTGTGATATTTCATTTTTAAATATGTTAATGAATTATATGATTTTTTAATGTGTTTTTATGTTTCATTCCTATTCCGCTTTTCGCTAATTTAAATCTCTCCTTTTTAGTTATCGGTACAAATGTACCTACATGCTTAATTCTTTAGAAAATTTTCTCTAACTGCGCCTTGCTCAAGGGGATTAATTGCTGTAACAATGATGTTGCCTGTGAGCTAACAAGATGTTGGTTGTAATTCCTAAAACAAAGAATCCAGCAGGGTACGGAGAGCTAAAATGAAAATTGTTAAAAATAGTTTTAACAAATCGGCGCTTGCTTTGGGGGTGGCGTCGGCATTGAGTTTGTTAATGATCCCAAGCGTTAATGCAGTATCTTTTAATTGGGGAGAGGTTGAGGGCACATTTGACTCAACTTGGACTGCTGGTGCGAGCTGGCGTGTAGGGGAGCGCGATTGGGAAGGTCAAATTGGTAAGGTTAATCAACCCCAATTCGATTGGTCTAATTACAGCGCATTTGGCAATACTAAATATACTTCTGCTGAGATTTGGGCCCAGCCCGGATCGTATTCCAGTAACAATGACTTAAGTAATTTACTTTATTCTCAAGGCGATACTACGTCCGAAATCGTTAAAGGTTTGCATGAATTGTCATTGAAATACAAAAACTACGGTTTATTCGCTCGTGGTATGTATTTCTATGATCGCAAACTCAATGACGGTAATTATGATTTTAATGATCCGATAACGGGCAAAGAGTTTGACCCTTGCGAAGATAACCGTGCTTCAGAAGTTCAATGTAAAGATATTCGCTTACTCGATGCGTTTGTGTATGGCAACTTTGACCTCAACGATGGCGCTAATCCATTATCTATTCGTGTAGGTAATCAAGTGGTGTCATGGGGTGAAAGTACACTGATTGCCCATGGGATCAGTGAAATCAACGCCGTTGACTTGAACATACTTAATGCGCCAGGTGCTGAACTCAAAGAAGCGTTCAGACCTCAAGGCATGGTGTGGGCTTCCCTTGGTTTGACGGATTCATTAACGGTAGAAGCATTCTATCAATATGATTGGCAACCTATTTGGGTACCAACGCCGGGTTCTATTTTTGCGACTAACGATTTTGCGGGTTTCGGTGGTTACGCTCAAAACGCTCAGCTTGGGTTTAATGCTAACCCTGACATCAATTTAGACTTTGTGATTCAAGAATATGAGCGTTTAGCGGGCATGATTGCCAGCGGCCAACCTGCGATAGAACAGTTGGCGGCAATGGCCCTCGCTTACCCTACTAAAGTGACACTAGTACAGGACGAAGAAGAGCCAAGCAATGATGGCCAATACGGTATCAAGCTGGGTTATTACGCGCCTTCACTGGGTGAAACCGAATTTGGTTTCTATTTTATGAACTACCATAGCCGTCGTCCACTGATCAGTGGTACAGCGGCGGATTTTAGTAATACCGCAATCATATCGGATCTCGCGACTATTGGCTTAAATGCGGGTGATATCAATCGTGAATTGCTGCTCAATTTGAAGAGTTTCTCTAAGGCGCAAATCGTTTATCCAGAAGATATCAAGCTTTACGGTTTCAGTTTCAATACCTTGGTTGGTGATACCTCTGTCGCGGCTGAAATTGCCCATCGTCAAGATGAGCCGTTGCAAATTGATGACGTGGAATTGTTGTTTGCCGGTATGCCACAGCAGTTAGCTAACGCTGGTCTTCGTCCAGATCTCGATGGTATTTCACAGATTAAAGATGTTAAGCCGGGTGAAACCGTGGATGGCTTTATCCGTCTTGATACCACTCAGGCGCAGATGACTTTCACCCATTTATTTGGTCCAACGTTAGGTTTAGATAACTTGACTATGTTGGCCGAAGTGGGTGGCGTGTGGATCCATGATATGCCAGGTTTTGATGAGCTACGTCTCAATGGTCCTGGTACGTCACGTTCTGGCGGCAACCCAGATATGCCCGGCATCATTCAAGCCTTGCACAATGGTCCTGAAACTAACCCGTTTCCAACCGACTTTGCTTGGGGATACCGTTTAGTTGGAAAGGCGGATTTCAACAACGTATTTGCTGGGGTCAATATGTCTCCACGGGTGATTTTCTCCCATGACGTTGATGGTATTACACCTGATCCTATGTTCCTGTTCACGGAAGGACGTAAGTCTGTCGCGCTAGGCGTTAACTTCGACTATCAAAACCGTTGGGGTGCAGATATCTCCTATAACAATTTCTTTGGCGGTGTCGGTACGACGAATGCGATGGCAGATCGTGATTATGTTTCATTCAATATCAAGTATTCGATCTAAAAGGACTCAAACAATGAAGAAACTGACGATATTGGCGAGTGCAGTCATGCTGGCGTTCGCAGCACCAGTCGCTATGGCTAAGATATCAGAAGCTGATGCGGCAAAACTTGGCAATGAACTTACCCCTTTAGGTGCTGAAAAAGCAGGTAATGCTGATGGTTCTATTCCTGCGTGGGATGGTGGTATTACTAAGCCTGTGGCGGGTTATACCAAAGGGATGCATCACCCAGATCCTTTCCCTGAGGATAAGATTGAATTTACTATTACCAATGCTAACAAAGCGCAATATAAAGATTTTTTAACGCCGGGTCAGATTAAGTTGTTCGAACTTTATCCTGATACCTACAAGATGAATGTGTATAAGACTCGCCGTAGCGCTTCTGTACCACAGTTCGTTTACGATGCGACTAAAGTTAACGCGACTCGTGCTGAACTGATTGCACAGGGCAATGGTATTTCTGGCGCGGCTATTGGTATTCCATTCCCGATCCCTGCAAATGGTTTAGAAGCAATTTGGAACCATATTTTGCGTTTTCGTGGTATCGATATCGAAACTTCCCGTAGCCAAGCTGCACCGACAGCCGATGGTAGCTATAGCTTAGTGGAAACGGCTGAGGAAATTCGCTTCGAATATTCTCGTCCAGAAATTACCTTAGTTCAGCTTAAAGCCAGCAATACGCTGTTCTACTTTAAGCAAGTGGTGACTCAGCCTGCACGTTTAGCAGGTACAGCCTTATTGGTTAAAGAAACCATGGATCAAGAGGCGCTTCCACGCCAAGCTTGGACCTATAACACAGGTCAACGTCGAGTCCGTAAAGCGCCGAACGTGGCTTTTGATACACCGGGTACAGTGTCAGATGGTCTGCGTACGACAGATGATTTCGATATGTTTAACGGCTCTCCAGTGCGTTACAACTGGGAACTGGTTGGCAAAAAAGAAATTTATATCCCGTACAACGATTACAAACTGCATTCAGATAAGCTGAAATATGACCAAATATTGAAACCTGGTCATGTGAATCCTGAATACGTTCGTTGGGAAAAACACCGCGTATGGCAAGTGAGGGCGACGCTGAAAGATGGTATGCGCCACATTTATAAAGTGCGCGATATGTACCTTGATGAAGATTCATGGCAAGTGTCAATCGCCGATCTCTACGACAACCGTGATCAGTTATATCGTGTGGCCGTTGCACATGGCTTGAATTACTACGAAGTACCTGCACAGTGGGATACTTTAGAAGTCTTCCATGATTTGCAATCCCGTCGTTATCTCGCTATGGGCTTAGACAACCAAAGTGGCATGTATAACTTCGATGCCAAACTGACTGAAGCTAACTTTACCCCCGATGCATTGCGTCGTGAAGGTATCCGTTAATAGGCCACGTACAAAGGGGCGCTTAGCGCCCCTCATTAGTTTAAGGAAGTTTGTATGTCGTTTCGCATCCTTCAGTGTGTCGCTGTATTAAGTTTCGGTGGCGCTTTTTTTCCTTCTACGTTATCTGCAACGCCCTCTGATCCGATTTTTTCTCAAGTTCAACCTCTTGCTGTTTCATCTTTGATTTTAGATATTGCCAACGTAGGCGCAGGTTTAGTGGCTGTGGGTGAACGTGGTCATGCTCTGGTATATGACGGCAGTTGGCATCAAGTGGCAACGCCCGTGAGTTCACAGCTGACCAAAGTCTTTTTCCTCAATGAAAAACGCGGTTGGGCTGTAGGTCATGATGCAACCATTTTACATACTCAGGATGGCGGTCAAACTTGGCAGTTACAAATGCATTCGCCAGAGATTGAAAAGCCTTTCCTCGATGTGGTGTTTTTAGACGAAAACAATGGTATTGCCATTGGCGCTTACGGTTTGTTTTATCGCACCAACGATGGCGGTGCCCAGTGGCGCGAGGAGTTCCATGAGGAGCTTTTAGCTGAAGAGGATGTGGCTTATTTGGCGGAGTTAAAAGGCAGCGATCAATCGGCCTATTTGAGTGCGCGCGCTTCATTATTGCCGCACTTTAATCGTATTTTAACCTTAACCGATGGACGTTTATTATTGGTTGGCGAGCTGGGCTTAGTCGCTGTTTCTGGTGATCAAGGTAAAACATTTACGCGTACCAATTTTGATTACGATGGTTCTATGTTTAACGCCGTAGAAACGAAAAATGCTGTGTATGTGATGGGCCTTCGCGGTCATATATTCAAAGCTGATGTGACTTTAAGCCAATGGAATCAAATAGAACTGCCTGTGCAATCCTCAATCAACGGTGCCATGGTTGTTTCTGACGACGCGCTATATTTAGTGGGTAATGCGGGGATAGTGATCAAGCTAAATGAGGACGACACTAGCAGTATCGTGACTCGTCGCCAAGGGGAAAACTTAGTGTCTATTGCGAAGGATAATCAAGGGAATATGTGGTTATCCGGCAGCCAAGGGCTGTTTATTCTTAAGCCATAAAATTTTAAAACTACAATAAATAACAGGGCCGAGAAGATGTTAGAAAAACTGGTCAACGGATTTGAGTCATTTTTGTTTCGCAATCGCGCATGGGTCGTCGGCATTTTTGTGTTTTTGACGTTGTTTTTTGGCTATCAGGCCAGTCAACTCAAAATGGATGCGGCTTTTATCAAAAATATTCCCCTGCAGCACAGTTATATGCAGACCTACCTGAAACACCAAAAAGATTTTGGTGGTGCCAACAGCATCATGGTGGCGGTTGAGGATACCAGCGGTAATATTTTTAATGCTAACTATTTTGATACCTTAAAAAACGTGCATGATCAGCTGTTTTTTATTCCAGGGGTTGATCGTGCGCAGGTGAAATCAATTTTTTCGCCTTCCACTCGTTTTACTGAAGTCGTTGAGGATGGTTTTGCTGGCGGGCCAGTTATTCCAGCGGATTTTTCAACTTCAGTGTCTGGGTTAGAAACGGTTCGCGATAATATTGAAAAAGCAGGGATTGTCGGCCGATTAATTGCCAACGATTACAGTGCGGCTATGGTGTCGGCTCAATTAATGGATTTTGATCCACAGACGGGTAAACCGCTTGATACCATTGCTTTTGCTGCACAATTAGAAAAAGAGCTTAGGGGCAAGTTCGAAACCGATAAGGTTAAAATTCACATCATAGGTTTCGCCAAAATGGCGGGGGATGTGGCTGATGGTGCTAAGGGTGTATTGCTGTTCTTCGTGATCGCGATTTTGGTCACCGCCATCATGGTTTACCTCTTTTCTAAATCAATCATCTTGACCATGCTGCCACTGGTCTGCAGTTTAACGGCTGTGGTCTGGCAGCTTGGTTTATTGACTGTGATAGGTTTCGGTCTCGATCCTATGTCGATTCTGGTACCGTTTTTAGTCTTCGCCATCGGTGTGAGCCACGGGGTGCAGATCATCAATGCTGTACGGCGTCGAGTGCTCGACGGGCAAACGACAAAAGCGGCTTCGGCGTCGGCATTTCGTAGTTTATTAGTGCCGGGTGGTGTGGCATTACTGTCTGATACTGTTGGTTTTATTACCCTGTTATTTATCGATATTGGGATTATTCGCGAGCTGGCGATTTCTGCCTCGCTCGGTGTTGGCGTGATCATTTTCACTAACCTTATCCTGTTGCCTTTGGTAATTTCTTTTACTGAAATCAAAGTCAATAAACACGCAGAACCAACTGCTGAAGAAGTGCGAACTGAGGCTATTTGGCGCTTCATGGCGCGTTTTGCGACGCCTAAATATGCTGTGGTAGTCATTATTGCCACTGTGGTGTTGTATTTTGTGGGTTTGCAACAAGCCAATCAGATGAAGATTGGTGACTTACAGGGCGGCGCGCCAGCGTTACATCAAGATTCGCGTTATAACCTCGATACCTTCTTCATCACAGATCATTTCTCTATCACCACAGATGTGATGACTGTGATTGTTGAGGCAGCACCTGAAGCCTGTACTTACCACGATGTGCTCACTCAAATTGATCAGTTTGAGTGGTTAGTACGCAATACCCCAGGGGTGGAGTCGACTGTGAGTTTGGCGTCAGTCGCTAAAAAAGTGAATGCAGGCTTCAACGAAGGTAATCCAAGATGGGAAGTGTTGCCGCGTACAACGGCGAGCTTAGTACAGGCTATTGGCCAAATTCCCACGACTTCAGGTTTATTAAATGGCGATTGTTCTGTCATGCCTGTGTATCTGTTTATGAAAGATCACAAGGCCGAAACCATAGAAACTGTGGTCGCTAAGGTCAAAGCCGTCGCCGCGAAAATGGACAACGAGAAGTTGCAGTTTAAACTGGCGTCGGGTCCTGTGGGTGTAATGGCAGCGACTAACGAAGCGGTGGCTGAGGCACAGTTACCTATGATGATATACGTCTATGGTGCAGTGTTTGTACTCTGCTTAATCAGCTTTAAATCTTTTAAAGCCACTGTGGCGGTCATTATTCCGTTATATGTCGTGTCGACACTGGCACAAGCTTTGATGACTCAGCTCGATATTGGCTTAGCTGTCAGTACCTTACCTGTCATTGCGCTGGGGGTTGGTATTGGTGTGGACTATGGTATTTATATCCTCTCGACTATGTCGTCTAAGCTATCGAATGGTATGCCAGTACAGCAGGCTTACTATGAGGCGTTGGTCGAACGGGGTAGTGCGGTGATCTTTACGGGCCTTACATTGGCGATTGGTGTCAGTACTTGGTTCTTCTCGGCACTTAAATTCCAAATGGACATGGGAATATTGTTAACATTCATGTTTGTGGTAAATATGCTCGGTGCCATAATTATCCTACCTGCATTGGCCGCCATTTTCTGGCGCCAACCTAAGTAGAGTCTACAAATGGGGAGCTAAGCTCCCCATTTACTTTTGAATACTTAGTCTGCTTTATCGATTGTTTGGTCATTTGTCATTCCTTGTTTACGCCAATACTGGATTTCAAGAGGATGTACCACTAAAATTTTCCTCGAAATACAGCGGTTTTAGTAATAAACTTCGCGCGACGATCTAGATCACATTAATTTATCTGCGATTGTTAAGCCGAAGCATCCAAATAATGAAAAAAGCGCTGCCATAGACGCTTAAGGAAACAGCAACATGGCCTTGAAAGATGCAATGCCTTCAGTACTACTTGAAAATGTAGTCAGTTTAATTCACGCTAAAGTCCCTAATTCACAAGCCAAGCAAGTTGAACAGTTCGCCACCTGCCTTTATGCCCACATGTCGAAAGACGATCTCAATGCGCGTAATGACAGTGATTTATACGGTGCGGTTCTCAGTTTATGGAACGCCCTGAACAAAACACCAAAAGGTAACACTCATCTGAGAGTGTTCAATCCTAGCCAAGCCAAACACGGCTGGCAATCGACTCACTCGATCATTGAAGTTATCCAACCTGACATGCCATTCTTGGTCGATTCAGTTGGTATGGCATTGAAGCGAATGGGTATTACTGCTCACATGATGTTGCACACTCCACTGGCGATTGAGCGTTCAGAAAGTGGTGTGACGAATGTCACTTATCTTAATAAGAGCCCTGAAAGCACTGAGCATGTCGCCGTATTTTTGATTGAAATTGACCGTCAAAGCAGCACTGTCGATATCAAAGCATTAGAGCGCGAAATTCAGTCTGTGCTTGCCGATGTCGCTTCATCAGTCAATGACTGGGAAGTCATGTCTGCCAAGTTGGCTGAGATGATCAAGGAATTGCCAAAACGTCCGTTCCCGGGCGATAAGCAAGAGTTAGAAGAAGCGATTAACTTCCTGACTTACTTGAATAATCATCACTTTACGCTACTAGGTTACCGTCAATACGATTTGAAGCGTGTCGAAGGTGACGTTGAATTAGTGCCTAATATCGCCTCTAGTTTAGGTTTGATGAACAAGCACACTAAAGCGCAACCTGAGCAAGGTTTGTTGTTATCTAGCTTCTCCGATAGTGCCCGCAAAGAAGCCTTAGACCACAGCTTACTGATCCTCACTAAGAGCAGTGCTAAGAGCCGCGTGCATCGCCCAGCTTATGTCGATTATATCGGTATTAAGCGTTTCGATAAGAAAGGCAATGTGATTGGCGAAGATAGATTTATCGGTTTATATGCGTCAAACCTGTATAACCGTAGCCCACGTGAAATCCCACTGCTGAATGAAAAAGTGCAGCGTGTGTTAGATCGTTCAGGCTTGACCCCACGTTCACACGACTATAAAGCCCTGCTAAACATCCTTGAGAATTTACCTCGTGACGAGCTAATTCAAGCCAATGTTGATGATTTATCGCACATGGCTCATGGCGTGTTAGAAATGCAAGACAGAGACAAGCTGAAACTCTTTGTACGCAAAGATGGCTTTGGCCGTTTCTTATCCTGTTTAGTGTACGTTTCTAAGGATCGTTACAACACTAAACTCCGCCAAGATACTCAACGTATTCTGGCCCAGCACTTTAACAGCAAAGAAGATGTAGAGTTTACGACTTATTTTTCCGAGTCGACGCTAGCCCGCACTCACTACATAGTCAAAGTTGATAACAATAATATGGATGTAGATGTGGCTGCCATAGAGAACAACTTAATAGAAGCGGCACGTTCGTGGGAAGATAAGTTAAGCACTGCGCTTAACAGTGCACTCGGCGAAGAAGCTGGCACTCATCTGACTAAGCGTTATTTCAATGCGTTTGAACAAAGCTATAAAGAAGACGTATTACCAAGTTCTGCCGTCGTTGACATGCAACAGCTCGAAGCACTGGATGATGAACACAAGCTCGGCATGTTGTTCTATCAACCGCAGGAAGCGGCGCTGAACGACAACAAAGTGCGTTTAAAGCTATTCCATAAAGATGAGCCTATTCATCTATCTGACGTGTTGCCAATGCTCGAAAACTTTGGTCTGCGCGTGATCAACGAGCGTCCATATGAAGTCACGACTTCAGACGGTTCTACCTTCTGGATCTTAGACTTCTTGATGACAGTTAAAGTCGTCAACACAGATAACATCGCTGATAGCCAAGATAGATTCCAAACTGCACTGTCACAAGTGTGGCAAAAGAAGTTAGAAGATGACGGCTTCAACCGCATTATTCTGGCGTCAGGTTTAACCGGCCGTGAAGTCTCTGTATTGCGCGCGTATGCGAAATACATGCGTCAAATCGATGCAACTTTCAGTCAGTCATATATTGAAGAAACCTTCGGTCGTTACCCACAAATCGCTGATTTGTTGGTGAAGATGTTCATCCGTAAATTTAACCCTAAACTGAAAACCCGTACTCTGGGCAAGTTTTTGGAGCAGATCAATTTACGTTTAGACGAAGTGTCTAGCTTAGATGATGACCGTATTATTCGTCGTTATTTAGACTTGATTAACGCCACTCTGCGTACCAACTTCTACCAACTGGATGCCAAAGGCGAATCTAAGAGTTATATCTCGTTTAAATTCATGCCTTCACTGATCCCTGAAATGCCACGTCCACTGCCGAAATTCGAAATATTCGTTTATTCGCCACGGGTTGAAGGTGTGCATTTACGTTACGGTAAAGTGGCTCGTGGTGGTCTGCGTTGGTCAGATCGCCGTGAAGATTTCCGTACCGAAGTATTAGGTTTGGTAAAAGCACAGCAAGTGAAAAACACTGTGATTGTGCCTGTGGGTGCTAAAGGTGGCTTTGTTTGTAAACAATTGCCAACTGAAGGCGGCCGTGAAGCTTTCTTCACCGAAGGTCAAGAATGTTACCGCATCTTTATCCGTGCATTGCTCGATATTACCGATAACATTTTGAACGGTGAAATCGTCCATCCATTGGATGTGGTTCGTCACGATGAAGATGACCCATATTTAGTGGTAGCAGCCGATAAAGGCACAGCGACATTCTCTGATATCGCGAACTCGATTTCCCTCGAATACCGCTTTTGGCTCGGTGATGCATTCGCATCAGGTGGCAGTAACGGTTATGACCATAAGAAAATGGGTATCACGGCCAAAGGCGGCTGGGAATCGGTTAAGCGTCATTTCCGCGAAGTCGGTATTGATTGCCAAACTACAGACTTTACCTGTTTAGGTATAGGTGACATGGCGGGCGACGTATTCGGTAACGGTATGTTGTTGTCTAAGCACACTAAACTGGTTGCAGCCTTTAACCATATGCATATCTTTATCGATCCAAATCCGGATACGGCATTAAGTTATGATGAACGGGCGCGTTTATTCGCTCTGCCACGTTCAAGCTGGGAAGACTACAGCAGCAAGTTGATTTCTAAAGGTGGCGGTATTTTCCTCCGTTCATCTAAATCCATTCCATTATCGGCAGAGATGAAGCAAATGTTGGCCACAGAGAAAACCTCTATGACCCCAACTGAGCTGATGAAAGAACTGTTGAAAATGCCAGTGGATTTGATCTGGAACGGCGGTATCGGTACGTATGTGAAATCTTCACGTGAAACCCACGCTGAAGTTGGCGATCGCGCTAACGATGCTCTGCGGGTCAACGGTGGCGAACTGCGTGCTAAGATTGTCGGCGAGGGAGGTAACTTAGGTTGTACTCAGTTAGGTCGTATCGAATATGCAGCTAATGGTGGTCGAATCAACACTGACTTCGTGGATAACGTTGGTGGTGTGGACTGTTCAGATAACGAAGTGAACATCAAGATCCTGCTGAACGCTATGGTGACTGAAGGTGAACTAACGCTTAAGCAGCGTAACCGTTTACTGGAAGAAATGACCGAAGAAGTCGGTCAAATTGTTCTGCAAGACTGTAAAGATCAAACTCGAACTATCTCTGTGACTCAAGTGCGTGGTGCTGAGCAGCTTAAAGAGCAGATCCGCTTTATCCAATATCTGGAAAAAGAAGGCAAGTTAGACAGAGCATTAGAGTTCTTACCCTCAGAGGATGAACTTGCTGAGCGTTTAGCCAGTGGTCGCGCGTTAACACGCCCAGAGCTTTCTGTACTGGTTGCCTACGCGAAAATGGTGCTGAAAGAACAGTTAGTGACGCCAGAAATCACTGAAGATACCTTATTAAGCCAATTGCTTATCGCGTATTTCCCTAAAAAACTGCAGGAAAAATACAGCGACAGAATGGCGACACACCCACTGCGTGGTGAAATCATTGCGACCTCACTCGCCAATGAACTTGTCAACGATATGGGCTTGAACTTCGTTCAACGTATGCAAGATGAGACTGGTGCCTCAGTTGCCGATGCGGCGATTTGCTACACTATGGCTCGCGAAGTGTTTGGTTTAGCTGAATTAACTAAATCGATCACTGACTTAAACGGTATCGTACCTGCTGTGGTTCAAGGTGAAATGTTGCACCAATTGCGCCGTAATATGCGCCGTGCATGTCGTTGGTTCCTACGTCATCGCAATCGCGCGTGGAGCATTGAACAAACCGTTGCATTCTTCAAACCTGTATTTGAACAAATTAAGGCCAATGTTCATTTATATCTAGTAGAAGAAGAAGCCGCGGGCATTCAAACTGAGATCAACGCCTTGATCAAGGAAAATGTGCCACAGGATGTTGCGACCTTAGTAGCTAACATGAGTACCTTATTCTCAGCGTTAGATATTGCACAAATTGCCCAAGCTGAAGATAAGACAGTGGCGTTGGTTGCTGAAACTTACTTTAAACTCGGTGCTCGTGTTGAGTTACACTGGTTCCTAGAACAGATCAGTGCTCAACCTGTGGCGAACCATTGGCAAGCACTGGCTCGTGCAGCCTTTAGGGAAGAGTTGGATTGGCAACAACGTGCGTTGAGTTCAGTGGTCTTAAGAACCTGCAGTGCAACCTGTGACGCCCAGAGCGTGATTTCCCAATGGATTGATTCTAATCAAGCCCTATTGGAAAGATGGTTCCATATGCTAGCTGACTTCAAGACATCGCAAATCCATGAGTTTGCTAAGTTCTCCGTCGCCCTACGTGAACTTAATCTTCTGATCCTTCATTGCGAAGGCCAAAAGTAAACTTTTATAATAATCAGAAGCCCTGGCGATCGCCGGGGCTTTTTTTAGGTCGAGGAAAGTACATGTTCTATAAAATCGCACAGAAAGTCATGTTTCAGATGGATCCTGAGCGAGCGCATAATCTGGCTATTGGCAGCTTAAAAATGACAGGCAACAGTCCGTTAAACTGCTTTTATCGCCAAACGATTGCGCCAGCTCCAGTCACATTTATGGGGCTGACTTTTCCAAATCCGGTAGGTCTCGCTGCGGGAATGGATAAAGACGGCGAATCAATTGATGCCTTTCATGCGATGGGATTTGGTCATATTGAAGTGGGTACAGTTACCCCAAGACCACAGCCTGGTAACGATTTACCCCGTCTATTTAGATTAAAGCCTGCCAAAGGCATCATTAATCGCATGGGGTTTAATAATAAGGGTGTCGATAATCTGGTCAAAAATTTGATCGCTAAAAAGACCAATATCATGGTTGGCGTCAATATTGGCAAAAATAAAGACACGCCAGTAGAACAAGGTAAAGACGATTATTTGATCTGCATGGATAAAGTTTATCTCCATGCGGCTTATATTGCGGTGAATATTTCATCACCCAATACCCCAGGATTACGATCGCTACAATATGGCGATCTATTAGATGAATTATTGAGCGCAATTAAAACTAAGCAACTTGAGCTGGCCGAAAAGCATAAAAAATACGTGCCCATCGCGCTTAAAATTGCTCCAGATTTAACCATCGAAGAAATTGAAAATATCGCGCAAGCTTTGATTAAAAACAAATTTGATGGCGCAATTGCGACCAATACCACTTTAACGCGTGATGGTGTTAGCGGTCTTGCCAACGCCAATGAAAGCGGCGGCTTAAGCGGCAAACCCTTAACTGAGCTGTCTACTAAAGTGATTAAGCAATTGGCAATTTGTTTGAAAGGGCAGATCCCGATCATCGGTGTGGGCGGTATTAATAGCGCTGAAGATGCCTTAGCCAAATTCGATGCGGGCGCCACTATGGTTCAGATTTATTCGGGTTTTATTTATCAAGGTCCGAAGTTAATTAAAGAAATAGTGAATGCATACCGCTTGAAATAATGATCTTAAGATCAATATAACGATCTAAAATAAGATCTTATTCTTTAACAGCGATCTAAAATGATCCTTAGATCGCTGTTAAGATCTTACAATAGATCGACTAAGTAACTGTTAAATAATTTGTATTTTATTATTTTTATTTTGATATTGGATAAAATATCTACTATTATGTCCCAGTGTTCAAATATTGGGTCACCGTTATGTTATTAATGCCGCAAAAAGATTGGCAATGGAAATATAACGATTCGTATGGTGTATTAGGCGTATCGTTAGGTTCCGAGATAGAATTTCTGACGTCTTATAAAGCAAAATTACTCATTCCAGATGCCTTATCAAGCATGGAATTTAATATTGCGCACGCCAAATTCTATATGAACTTACTCGATAGATTGCCTAAAACCCTGTCTTTGTCCGATGCTGCTATTGTGCAAATCGCCCTCAATGCCACCGCCGCCCATTTTATGCTGACACCACAAATGCCTAAATCATGGTTTTTTGATACCAGTGATGTCTGTGTTTATAGCGATGTAGGTAAAGTATTTGAGCTAAAATGCCAAAAGCAAAGAGTACTCGCCCTCGTGGTTGAAAATACCCTTCAGTCCGCGCTAGTGATGTTATTGTCACCCGAATGTGTCTTGTCAGGCGCTAAAACCATGGTGCAGTTTGAAACCATTAAAGTGATGCATAATCGATTACACCCACTGCGTGCACAGCGCCACGTGGTTGCGGCATAATGTGTTTGCAGATCAATAGTCATTATGGTTTTTTTGATATCTATTATTAGCCGATAATTCGCTTAAATCTCCATAGCATTAGTGCGCTATCCGTACTCTTTTCTGCTAAGAAAGCTTTTTTCTAAAATTAGTCACGTGACTCTTCAACACCTTTCTATCGAATGCTACCCAACGATAATTCGTGAGTCTTATTACTCTAAACTCGGCTCAGCTTTTTCTATCAAATAGAAGGAGAGTGACGAGGCCAAGAAGTATGCAGAGCAGTTTGGTGAGCCAAATATTCCGTCATGGATTGCCAGCATCATAAAGTGAACTGATTCCTTACTGATAATAAGCTCACTTGATCCACATAGATAGGTTTGCCATGGTATTCACTCGTCGACTCGCAGCGAGTCCATCCGTGGATGCTCGACCGCCCCGTCCATGGGTCGGACGGTCGTCTCGCCAATCACCATGGCGCACCTTTTAGCATTTGCGTAGTCTGTTGATTCAAAGGCGAGAGTTATCATTTAACTATGGTTGGCACTATTTTCTGTATTGTTTGCGCAGCGCTAAAAGCAAAAAAATTGGGGGGTGTCCGGTCTTTTTGTATGAAAAACCACTACCCCAAAAAAGCAAATTCCTATAGCATCATTTACACCAATTTACATGGATGTGGTGGTGGCCAAGTCCAACAAACGATTTATGCTCTGCAAACAGCGCTGCGCATAAATATTAAGATGTTATACGTCAGCCAAACTTGGGTCTTATATAAATGGTAGATAAGTCTAAAAAAGAAAATATTAATGATGTACAAAAAAATCCAGAAGAGTTTTGCAAAGCAATAATTAAGGGATTCAAAGACAAATCAACTCACAACAAGAACGAATCCATGTTGTGCTTTTGGCTTTCGATGGGAGGTGCTCTAGCAGCACCAATTTTCGTTACACTAGGCGAAGATATAGCAAAACTGTTTGGTGAGTATGGGTCAGTTTTTGTATTTTCAAAGCTGGTGCCTACTTTGCTTTCAGTTGCCGTGGCGTTTTCAACGGCATGGTTGCAGTTGCGGAAACCACAGCAGCTCTGGGCTTTATACAGGACTTCACAAAGAGAGCTAGAAGATAATCTCTATAAGTATCAATATCGGGTCGCTAAATATTCTGATCACCCTGATCCAGGAAAACTTCTAGTTGAAAATGTCGCTCAGATAGCATTGAACGCTCATTATTCATGGGTCCCGATGGTTCCAAATCCAGAAGATATTAGGTCTGCGCCACAAAATACGCCGAAGGAAAATGAATAATGGGTTGTTATCAAGTTGAAAAAACTCACATTAAAACTAAATTTGGAGAGTTCGATTTTTATTGCTTTAACTGGGGGGAACACGAAGAAGACAATATACTTGTCCTTGTTAATCCTAATTATGAAGCAGTGCCATTAGTTAGGGTCCAAAGCGCTTGTTATACAGCAGAAATATTTAGAAGCCTAGACTGTGATTGCCACGCCCAGTTAAGCGAAAGCCAGAAGAGGATCGCAGTAGAAGGGGGTTATTTAATCTACATGCTCTGTGATGGAAGAGGTGCGGGGTTGCTAAACAAAGTTAAAGGTATGCAGCTTGGTTTGACACACGGCTTAGATACATCTGACGCTTATCGCCATTTAGGTGTTGATCAAGATCCTAGAGAATACGTAAGAGCGGTTCAGATATTAGAGAAATTCTCTGTTACTGAAATACGTTTGCTAACAAACAACCCCCGTAAAGTTGCGGGAATCAATTCGAAACAAATATCTGTTAATCGTGAGCCGTTAGAAATTAAATCAACTCCGCATTCAGCTCCTTACCTTGAGACAAAAGCCCATAAAATGGGCCATATGCTTTCGGAGTTCGAAAAATGAAAACAAGGCTAGGCACGGCGACGTCTTTTTCGTTGTGGCTTCTCCTTCACTACAAAGCCGTGCGTACTGGCAGCGTTCAATTCTCAGAGGATCTATATGCCATATCCCATTGAAAGGAAGTTAGTTGTTGCAGTTTCATCAAGTGCTTTATTTGATTTGTCTGAATCGCATGCTGTTTTTGTGGAAGAAGGACCAAAAGCTTATAAGAAATTTCAAGAAGATAACCTAGACAAAATTCTTGATAAAGGTGTTGCCTTTCCTTTTATTAAACGGTTTCTGAAAATTAATCGACGCTTTCCTGAAAAATTACCTGTTGAAGTTGTACTATTATCAAGAAATTCAGCGGTTACCGGAAAAAGAGTCTTTAGATCGATTAAGTATTACGATCTTGATATTTCCAGAGCAGCTTTCATGGAAGGGAAATCACCATTTGAGTATATCCCAGCATTTAATGCATCATTATTTCTGTCAGCAAACGAGGAAGATGTGCAAAATGCTATTGACGCTGGATATCCCGGTGGGTTGGTTTTACCTAGTCAGATAGTTAATGATGATGAAAATGATGAGCTAAGGATTGCATTTGACTTTGACGGAGTTATCGCTGATGACGAAGCAGAGGCAATATTTAAAGGGGGAGATCTTCCAGAATTCCACGCTTATGAAGTGGCTAATTCTGAAATACCACACAAACCAGGGCCATTGGCCGATCTTTTCAAAAAGCTCGCTTTCCTGCAAAAACTTGAAGATCGTGAAATTGAAAAAGATCGAAATTACAAACGGATTCTAACTACAGCTATCGTTACGGCTAGAAATGCACCAGCCCATGAGCGTGTTATTACAACCCTTGAGGACTGGGGGGTAAGTGCCAACGAGATGTTTTTTCTTGGCGGTATGGAAAAAGATAGAATTTTGTCAAAGCTTAAACCCCATATGTTCTTCGATGACCAAAGAAGTCATTTGGAGTCAAAGGCTGGTGACATACCGATGGTACATATACCATTTGGCATTGCCAATAAGTAAATTGAACCGGGTAGCTGGAGGTATCTCAATTATCTGCCTTTTAACGGAAAATCTACCCATAAAAACGCCTGCTATTGCAGGCGTTTTGTTTATGTCTATTCGTTTTGCTTTTATGCGCTAGAGCCCTTTAAAAGCGGACTACTTTTTAATCCATTTGCCTTTGGCATCTTGCACATAGTTGCCTTTATCTGTGGCGGCTATGGCTTTTTCGCCGGCGAGCTTAGCGACGTCGGCAGGGGAGAGTTTGTTCTTCTTGGCGATGGTTTCGTAGTGGGCGCGACGTTTGTTATTTACGTCATCCATCACGGCTTTGGCTTCGGGATTGGCTTGTACTAGCCCTAAGTAGCCGTTGGCTTGTTCCCCTAAATAGCCCTGTGATTTAGCTTCTTGAAGTGACATAGCAAAGGCGCTTAGGCTTAAGAAGCTGAGGGTTAATAGCAATAATAACTTTGTTTTTAGTCGGATTGATTTCATGGTGATTCCTCAATTCTTATTTAATTAGAACAGCTTATCGTCTGATAGGAGTTGGTCTAATTCCTTATCTACTTTGATCCGTATCTCATGTTCAATTTTCACATTGAGATTGATAACGATAGGTTTATCTGGCGGTTCTATTTTGACTGTGGGCGTACAGCCCTGCAATGAGGCTAGGGCTACCAATGCGATAAGCGCGCTTCGGGTACCTATGCTAATTTGCTGTAATTGAATTATCTTCACTGAGGTTTCCTTGTTACTTCACTGATTTTTCGATTCTGTCCTGCAAGTCATTACCAATTTGCAGACTTCTAAATAATTGCAGCATGTTCTCTTCGTGGGAGTAATTCAAGTGGATAGGGCGTTCAATCCCTTCACCGCGGCCTTTTACTTCGACGAGTAGTTTAGCATCACCGGCTTGGTCCATATCAAAGCTGCTTGATAATTGGCTGTATTGTAAGTGTTCTAACGTCGAAAAGACAAAGTCTAGATACGGTTGGGATTGGCGCATCTGCTCAACGGCGGGGTTGCCCGAGATAGCTATGAGGCCGCCGGGGGTGCGCGCGGCTAATTGCCCGCCAGTGATCGACACTTTGCCGTTGATTAAATCGACGGGCAACACGCCATCGAATATGCCGTCGGCATAGATGCCAATTTGTGGTTGAATGCGCAGGACCTCTTCCAGACTCATGGCCTGCAGCAGCAGATAGGCATGGGATTTATCCTGCAATTTAAGATTAAATTCTGGCAGCAGAAACTGTCCGCTGAGCACTTTGCCTTTGGCGGTCATGGAAACATCGGTGTCACTTAAGCCTGTGAGTTGTTGTATCCAATTGTCGGGCAATTTCTCGGCATCTTTGCCAAGGGCGATATCGGCTTCCACTTCGATATCGGTCAGTGGGAAGCCAGGATCAAATAAGTTAAAGGTCATCAGCGTCTGCGGGCAATTGAGCTTACTGAGGCTGCTAAAATAGCCTTTATCCTGTGGCTTGTTATGAGACTCTTTTTTATAAGATTGCCCCCAAGTGAACTCACATTGCGCTTGCAGTTTTCCCCCCTCAAAAATGATGTCTTTATAAAAGCCTTCAAGTTCTGTCATCGATTGAGTTATTTGCATGGCAAATTGGGTCTGATCGCGCTGTTGGGTTAAATTAAACTGCGCCTGTAATTGGTTATTACCTGTGACATTAAGCTCAGATGGTAAGGGTTGGGTTTGATTGAGCAAGGCTAGCGCCTCGGTCATGCTAGTGTTGACTACCCATTGGCCCGTTAACACTAAGGGATTGTTCGCGGTGGCAAGATTCAACTTGTGTTGGCTTTGCAGCTCAACGGTGCCCACTTGCCAATGCTCATCACCAAAGAGCGTGTTATTTTTCCAATCTAAGCTTTGTGCCAGCGTTAACTTGTCCAGCTTAAGTACGGTTTCTTTGCGGCTGCGGCCTTTGCTGCTGAGCCGTTTTTCGATATTTAGCTGACTTGCTTGCCATGCGAGTTGATTACGCCAAGTGGTAGCGCGTAGTGAGTCGAACAGCGCTTCGATATCGGGTTTAAGCTCAAATGACATGGCTTTTTGTAATGCAATCGAGAAACTGCCCGCATTCATATCGGTTTTCGTTATGATGCTAGTGCTAGCATTTTTATCCGCATTAGCCTCAGCGACTACATCATCTGTCACTAAAGTCTGTTTGGTCTGCGAAAAATACAGTTGCTCCAGTGCTAAGGCTAAAGGCGGTATGGCAAGGGTTAACCTGTTTGCGGTATCAGATGTGGGCACTGAGCTTTGCGCTGGACTGACTTTCTGAATGCTAGCGTTTTGAATACCAGAACTGTGAGTATGAGTGCTTTTTTGCGAGCTTATGTTCAGCGGTGCGAGAGCATTTATCGCGATACTACCAAGGCTAAACTCTGCATGTTTAGCCGCATTTTTATTTTGCATGCTAATACGCTTAAGCTCACCCACGGCGAATTGTAGCGTGTTGCCAGTATTTTGTTTTGTTGATTGAGTCAGTTCAGTCGATTCGGTAGCGGCAGTGATAAATTGCCAATCGGTTGAACTTGGCGTCTGAACTAAGTTAAATGTGCCTGCTGTCGTTAACTGACTATTATTCCAGCTAAAGTCCTGCGGCGGATTTGCCCACAATTCAGATAATTGCATTGAGCTGGTTTGCTTCGTACTAAGGCGCCAATCTGTTTTGAAGGACAGTGCTTCGGTTGATTTTGTTATTTCAACATTGGCCAAATCGACTTGGGTATCTAGCTTACTGCCTAAGGTCTTAAGCTTCACTTGAGGAAGTTTAATTGCAAGGGGATTAGCTAAGTGCACATCTTGCGGAATTTGAGTCAGCGGATAGTGCAGGGCTTCAGGCAATGTCAGTGCGATCCCCACTGGTGTATCTGTACTCTTGAGCCCCGATAGCAGCTTAGCGATTTGACTCGCTAGCGGATAAGGCACTTGCTCCGAAGCAGGCTTGGCTGCCGGCTGGGTTAAAGATTGAGTTGAAGGCTGTGTTAAAGGCTTAGCCAGCGACTTATCGAGCAGCTGCATCAATCGTTGTTGCTGGACGGCATTGGGGCTCACAGCTAAGCTAAAGGGCTCTAGTTTTAGGTCAAGTTCAGCTAAATGTCCGGCAATCTTAAATGCTAACTTAGGTTTTGACACAAGCTCGGGTTTAGGTGCAAGTTGCAGCGCTGCCAACTGATTAAAGGTCAGCTTTGGCTCGATTAACTGATGCTCACTGATAAGCTCGCCTGAGGTTAATGTAATACTGCTGTTGGATACCAATTGGCCTTGTAAATCAATTGCTAACGCTTGCCACTCTTTATCAAGCTCAGTTAACGGACTCAGCACACTGTCTTGCGCTTGCCTCAGGCTGATTTGATGCAAGCTCGTAAGCAGCGGCGCGAGCTGGATTTGACTCATGAGTTGCCATTTGTTGGTTTCGAGTGTTGCTTTCAGTGTGGCGATGCTTTCGCCTGCGTGGCTAAACTCGCTGTTGATTTCCCCCGCGCCGTTGAGGCTCAACTTGTCCATCACCAAACGATAGGCAGGTAAATCATTTTGGGTGTTGAGATGCTGGGCTTTGAGAATAAGACTGGTTTTTCCGATATCGATGAGTGGTAATGATTTGATATCTAAGGCCAATGCGGGGCCTTGTTCATCGATGGCATTTCTATTGGGTAAAAACAGTGATTGCCCTAACTCGACCTCAATATCACCTGTGGATATTTGGGTGATTTTTTGAGTGAGGTAAGAAGCTTGGCTGAACTGTTTAAGTTCGGCAAAACTCTGCGGCCAGTCAAGTTTTAGCTGAATATTCAAATCATTAAGCCTGATATGGCTATCATGTACCCTCAGATTGGCAGAGGTAATTCGCCAATGTTCTAACTGACTTTGCCCTAATTCAATGTTAATCAGTTCGCTGTCCATACCTGTGAGGGCAAAATTTGCCGCCTGCATAATCAGTTTTTCAGCCTGAGTATTCACAATCCAAACAGTTAACGCCACGCCCGCCAAGATGCCCGTTAAGCTGGTCGCCAATAAGGTTTTTTTTAGGGGGAATTTACGGCGATTTTGTGCAGCAACATGAGTATCCGTTCCAGAACCTAAAGCACCACTGCGAGGGCCAGCGGATATCTGCGTTGCCTCGTGTTGAGGTGCCTTGCTATCAGAGGCATTGCCACGGCTTGGCTTGTTGTGGATTGGCATTGGGTTTGATATTTATCCTTATTGACTGAGCCCTGATCAAACTCGTGCCTTAGCAGTGCAAAAATACACGAATGTGTATATTTCATTGGCACTTTTACTTTGTTCGGTTACTTCGGAGCGTTTGATTCGGGGCTGTTGCTCCGGAGTTATCGCATCGGAGCTCTTATATCGCGCACGAGCACTTGAGGCAGTTTAACACTCAAGGGCTTAGCTGACTAATGTGAAAGGATCATTGAATAGACAAGAGCCTGATGTCAATAGTTGAGGTTTTACAGGCTCTTGTACTTAATCTGTTATTCGGGCTAGCTAACTTTTAGTTCACTCACTCTTGGTGAGTTAATTGCGGCTAGCTAAATATCTGGGCGGCGATCACCACAATTCCGCAAAGTGTGGCGAGCATTAAGGCTAACTTGCCGCCCGCAACTCGGTAACCTGTCGGCATATTGGCAGCGTCTCGCATCTGGCGTTGTGTCCACACCATGGCCACAGGTAAAAAGATGGCGAGGATCACCAGCGCAATCGCCGCGTAACCCAGCGCTGTGATAAAACCTTGAGGGTAGAAGAGGGCAAAACCTAAGGGCGGTAAAAAGGTGATAGCCGCGGTTAAGCTTCGACCTGTTGCATTATCTTCTTGCCTTAAGCTTGAGGCCATAAAATCGAACAAACCTAAACTCACCCCTAAAAACGAGGTCGCAAGGGCGAGATCGGCAAATAGACTAATAGCACTACTTAAGTATTCGCTGTGTAGTACGCTCGCCAGTTGATTGATAAAACTCGATAAACTCTGGTTTTCGAGCAATTGACTTTGGCTCAATACGCCTTGACTGCCCAGTTGCCACAAAAGGTAAATCACTAATGGCAAAGCCGAGCCAAACAACATGATCCTGCGCAGGGCTTTGACCTCAACGCCCAAGTAGCGCACCACTGAGGGAATCGAACCGTGGAAACCAAAGGAGGTAAATATTACCGGGATAGCCGTGATAATCAGCCCTTGGTTAAGTGGAAGCTCGAGTAAATGTGGGCTTTCAACCTGCGGCAGTAACAAGGCCAACATAAGCAATAATGCTAATAGCTTAAGGGCAAATAAACCGCGATTGATGAGATCCACACAGTGGGTTCCCATGCCCACAATGGCGCCAACCAGCAGGGTGAATAGGATGGCACCCGCCTGCGGTGGCAAATTTAGTCCTAGCCAAGTGCTCAGTTTTTGGTTCACTTGCTCGCCGCCGCCAGCAATGTAGGCGGCGCAGAGGGCGTACAGTAAAAACATCAGGGCGCTATTGGCGATCAACTGGCCCTTACGACCTAATAAGCGCTGCGCTAAGTGATTAAGGCTGGCATCGCTGGGGGCGAATTGATGGATTTCCACCATAAGCAGTGCCGTGTAGGCCATCAGCGCCCATAGGATGAGCATAATGGCGGATGACGTGCCAAAACCGAGTCCCGCCGAAGCGATAGGTAAAGCCAGCATACCCGCGCCGATTGTGGTGCCTGCGATAAGCAGTAAACTGCCGAAAATTTTATTCTGTGTCATAACATGATCTCAAAAGCGTGTTGCAAGAAAAAGAGATAAAGACTTGATCCTAAAGCAACTGCCTTAAAGTATTTTGATGCGATTCAATAATGAAATGATTCAAGCACAAAATAATTTAAGCAAATGAGACAGTGGCGCTCAGCGGATCCGAAAGGATATGGCCACAATGGAAGGTCAGGCAAGGTGCCTATTTTATACCCAAACAACCTGAAGATGCAGGATTCAGCGGGAGTTTAACGCACTTTAGGCAAGGCGGTTATTTGCAGACCTAGCGGGCTAAGTTAAAAATAACCAACACCGCATAAAGTGCGTTAAAACCCGCCGGGACGGAGCGTCTAGGGTACTCCACTCCCGTGTTGCATCAATTCAAAAGGTGGTCGACATTCTGTCATTGATGCGCCTTGAATTGAAGCCCCCTAGGCGCTCTGAAACTCGTATCTTCAGGTAGCTTGGGTATATCCATTGCGGCTACAGATAGGGATAATAAAAGGGTGTGAAACACATAAAACTTGCCTTAGCGTGTGTTGAGTAAAAACGGATAAGTGTTTTGATGCTTTGCCTTAATAACCTAACGGCAACGGAGGTAACCATAGGGAACTGAAATGTACTTGTCAACCATTACAACAGTATTTTGATTATTTTTTGTCACAGGATTAAGGCGCAAGATATTCATTGTTCACATTGCGGCAATGGCACTTGAGGGAATCGCGCAATAAAAAATGCCGCAGACTTGGCTCAAGTGTGCGGCATTTCTAGATGTCAGTGACTAGTGTGAAATCAGAATCAGTAAGCAGATTATGCTTTGTTCTGCAGCGCCTTTTCATGTCTTGCCAGCAAGTTTGCTGTGATGTCACTGAGGCTTAAGTTTTGATCTTCAAGCAATACCAGCAAGTGATAGATAAGATCTGAGGCTTCGTTAACCAGCTCTTCTTTATCGTGGGTCGCAGCGGCAAGGGCGGTTTCAAGACCTTCTTCCCCGACCTTTTGGGCGATACGTTTCGTGCCGCGCGCAAACAAAGACGCTGTATAGCTGGAATCGGCACTTTGCCCTTTGCGCGAGGTGATTAAGCTGGCGAGGTTGTTCAAAAATGGATGCGCATTGTCATCTAACCAGCAACTTTCGGTGCCTTTGTGGCAGGTTGGGCCGTTGGGGATCACTTGCACTAACAGGCTGTCGTTATCGCAGTCTTTATCGATGGCCACCAACTTTAAGGTATTGCCCGAGGTTTCACCCTTAGTCCACAAGCGCTGTTTTGAGCGGCTGAAAAAGGTCACATCACCTGTGCTTAAGGTTTTTTCCAGCGCGGCCTTATCCATATAACCGAGCATTAATACCTTGCCCGATAAGTGATTTTGGATCACGGCAGGAATAAGTCCATCCTGTTTGTCCCAATCCAGCTCGCTAAAATCTGACTTAGTGTTTGTTTGCGTTGACATAGTATTCACTCTTAATTTATTGATGCTTTTTAGCGGCATATTCGGGTTGCTTGCTCATGCTCTTACTGTAGCGGCAGGCGCATTAGCTCGCTATAAACGATTGACCGCGAGCGTCTAATTGCAATAGCTAGCGCCTAATCGCAATGCCTTCGGCCGCTAAATAGGCTTTTAACTCACCAATGTTGATAATCGCCTTGTGGAATACGCTCGCTGCCAGCGCCGCATCGACCTTGGCTTCAATAAATACATCGCGGAAATGTGCCATAGTCCCAGCGCCGCCCGAGGCAATTAAAGGCACGTCGCAGATGGCGCGAACAAGACTTAACTGCTTGATATCATAGCCGCCGCGCACGCCGTCTTGGTTCATCACATTGAGCACTATTTCACCACAACCTCTTTTTTGCACTTCTTCAACCCAGTCTTGGGTGAACCACGCCGTATCCTTAGTCGCCGCTTCATCGCCAGTAAATTGCTTTACCTTATAGCTGTTGCTGGTGTCATCGAAAAAGGAGTCGATGCCAATCACGATACACTGGCGGCCGAACTCGTCCTGCAGGCGTGAGATCAAACTCGGATCGGTTAAGGCGGGCGAGTTAATCGAAATCTTATCCGCCCCAAAGGCTAATAATTCACGGGCTTGGCTAATGGTTTTAATGCCACCTGCCACGCAGAAGGGAATATCAATCTGCTCCGCCACGCGGCTCACCCAAGATTTATCGACCACACGTTCGTGGGCGCTGGCGGTAATGTCATAAAACACCAGCTCATCGGCGCCTTCTTCGGCATAACGCGCGGCTAAGGGCACGATATCACCGACAATTTCGTGGTTACGAAACTGTACGCCTTTCACTACTTTACCGTCTTTCACATCTAAACAGGGGACTAGTCGTTTGGCCAGCATTGGATTGCCTCCACCACGTTAAACTGATTGATAAGCAAGGCTTTGCCTATAATGATGCCCGCAGCACCGCTATCACGCACGGCGGCAACATCATCAAGGGTCGCAATACCGCCGGAGGCTTGCCAATCGATATCGGGATAACTTGCAGCAATTTCTTGATAAAGCGCGGTATTTGCGCCCGTTAAGGTGCCGTCACGGCTAATGTCAGTCACTAGCGCGTGCTTTAAGCCGACAGCGCTAAAGGTTTCTACAAGGGATTCTAAACTCTTACCGCCGCCACTTTGCCAACCGGATACGGCGACAATTTTCTCACCGCTCTGGTTGATATTCACATCAAGAGCGAGGCAAATTGCCTCGCTGCCGTACTTGATAAACCATTGTTTAACTAACTCAGGTTCTTTCACCGCAAGTGAGCCAATTACCACTCGTTTTACACCGATAGCTAATAATTCAGTGACTTGTTCTTCAGTACGAATACCGCCGCCCACTTGAATGTTAGCGTTTAGTCCCGCCACGAGTTCACTGATAAGGCGAGTTTGGCGTTTAGCGGGATCTTTCGCGCCCGTTAAATCAACGATATGCAACCATTTCGCCCCTTGTGCCTCGTAGGATTGCAACTGCGCCAAAGGACTTAAATCAAAGGTGGTCTGCTGGCCGTAATCACCTTGATAGAGGCGGACGACATTGCCATCAATTAAATCAATTGCAGGAATAATCATAAGCTCAGATCCTTGATTGATTTGTTTATAAGTGATTTATTAATAACTGGTTTTTTGATGAGTAATTTATTCATTGGTCAGCCTTATTTACACCCGCTTGGCCATCAGCAGAGTTGCTTCGCAGCGCTTTGTTCACCAGAGCTTTGTTCATCTGTAACTCGTCCATCAGCAAAAAGTTACGCAGAATTTGCGCGCCCACGGCAGCACTTTTTTCGGGGTGGAACTGCACGCCCATAAAGTTGCCTTTGCCGATGGCGGCGCTAAAGCCTTCACCATAGGTACATTGGGCTAATGTAAATTCACTCAACGGCGCGCGGTAACTGTGGACGAAATACACATAACTGCCATCTTCAATGCCCGCAAATAGCGGGTGAACGCTAGGGGTTTTGGCTCCTTGTGAGTTTGTCGTTAGCTTAAGTTGGTTCCAGCCCATGTGCGGTAAAGGTAAGCCTTCAGCTTTGAGTAACTGGGTATCCAGCTCGCAAATGTCGGTTGGGATTATGCCTAAGCATTTGCAGTCTTGACCTTTGCCGCCGCGCTCCTTAGAAATCGCCGCGAGCATTTGCATGCCAAGGCACACGCCCAGCACAGGTTGAGTCAGGCCTTGAATGAGTTCGACTAAACCTTTTTCATGTAAGGACGCCATGGCGGCTCCCGCTGTGCCCACACCCGGCAGTACCACACGTTTTGCCGCTTTGATTTTGGCTTTATCGTCTGTGACCAATACCTTAGCGCCTAAACGCTCGAAGGCGAAACGTACTGAGTTTAAATTGGCACAGCCCGTGTCTATGATGACGGTTTCAGCATCTAGTGATGCATTTGCTGTTAATTGCTGGCCAGCTATTAATAGAGTGTCTTGTTGCATCCTAACCTCTTAAACGATTTATGCTGATGCCTTAAAGCACGCCTTTGCTCGATGGCAGAATATCGCCTTCGACTTTAACCGCTTGGCGTAGCGCGCGGCCGAGCACTTTAAACAGGGCTTCAACCTTATGGTGATCGTTATCGCCTTCGGTTGACACATGCAGCGTACAGCGCAGGCCATCGGCAAAGGAGCGGAAGAAGTGTGGCACCATTTCTGTGGCCATTTCGCCCACATGCTCACGCTCAAAATCGGCCGAGAACTTGATAAAAGGGCGGCCAGAGATATCCAGCAGACATTCACCCTTGGCTTCGTCCATCGGCAGACTAAAGCCGAAACGGGCAATACCGCGTTTGTCGCCGAGCGCTTGGCGCAGGGCATCACCTATAGCCAGTGCAGTGTCTTCGATGCTGTGGTGATCGTCGATTTCTAGATCGCCATCGACTTTCACATCCATTTTAAAATTACCGTGGGTGGCAATTTGATCGAGCATGTGGTCGAAAAAGCCAATGCCAGTGTCGATTTTGCCTTTGACTGAACTGTCGAGATCAACAGTTACGCGAATATCGGTTTCTTTGGTGGTACGCACAACAGTGGCGGTGCGGCCTTTACTCAGCAGCGCATCGGCGATGGCGTTCCAACCTAAAGTGTCGCGTTGATATTTCAGGCTTTTAATGCCCATGGCATTGCCCAGCTCCACATCGGTTTCGCGATCGCCAATCACCGCTGACTGGGTGAAATCGATACAGCCTTGGGTGAGATAGTCTTTTACTAGCCCAAGCTTAGGTTTACGGCAGCTGCAATTTTCATCGTTAAAGTGCGGGCAAATCACCACATCTTCAAAGTTAACCCCTTGGCTTTTGAGGATTTGCATCATCATATTGTGGGGAGCGTCGAAATCTACCTGCGGGAAAGACGGTGTGCCAAGGCCGTCTTGATTGCTGACCATGACTAAGCGAAACCCTGCCTTTTGCAGACGTAGCAAAGCGGGGATCACCTGTGGCTCGAACACTAATTTCGCTAGACTATCGACCTGTTTGTCGGTGATGGGCTCTTCAATCAAGGTGCCATCGCGGTCGATAAACAGAATTTTTTGTGCAACGTTCGGGACAAATTGTGGGTTCATGGCTCTACCTTCAAATTCAATTCGTTTAGCTAATGCTTAAGCTGATTTTACCTTCAGCGCGGCATTCGCTTTTTATTGGTTTTATTAGTTTTTATGTTCAGTTACTTATTATTCGTTTCTGGTGACTGCTCAGTGTGTTGCGATTCAAATAAATTCACTAACACATCGGTATCCGCCTTTGAACTAAAGCTAAAGCGGATAGCCTTGGCAAGCCTTGGGTCTTTGTAGGCGCGGGCGACAACGCCGCTGCCTTGTAGTAACGCCGCGACCTTGGCGACATCATCAAATTCAGCCAGCACATAATTGCCGTTAGGCTTAAGCACGCGGGCGCGCGAATCTGAACTATTCGATTTTGAACAATAAGCGCTGATCGCCGCGGTGAGTCTGGCGCCTTGCTCATTTAATTCAGCAACTTGCACTTTCATCCGCGCAACGCCTGCGTTTGATAGCGCCTGGGTGGCGACTTCACTCACGGGCAGCGGCACTGGATAGGGGGCAATCACGCGCATAATGATTTCGACCACTGCCTCGTTTGCCAGCATAAAACCACAGCGTGCGCCGGCGAGAGCAAAGGCTTTTGACAGGGTGCGCAGTACCACCAGATTCGGATAGCTTTCCAGCAAATCCGCCACACTGTATTCGGGGCAAAACTCAATATAGGCCTCATCGATCACCACAAGCGCATCGGGCAGGGCTTTGATTGCTTGCTCGATAATGGCTTTGTCGATCACAGTCCCGGTTGGATTATTGGGATTGCAGATAAACACCAGTTTTGCGCCGCGAACGTCCTCGGCATAGCTTGTCGGTAAGCCATATTCTGCACTGAGATTTAACGCTTTAACGCCCACATTAAAGGTGTTCGCGCTGATGGCATACATGCCGTACGTCGGGCCAAAGCAGGCAATGCTGTCGACGCCTGGTATACAAAAGGCGCGAATTAACAGTTCAATCGCTTCATCGGCGCCGCGGCTGGCAACTATCTTGCTGGCGCTTACGCCGCTGTATTCGCTGTAGGCACTGATAAGTTGCGGCGGTTGGCATTCTGGGTAACGATTCAATTTTGATAAATCGAGCGCTGCCGTATCGACATTATTGAACGGCGATTCGTTGGCATTGATCCAAATATCACCACGGCCGCCCAGTCTGCGGGCACTCTGGTAGGGCGTTAAATCCAGTAATTCAGGGCGCGCTAGGCGCTCAGCTAACGTTAGCGGCGCCGGTGCTAACGTCGATGCTAATGCTACGGGTTCTGCTGTCTTTTCCATGCTGCTCACTTGGCTCATTTTCTTCACTCACATCTCATTAAGCGGATCATTTCTCTAGGCTAGCTAAACGTACTGCGACGGCATTTTTGTGCGCATCGAGCAATTCGTTACTGGCTAACGTCATGACCGCTTGCCCCAATCCGATTAAGCCCTTAGCACTGAGTTCCTGCACGGTAAAGCGGCGGCTAAAGTCGGCTAATGACAGGCTCGACACGGCGCGGCTGTAACCGTAAGTCGGCAGCACGTGGTTGGTGCCACTGGCATAATCGCCAACAGATTCAGGTGTATAAGCGCCTAAAAATATCGACCCCGCGGCGCGAATATTTTTCAATACCTCACGGGGAAAGCGCGTTTGGATGATCAAGTGCTCAGGCCCATATTGATTAGAAACCTGCGCGGCTTGTTGCATATCGTCAACAACAAAAGTGCGACTGCTGAGGAGCGCCGTTGCCGCGATATCACAACGCGGCAGTGCAGCGAGCTGTCTTGTCAGTGCGTCATTCACGCCATCGGCGATAGCTTGCGAATCCGTTACTAAAATCACTTGTGAATCAGGGCCGTGCTCAGCTTGTGAAAGCAAATCGGCGGCGATAAATTCGCAATTGGCGTCGCTATCGGCAATCACCAACACCTCAGAAGGACCAGCCGGCATATCGATACACACAGTGCAGCGGCCATCCTGTGACACTAAGCGTTTAGCTTCAGTCACGTAGCGATTACCTGGGCCAAAAATCTTATCGACCGTGGGAATCGTTTCTGTGCCAAAGGCCAGTGCCGCAATGGCCTGCGCGCCACCCACTTGATAAATTTCAGTGATCCCGCAGGCATTGGCGGCATAGATAATGGCATCGTTGATCGGCGGTGGGCTGACCAATACTCTTTGTTCGCAGCCGGCGATCTTGGCGGGCAGGGCGAGCATCATCACGGTAGAAATTAATGGCGCGCTGCCACCGGGGATATATAAACCCACTTTTTCAATCGGTTCGCTACGTAGCTCGCAGCGTACTCCCGCCTCGGTTTCCATATCAATCGGACGAAATTGCTGGGCGCTGTGAAACACATCTATATTCGCCATGGCTTTGGCGATCGCCGCTTTCAGCTCTGGTGATACCCGTGCGCTTGCTGCAGCAATCTCGGCTTCACCCATGCGCAGCTCGCCACTTCCTTGTCCATTTAAATTTTTGGTCGCGCTATTGAAGCCATCAAACTTTTGATTAAATTCGGCAATGGCGGCATCACCCCGCGTTGCCACTGCATCGATAATGGCGCGAACGCTTTGCTCTAAGCCGCTGTCACCAATTAAAGGCGAGCGTTTCAGCGCCGTTTTTTGCTCGGCGGTTGATAAGGTTGACCAAGTTAGGATTTCCATACATTACCCCATCATTTTTTCGATTGGCATCACCAGAATCGAGCTGGCACCGAGTGCGGTCAGCTGTTCCATAGTATCCCAGAACAAATCTTCGGTACTGACGGCGTGGATAGCAACGCGGTTAGTATCATCATTTAATGGCAATACGGTTGGGTTTTCCGCGCCGGGCAGCAGGGCGACGATTTGATCTAAGGTCTCGGTTGGCGCGTGCAGCAGGATATATTTGCTCTCACGGGCGCGGATAACGCCATTGACGCGGGACAGAATTTTGTCGATGAGTGCTTGTTTAGTCGGTGTTTGGGTTTGGGTCGATTGAATGATGCAGGCCATAGAGCGGTAAATCACTTCAGTTTCGTATAAACCGTTGGCCTCTAAGGTGGCGCCCGTTGACACGAGATCACAAATCCCATCGGCAAGGCCGGCACGCGGGGCGACTTCAACCGAGCCTTTTAACATACAGTCGCGATAAGTTATGCCTTTTTGTTGCATAAAACGGCGCAGAAGGTTCGGATAAGAAGTGGCGATGCGTAATCCTTCTAACGAGGAGGCATCGGCGTAACTGAATTCTGTTGGTACGGCTAACGAAAGGCGACATGATCCGAAATCTAACTGACGCAGTTTGAGACAATCTGCGGGTTTGTTCAGAGTTTGACGCTCGATTTGTTCTTCTTCGAGCACGTTTTCACCTATGATCCCCATATCGACTACGCCGTCCATCACTAGACCTGGGATATCGTCATCACGAACGCGCAGTAAATCGATAGGCATATTGTTAGCGTGAGCGATAAGACGTTGTTCATTAATGGAAAATTTAACACCACAGCTTTTTAGCAGTTGCTGAGAGTCAGTAGAAAGACGGCCAGATTTTTGGATGGCGATGCGTAAACGGTTCGATTCAGTCATAGTGTTATCTCGCTCAAAAGTATCAAAATTAAAAGATTCAAAATGTGTTGTTTAATCGGTTTAATACGCCTTGCCATTCAATGGGCTCTAGCTAAGAACTCTAGTTAAGTGCTCTAGCTAACGTATTGATAATTTATTAAATATCTAAAATTTTTTATTTAAATTAAAACCAAAATTAACGCCTAAATACAAAAACCCCCGGAATTCCTTCCAGGGGTTTATGATCATCTTGAATCAGTCCGCCAGAAGGATATAGTCCTCCGGCAGTGAGCGTCCGAAGGCTACCGCATATGGTGGTGATGGTGGTGGATAGCGTTCAGTAGTGGGCTCATTTTACTCTCTCGGTATTTAACTTTATTGGCTTAACTGCTCGAAATACAGTGAAGCGTTGAATTCGTTGTTACGGACGTCTATCCGTATAAGTGGATTTAAACTAACCGCTTTTATGAGCCTTTGCAACAGCCAATTTGAATTAAATGAGAATATTTATGCGTTTTTGTGAAAGGCAGAGGGTTATCGTTAAATAAAGTTATTGAGCATTTTTGTTGGAGGGATGTTGAAAGTGGATGGAAATGTGTTGGAAGTCGTGCAGGGGATTCGTAACTTGAGTTGTGAGCATTTGCTGATATTCATTAATACAGGCTTGCCATGGTGTTCACTCACCGACTCGCAGCAAGTCCTATATGGACACCTCAAATAGATCAACCACTTTTTGAGTAACAGAAAGTAATACTGCGTACGTATATCCGACCTGTTTGTGAGAATCTTTGTTCTCTGGCCTTAATGAGAACCGCGCCTTTGCTGCTTATCGTCCTTTCGGAGTCATATGCTCCTTGTACTCTCTCAGCATCTGCAAAGGCCGGTATTACCTGTTACTTCATTATCTGTAGTCGTGTTTTAAGGTGAGTTTAATACTCGATTTTTACATAGGCCGATATTCGCTGCGATGAAACAGCATAGCCCAGATGATCCGCGCCAATTTGTTTGCAATTGCTACTGCCGCTTTCTGTTTACCTCGCCGCTCAATCACCTTTAAGGCCCATACGGAGATCCTGTCATTACTCTTACTTGCATAGCGAATAATCGACCAAGCTCCCTGGATCAGTTGCCGCCGCAGATAGCTGTTACCTCGCTTGGTTATGCCGCCCAATTTTTGTTTTCCCCCACTGGAAAACTCTTTAGGAACCAGTCCTAAATTTGCAGAAAAATGCCGAGCACCATGATAGCCAGAGCCATCTCCGGCAAATGACACCGCGGCAGTGGCAATGATTTCTGCAACGCCTCTTATACCCATAAGTCGCTTGGCATCTGGGTGCGTTCTTGCCTGCAGTTTGATGTCTTTTTCCAGCGCACCTATTGCAACGTTGATCGCACGCAACTCTTCCATCAGCTCACGCATGTATTGGCGTGCAATCGTAGTGAGTTGATTACTGGCATCCTCAAGTAATTCCGGCAGCAAAAGATTCAATGGATTACGTCCTTTAGGGAGGGCTATTCCATATTCACTTAGTAAGCCTCTGATTTGATTRGTTAGTGCAGTGCGTATTCTGATCCGGCGCTCGCGAATTCTGTGGGTAATGATGATATCAACCTGCGCTAAGGTTCTCGGCTGGACGAAAATCAGGTTCGGTCTCTGCGCTGCCTCACAGATAGCGAAGGCATCATTGCGATCGTTCTTATTGCCTTTGACAAATGGCTTAACATGCTGAGGCGGGATCAGTTTGACGTCATGCCCGAGAGAAAGTAACTCTCTGCCCCAATAGTTAGAGCCACTGCAGGCTTCCATCGCAATAGTGGCATCAGGGTAAGTACGCAGAAAAGTCAGGAGCTGAGCACGTTTAATCGAACGGTTAAAAACACTCTTGCCTGCTTGATTAACTCCACATACTTGGAAGATATTTTTTGCGAGATCAATTCCTATTAGTGTAACTTTCATTTTGGACACCTTTTGTTGTTATTGAACGTGCAAATTCAATATGGCGTAAATGACGCCTACTTCACAAGAGGTGTCCATCCCATCATCCTTGGATGCTCGACCGCCCCGTCCATGGGGCGGACGGTCGTCTCGCTAATCACCATGGCTCACCTTTCGTGCATTCACGTAACCTGTAGATCTAAAAGACATACGCAACACACTTTTGGGACAAAAGCGTGATAGCTCCTTTGCTCTAACTTGTCAGTTTCGGATTAGCTATTCTTTAGTAACGTCTTACCGATTTTCAAGTAATCCAATAGTATTTCTAAGCCACCCATGATGTGAAACATAACCTACAACACCTAAGTCGCATTTATCAAAGGTATTTTTACTGAGTTTGATAAATCACATTTTCGAGGTTTTTTTGGTCTTTTTTATTAATTTGCCAATAGTAAGCTGAAATTGGATGGATTAAGTTTGAGCCATATTCTCCACTGCGGTAGATTAATCAATTTGAGCACTAAATTATCTCTGCTTCGGTCAGCTTGCCATTAAATGCTGGCAGCTGTGTCGATAGTGCCTTCGTCGCTTTTCAAGGTGTTCACAGTAACAAGTGAGTTCTTGTAAAGTACCCACGGGACCTTTAAATAGCTGTCCGAAATGGTGAGTGAGCTTAAGCCAATGCTCAGGTGGAATATTAAGGCGACTCAGTAAGCTAGCACTGCTCGAACTGATACTCCCGCATTTATCATCGCGAATAATTCTGCCTGTATCGTCGACCAGTTGCAGATAATCTTGTAAATCAAAGTGCAGCCCTTTAGGCATATTGTCCCGCTCATTACCGATAAAGGGCAATAATGTTTGAGGTTGTTTGCCTGCGAGTGCCGCGCGGATACGCCGTTGAATACTGGTGAAATCCGAGGTTGCTGGTGTTGTGGCTAGTTGAGCGCGGATAGGGTTGAGGTCAACATAGGCCATACATGCGAGTACTGCCGCCTCATCGAGTAGGGCTTGGGATTTAAAACGGCCCTCCCAGAAGCGTCCTGTGCAGTTATCCTCTTGATTTGCCTTACGGGCGATAGGTTCATTTAACGCTCGCATAAACCAAGAGATATCACTTAAGCGACTGCGATATAGGGCGATATGGTGTTTAAGGTTAGCCACGTCATGGGCTTCAACAACGTGCCCTTTGACAAATTGTTGTGTTAATTCTGTGCCTTTAAATACTTGATGCCAATGCTCAAGCACTTCTCTATCACTCCATTGATTGGCTTGGTAAATATCCACACAGAGTACCAAGTGCAGATGGTTGCTCATCACTGCATATGCTGCAACATCAATAGCAAAAACCTGAGCCAGTTTAAGTAATTGCTGCTCTACCCACTCGCGTCTATGATCGTAATTTTTACCAGAGAAAAGGTCTTCACCACATAAATAGGCACGTCTGACTACCCGACTACAGCAGTGATAAAAAGGCGTATCTTCCAAACTGACTTGAGTTCTCCTTGGCTGTGGCATCATCACACTCCTTGTGCGGGGAAACAGACACTAAGCCTAGTTGCTAAATTGGTGACTCACCAAGAAGCACCATCAAATTCACAATAATTAACAATGTGTGGCTTAGAAAAACTACATGGCTTAGAAAAACTACAGCTAGCGCACATGCTTTGGCGGATGCTAGCAAATACCGACGTTTAAATTGGCGTTAATTACGCGGCTAACTTGTAGTCTTATCTCAAATCAGCATAATGCTTCGAGCTGTTAAGTTTAACGCTATTGTTTACGGCAGCGGCATGCGGTACTAACCATTGTTTGTGCTTATAAAGTATCACTATGCACTCGCTCAGTAATTTATTGTGTGGATTTGCTGTACTGTTTTCATTGACGTTTCTAACACCTTGATAAAGGATTGATTCTCCCTTTGACTCGCTCCCGCCAACCGACATCAAAGCATGTTTCCTCTAAAGAAACCGCCGCTAAGCCTTCTGCCTTAAAAGGCGCCGCTGCGGTGAGTCGACTCGCGTCCGAAGTGCAACGCGCATTTTTGCCCGATGGAGTATTGTCTAAACATATTCAAGGGTTTAGTGCGCGAACAAGCCAGATGCAGATGGCACAGGAAGTGAGTGAGGCGATAGCGGCGAAGGGCAATGTGGTGATTGAGGCGGGTACGGGGGTAGGTAAAACCTTTGCGTATTTGATCCCCGCGATATTGAGCGGTAAGCAAGTCATCGTCAGTACGGGCAGTAAAAACTTGCAAGAGCAGTTGTTTTTTAAAGACTTACCCGCGCTGGTCGCCATGTTGGGGATTGAGCCTAAACTGGCTCTACTAAAGGGCCGCAATAATTATCTGTGCCAGTGGCGACTCGATAAGCAAATGAGCGAGGCGACGCATATCGATGCGCGTTTGTTGGATGATTTGTTGAAAATCAATCAGTGGGCGAGCACCTGTAAAGATGGTGATATTGGCGGCTTAACCTCAGTGCCTGAGAATTCTTCGGCGCTGCCGCTTGTGGTCAGCACTAAGGAAAGCTGTATTGGCAAGCGCTGCGACTTTTACGATGTCTGCTTTACTCGCAAGGCGCGCAGCCGTGCCCTGGATGCCAAAATCATTGTGGTTAACCACCATTTATTTTTCGCCGATAGCGTACTGAAAGACACGGGCTTTGCCGAGTTATTACCCGATCCTGATGTGGTGATTTTCGATGAAGCGCATTTATTACCCGATATTTGCGTTAACTATTTTGGCCAGCAATGTTCGAGTCGTACTATCGATGATTTCATTCAAAAGCTACTCGCTATTTATCAGACTGAACTCAGTGATACTGGGCAACTCGCCCAATTTTGCCAGCGTTGCCTCGCTAAATTAAGTGATTGGCATAATCAGTTATATTCCTGCGGCGAATCCGATTGGCGTTTAGTGCTGGGCAATAAAGCGCTCGCGGCGGCGTCATGGGATTTATTAGCGGAATTAACCGCGCTGCAGAATTTATTAATGGCCCATATTGGGCGTAGTGAATTGTTAGATGATATCGCCATTAAGTTGGCGGAGCTGAATAACAAGCTCAGTGTGTTTTTTAACTGCGATAATAATCTGGCGGCCTACAGCATCGAATTTGGTAGTCGCTTTGTGGTGCTGCGAATTTCACCAATCAATATTGCCCGTGAGTGCCAACAATTATTTGTGCCCGAAACCAGCTGGATATTTACCTCGGCAACTTTGCAGGTTAACCGCAGTCTTGTTCATTTTGCCCGAGAAATGGGTATCGTTGATGCGCAGCAAAGCATTCTCGACAGTCCCTTCGATTATCCCCGCCAAGCGGTATTTTGTGTGCCGAGACAACTTGGGAGCGTGACCAATCAACAGCAAGCGTTAAAGCAGTTGGTGGATGTGTGCGTGCAAGCGATAGATGCGGCGCAGGGACGGACTTTTATTTTATTTACCAGCCATAAAATGCTCGAACAAGCGGCGCTGGCACTGCGAACTCGCACTCAGTATCCGCTGCTGGTACAAGGCCAAGCGGGTAAACAGAGTCTGCTGACTAAGTTTCGCCAACTCGGCAATGCTGTATTGCTCGGCACCAGTAGTTTTTGGGAAGGGGTGGATGTGCGCGGCAAATTGTTAAGCTGCGTGATTATCGACAAATTACCTTTTGTGTCGCCCGATGAGCCCCTGTATCGCGCCCGAGCCGACAATGTTAGTCGTCAGGGACTTGACCCTTTTACTGAAGTGTCGTTACCGCAGGCGGTTATTGCGCTGAAACAAGGTGTTGGCCGTCTTATTCGCGATGAAAAAGATCGCGGTGTGCTGATCCTTTGCGATAATCGCATTGTGAATCGCTACTATGGTCAAGCTTTTTTAAACTCGCTGCCACCGATGGCGCGCACCCGTGACCTAGAAAAGGCATTGGCGTTCTTGAGAACAATCCCCTGAGAGTCGTCTATGGCTTACCTAGCATACTTAAACTTGTCCTATTTGCCGGATATGGAATTCTGAGTTAAGTATTGAGCCGTTAAACATATTGTAAGGATATAAAAACGGAGGTAAAAATTGCCACCTGTGAGCAATAGATGGCAAACACCCTTGGAGGTTGGGTCAAGTGGCATCCTGCCTAATGGTTCCATTCAAAATAAATAATTCTTCTGCCTTTGGTTTTAGATTTTTAGTGAATTAATGGCATTCTTTGCAAGCATCTGCTGGTGCTTTTTCTTGATGAGCGATATGGCAATTGGTGCATGTTAAAACGCCATCATGTTTAGTATGAGCTTCACCTGCGAGAGTTTTCATTTCTCCATGGCATGATACACATTGCTGATTTTCAAAAACATAATCCGCTGAAGGTTTTTTATCTTTATGGCAGGATTCACAGTCAGATCTTTCAGAATGACTGTCGGCAAGTGATACCGCCATTAAATTCGTTGAAAAGCACAGTGCGCACATTAGCATCATCTTTTTAAGCATGTTATTTTCCTTTTTTATTGTTGGTTAAATCATCATTTTGAAGCGAGTAAATCATATATCTAGCTATGAAATATGTAACTTGAAGTTGGAACTGTATTTTTCTCGCTATTTTATTAGTGATATAAACGGAAAGATAATATCGCTTTTGCTTGGTGCGTAAGTTTAATAATCGAGAATTTTACACCTCAAGCTTTAGCAGTCTTGCGTGTGTATAATAGTTTTTTAATATGACAAAACCTTGATCGTTATCAAAGGTTAACGGGTGAGTTATTTTTTAGCGTTAAAGTATGATCAAGGTTATATTGCGGAATGTAAAAGACTAATGATTTAAATCTGGATCATGTAATTTATATTTTTGATGTTTATTTAAAAATTCTATATTTTAGAAAATATATTTATTTTACTTTTTCTAGTCGAATGTGTGATATTTATTTTGGTCTTAAAACAATAGGCGAAGCCAAAACGGGCTTCGCCTATGATGTTTAATGTTGAGTAGCAGAGCTATAATTACACATTAATTTCTGGCTTGTAGAGCCTAGAAACTTGCAGTTACCCCAGCATAAATACTGCGACTCTTTTGAATATAATCAAGGTCGGTGGCAACTTGGTCACGTTCAGAATCCGTTAGGTTAGTCACGCCAAGCTTCAGTCTAAACATAGGATTAATTTGATAATTTGCACCTATATCGAGCGAGCCATAACCCTCTGATTTGACATTGGCTCGCAAATACTGCTCGCCAGTATAATGGTAGGCGATAAAGGTGGATAAACCATCGAATGCCTGCCATTGCAGTTTCAGGTTATAGCTGTCGTCCGGTGTTAAGGTAAAAGGCGCGCCATTTTGCTTATCTTCGGCATCGGTTTTACTGTAATTACCGTTTAGGCTGAGATCTTGAGTTAAATTGTACCAAGTTTGTAATTCCCAACCAGTGATCTTAGCTTCGTTCACGTTTTGGTAAGTTAATACTGTACCTGGGACTCTATTCCAAGTTTCGGTGATAATTTTATTTTCTACATCGTTATGGAAGTAGGTGATCGAGCCACCAAAATCCGTGGTTTGATATTGGGTCGATAACTCGTAGTTCACTGAGGTTTCGGGTTGTAGATCAGGATTTCCCGCAACGGTACAGGCGCCACGACAAGCGGGGATAATATAATCGGCTTGGGATTGCGCCATATTTGGCGCTTTAAAGGCTTTGCCGCCACCACCTTTAATGACCCATTCAGAGCTTAAGTTATACACCAAATACAAGCGTGGGCTAAATTCGGTGCCGTACACATCGTGGTGATCGACGCGCCCGCCTAAGGTGATATTGAGTTCGCCTAAGCTAAATTCATCTTGTAGATACAATGCCGATTGGCTGTCGTCTAAGGTGCCATCACCTAAAATATTGCGGCTATTTTCGAGCTGGGTCCAACGGTATTCTGCACCGCTGGTTAACATGTGATCGCCAAGTAGGACAGTGGTTTGACCGTCGAGATTGTGGTTGGTTTGGGTGATATTACCAATCTCGGCGATTAACGCTGAGTCGTCAGTCACCTCAACATTTTCATAGTAATAGCGCAGGCGAGTATCGCCCCAGTTCCAGTGGCCATTATGGGTCAGACCTGAACTTATCCGCTCCGCTTGTTGGTTATTGGTGAGAATCGTGCCGTAGTTATTCCAATCAGACTCGCGTTCATCGTTGGCGTAACTTAAGTCAAATTGCAGATCTTGCTGGTTATCAATCAGCCATTGTAAATTGGCGAGGGCGCTGATTTCATCTCTGTCTTCTAGCGCATCAATAGTGGGTTTTAAGTCCGAGCGCCATGCATCGCGTTTATTGCTGTCGACGATTAAGTTTGCCAGTAATTTATCTTTGATCAGCGCGCCACTGCTGTAGAAATTGTACTTAGTGCTATCGCCACCCTTGCCACTGGTAGGTGCATCGTATTGCACGCCAACGCTGGTTTGCCAGTCCTCAGTTGGTTGACGCAGTATGACGTTAACCACACCGCCCAAAGCTTCTGAGCCGTATAGGGATGACATCGGCCCACGCACAACTTCGATACGTTCAATGGCAGACATTGGAATAGAGGACAAGTCAAAATCGTTGCCATAACCAGAGGTTAATGCTTCACGGGAGTTAATGCGGCGGCCATTAATCAAGATTAAAGTGTAATCTGAATCCAAACCTCGCAGGCTGATCTCATTGCGACCATAGGGCGTTCCTTCGCTGATGTTCACACCCTGTAAATAACGGACTGCGCTAGCAAGATCGTCTATGACGAGAGCTTCAAGTTCACTGCGGTTAATCACGGACACCGAAGCGGGCGCCGAAAGCTCCGAGTGTTTAGTTTGTGTTGCTGTGATCACCATGCGTTCCATTTCTGGAGTGGTATCTTGCGTATTTGCAGCACTAGCCCATGCTGCAGGTAATAACAAACATAAACCAATAGCGCGTGATAGCTGGCTCAACATAGGTGTCTGTGTTGCATGAGATAGATGCGAGGTTTGGCGAGTGCGACGGATAAAGCGGGGCATATCATTCTTCCTTCGGTAATTTTGGCGAATGATAATTATTCTTAATTATAGCTTCAAGCTTGGATGTCTCTCTTTTGTGTAAAGGCAGTGTAAATTTTTATTGTTTAATAACAGTGTGATAGCCCGTATATTCGACGTGTTGCTCGCTGGCATGGTCATTCTGATTGAGCGCATTGAGCGCATTGAGCGGATTGAGCATAAGGCACTGAGTCTGACTGTCGTCGGATAAATCACTAAAAAATAGTGAGAATAATCAGAAACTATCACCGCACAAAACTGCATAACGTAATATGAAACTATATCAATATGATTAATATGGATATTTTAACTGGCATAAGCTTTGCTGGCGATGTGACTTTATGTTTCGTGGTGCATTCATGTTTGTGATGTGAATCGTCGCCATACAAAATGTATTGCCAATATTTACGGAGAGAATATGAATCCAGCATTTTATAGCCTAGCCACTGTCACTGTTTTAACTTTGTCACTCGCCACTACCGAACCTGCTGTTGCAACAGATGCGCCCGCATTAGCTAAAGCAGCATCAGTTAAAACGGCTGGGGCTCCACAAGCTGACATTGCGCAGCCCGCTGCTGTACTTACAGACACTTTATCTACCCAAATTGCAGCGGTGGATTTTGCTGTGTTCGACAGTTTCAATAAGTGCGCCGCCCCTGCTGAACTCAATAAACACGCGGCGTTTTTCACTGAAGATGTAGAGTTTTACCACGATACGGGTGGCGTGACGTGGAACCGCAAGGACATGATCGCTAATACCGAAAAATATGCCTGTGGCCATTACCGCCGCGAGTTAGTTGCGGGCACGATGAAAGTGTTTCCGGTGAAAGAGTTTGGCGCGATAGAGCAAGGCGTTCATCGTTTTTGCAGCTTTGAAACCGGCAATTGTGAAGGTCTAGCCGACTTTGTCATTGTGTGGCGCAAACAGAACGAACAGTGGAAAGCCACTCGAGTGCTGAGCTATGGGCACAGAACCGCCGAGGCCAAAACGGACTAAACCACTAAACCAAAGCTAGCTTTTAACAAAAAACGAGTCTTTAACAAAATGCTAGCCTCTAACAAAATGCAGTAGTCGATTATTGGCGGGCATAGCCACATCTTGCTTCAGCGTTAAGCCTTGCTCGCTGGCTAAACTGCAAATCCATTCAATATCGCGAATGCCGCTGGCGGGATCCCGCTGTTTTAAAAAGGCATCAAACTGGCGATTGCTGTCACTGCTAAATTCGCCTTGGTAGTTAAAGGGGCCGTAAATGCACAGGGTCTTGAGTTGGGGGAGATACAGACCAAGGCCAGTAAAAAACGCTTCAACCATATTTTTGCTCATAATATGCAAAGTGTTTGCAGTAAATACGCCATCAATATCAGATGTTAATCCCTCCACTGGCCATGGCACAGTGACATCAAGGGTAAGTGGTAAGCGTAGGTTTGCCGCTGCATTGGGTAGCTTGCCTTCATTCATACACCTTGCGGTAATGACCTCAATATATTCAGCCTGATCGCTGGTTTGCCAGATTAAATGGGGAAGATTTGCTGCAAAATACACAGCATGTTGCGCTGTGCCACTGCCGATTTCGAGTACATGTTGGTTGAGTGAGAATGCTTGTGTTAATACCGCTAAAATCGGCGCTTTGTTGTTTTCACACGCTTGGGAAAACGGCAATTGGGTAAGTGGCTGGGTAATTGGCATTAGTGGCATAATGGACTCTAGGTTGCTGAGATAAAAAGAGGATGACGCCGCACAAGCCTATCTTAAACCAGCAAAAAGTATAAGGCTTAAAAGATAAAATGAGCCGCGCCTTAACATTCGGAGTTTCTATCTTAGATAACTTAATCTTAGGTGCCTTAATTTTAGTACCTTAATTTTAGTGCCTTAATTTTAGGTACCGCCATTTCAGAAGCTTCCATCTCAAGCTTCTCCATTTCAGGTTCTTCAAGAAGGAGCCTGCAGCCAGCTCAACTCCCTTTGTCATGTCCTGCAAAAATAGTTATCGCAATTCACTGTTGACCTCGATCTCAACTTAGATATACTCACAAATTCTGAACGATTGTAAAAAATATAAAACAACGTCGGCATGATGCCGTGTTAAAACGAGTCTCCAAAACTGAGTGTCCAGAAGAACTGAGAGCCCAGAACTAAGACTTAACACTCACTTTCAACAGTTAACTTTCAACATCAAGGAATGACCATGCCAGCAGAGCGTTGCGCCTCCTACTACAATGCCACCATTAACCAAGAGTCGGATTATCCTGCGCTTGAAGGCGACATTCGAGTCGATGTGGCGATTGTCGGTGGTGGGTTTACCGGCGTGGCAACGGCGTTGGAATTATCTGAGAAGGGCTATAAAGTGGCACTTATTGAGGCCAATAAAATTGCGTGGGGCGCGACCGGACGCAACGGTGGGCAGGTGACGGGCAGTTTGTCCGGCGATGTTGCGATGACAAAACAGCTGCGCCGTCAAATCGGCAATGAAGCTGAGGATTATGTGTGGAATATGCGTTGGCGCGGCCACGATATTATTAAAAATCGGGTGGCCAAGTACGGCATAAACTGTGATTTAAAGTTTGGTCATATCCAAACCGCTTACCAGCCAAAGCACATGCAGGAGCTTAGGGCTATGCATGATGAGGCGCAGCGCCGCGGCATGGGTGAATTTATGACGCTGGTATCCGCCGATGAAATGCCCGCCTATTTAGGCTCGCCCTTGTATCACGGCGGCTTAGTCAATCGGCGCAACATGCATTTGCACTCAGTCAACCTATGCTTGGGTGAAGCCCGCGCGGCAGCAGGTCTTGGGGCGTTAATCTTTGAACACTCACCCGTACTTGATATTGAAGAAGGCGATGTGGCGACTGTTGTCACTGCCAAGGGAAAAGTGCGCGCCAATAGTGTGCTGATCGCGGGTAATGCTTACCATAAACTCGCCCGTCCAAAACTGCGCGGTATGTTATTTCCGGCGTCCTTAGGCAATTGCGCCACTGCGATTCTGCCCGATGATGTCGCTTTACAAATCAATCCGCAGGATTTAGCCGTGTATGATTGCCGCTTTGTACTGGATTACTATCGCCTGACCGCGGATAAACGGCTGATGTTCGGCGGCGGGACTAACTACAGCGGCCGCGATCCTAAAAATGTGGCTGCGGAATTACGGCCTGCGATTGAGCGTACGTTTCCACAATTAAAGGGCGTTAATATCGAATTTTCCTGGGCCGGAATGGCTGGAATTGTGATTAACCGTATCCCGCAGCTCGGTAAAGTGTCGCCGAATGTATTCTATTGCCAAGGATATTCTGGGCACGGAGTGGCGACATCGCACATTATGGCCGAGATCATGGCCAATGCGATGGATGGGCAATTGCGTGAATTTGATTTGTTTGCGGCCATGCGCCATATCCGTATTCCGTTAAATGAATGGTTTGGCAATCAAGCGCTGGCATTAGGCATGTTGTATTACACTTTGCGGGAAAACTGGCGCTAGTTTGCGCCGTTTTGTCTGCTACCAATCAATCTGCTCAAACAGTGTTTAATCCTGCTCGGCGAGTTTTTCGGCAAGATAATCGACCAATACGCGGATCTTGGCCGACAGGTGGCGGTTTTGCGGATAGAGTGCCCAAATGCCTTCTTTGGCTTCGCGGTGACTGTCAAGGAAGGAGAGTAACCGTCCGGCTTGAATATCTTCTTCAATATAATAATCAGGCAGTTGAACTATCCCTATGCCTTTTAGTGCCGCATCCCTTAATGCGTAACCGCTGTTACAATTGAGATTGCCACGGACTTTGATATTACGCTCGCGGCCATTTTCCACAAAGCGCCAGTAATTATGATTACCGATCAAACAATTGTGCTGGCTAAGTTCAGATAAGGTATGGGGCTGACCGTATTTTTCTACATAACTCGGTGAGGCGGCGACATAGTGGGTACGGCTGCTTAAGGGTTTGGCCATCAAACTCGAATCGGCAAGTTTTCCGAGGCGAATGGCCAGATCATAACCGCCTTCAATCAAGTCTAAGGTGCGATTAGTTAGGTCGACGCTAAACTCAACGCTGGGATATTGCACCATAAAATCATTGAGTAACGGCATGATGAATTTCTCGCCATAGGCGACGGGCGCTGTGAGCTTGACTAAGCCTTGGGGTGAGTCCTTTAGGTTTGAGATGGCGCGCTCGGCTTCTTCTAACCCCGTTTGTAATTGGCGGCAATGACGATAATAAATCGTGCCTTCTTCGGTTAACGACACTTTGCGGGTTGTGCGGTAAAAGAGTTTTGTGCCAAGGCGATTTTCTAAGGTGCTCACTTGGCGGCTAACGTGGGCGGTGGAGATATTCAGCCGCTGCGCTGCTAGGGTAAAACTTTCGGCCTCGGCCACTGCGACAAATTCAGAAATGCCGTCCCAGAGATACATTGTTGTTACTCAGTAAAAATGAATTGCTTGAATACTAGATTGTCTCTCGCTGAGAAACAAATACAATCCTCCTATTCAGTAGCATTAGTGCAATGGGCGCAAGAGTTTGCTTGGCCTGAATTGAATTTATGATACACCAATGACTTACTCCTATTACCTATTCAAGGGACGTAACAATGTCGAACGAAAAACCGCAGTTTATTAAATCAAAGGCCGCTGTTGCTTGGGGACCAGGACAACCACTTAAGATTGAAGAAGTGGATGTGATGTTACCTAAAGCGGGCGAAGTCTTAGTGCGCATTGTGGCTACGGGCGTGTGTCACACGGATGCGTTTACCCTGAGCGGCGACGATCCAGAAGGCGTATTCCCAGCGATTCTAGGCCACGAAGGCGGCGGTATCGTTGAGCAAGTGGGCGAGGGTGTGACCAGCGTACAAGTGGGCGATCATGTGATCCCACTTTATACCCCAGAGTGCGGCGAGTGTAAGTTCTGCCTATCGGGCAAAACTAACCTGTGCCAAAAAATCCGTGCGACCCAAGGTAAAGGTTTAATGCCTGATGGCACCACGCGTTTTTATCTCGATGGCAAGCCCATTTTCCATTACATGGGCTGCTCGACCTTCTCTGAATATACTGTACTGCCTGAAATCTCATTGGCTAAAGTCAATAAGAGCGCGCCATTAGAAGAAATTTGTCTGTTAGGTTGCGGCGTAACCACTGGTATGGGCGCTGTGATGAACACGGCCAAAGTGGAAGAAGGTGCAACCGTGGCGATTTTCGGCCTCGGCGGTATCGGTTTATCGGCGATTATCGGTGCCACTATGGCCAAAGCCAGCCGCATTATCGCGATTGATATCAACGAATCTAAGTTCGAGTTAGCCAAAAAACTCGGCGCGACCGATTGCATCAACCCAAAATTATTGGATAAGCCCATCCAAGAGGTGATCGTTGAGATGACCGACGGTGGCGTGGATTACTCATTCGAGTGTATCGGCAACGTCAACGTGATGCGCAGCGCCTTAGAGTGTTGTCATAAGGGCTGGGGTGAATCAGTCATCATCGGTGTTGCCGGTGCTGGTCAAGAGATTTCAACCCGTCCATTCCAATTGGTGACTGGCCGCGTTTGGCGCGGTTCTGCCTTTGGCGGTGTGAAAGGGCGTTCTGAACTGCCACACATTGTTGAGCGTTACATGGCGGGTGAGTTTAAGCTCGATGATTTTATCACCCATACTATGGGGCTGGAGCAAATCAATGAAGCGTTCGAGCTGATGCACGAAGGTAAGAGCATCCGTAGCGTGATCCATTTTGATAAATAAGTGGTTTTGCATTTTAAACTGATACTTCAGCTTGATGTGACTAACGGGCAGACAGGTGCAAATCTGTCTGCTGTGTTGCCAACTGAGCTGACGATAAGCGCCATGACTAACGTTATAAATAGCGCTAAAAGATTGAGCTTAAAAGGACTTGTATGACCATAGAAAATATCAGTTGTAACAAGAGTTTTGGCGGTTGGCATAAGCAGTATCGCCATCAATCTCAGTCGTTAAACTGCGAGATGCGCTTTGCCATTTATCTGCCGCCTGAGGCGGTGAATAAACCTGTGCCTGTGCTGTATTGGCTTTCAGGTCTAACCTGTACCGATGAAAACTTTATGCAGAAGGCGGGTGCACAGCGCATGGCAGCGGTACTTGGGATGGCGATTGTCGCCCCAGATACCAGTCCTCGCGGTGACGATGTGCCCGATGCGGCGGATAAAGCTTACGATTTAGGCTTAGGCGCGGGTTTTTACCTCAATGCGACAAAAGCACCTTGGAATCGCCATTACAAAATGTACGATTACATAGTCCATGAGCTGCCTACCTTGATTGAAGCGCATTTTCCTGTCACTACCCAGCGCGCTATCTCCGGCCATTCAATGGGCGGTCATGGTGCTTTGGTGATTGGTCTGAGTAATCCACACAGATATAGCTCAATTTCGGCCTTTAGCCCGATTTCGAATCCAAGTAATGCACCTTGGGGCATTAAAGCCTTTAGTGAGTATTTAGGTGAAAATCGTGAACATTGGCGCCAGTATGATGCCTGCGAGTTGCTTAAGCTCGCGATTAGCGAAGTGCCAGTACTGATTGACCAAGGTGAAGCTGACAGCTTTTTAGACACCCAATTGATGCCACAATCGCTGGTGGATATCGCCCATACCAAGGGTTATCCCTTGGATGTGCGGATGCAAGCGGGGTACGATCACAGCTACTACTTCATCGCGAGCTTTATTGAAGAGCACCTTAAGTTCCATAGCTTGTACTTTAAGCCATAAATAGCCGATTCGGCAGTCACGTCGATGCGCTAAAACAAAAATGCCGCAACTCACTGAGTTGCGGCATTTTTTATGGTGCGATTTAAGCGATTAACGAGAGTGAATTAACACTCAGCACTTAGCACTCAACAATGTTGACTGCTAGGCCACCTTTGGCGGTTTCTTTGTATTTACTGCGCATATCTCTGCCGGTGTCCATCATGGTTTTGATCACTTTATCCAGTGAAACCTTATGGTTACCGTCGCCACGCAGGGCCATACGAGAGGCGTTAATCGCTTTAATCGCGCCCATGGCATTACGTTCGATACAAGGCACTTGCACTAGGCCGCCCACAGGATCGCAGGTTAGACCTAAGTTATGTTCCATGCCGATTTCAGCCGCGTTTTCAACGTGCTCAACCGTACCGCCCATGATTTCAGTCAGTGCGCCAGCGGCCATAGAACAGGCCACGCCCACTTCACCTTGGCAACCGACTTCGGCGCCCGAAATTGAGGCATTTTTCTTGTACAAAATACCAATTGCAGCGGCAGTTAATAAATAACGGGCGCAGACATCGATATCCACTTCTTGTACGAAGGTATCGTAATAGCATAAAACGGCAGGAATAATTCCCGCAGCACCGTTTGTTGGCGCAGTGACGACGCGATCACCGGCCGCATTTTGCTCGTTGACCGACAGGGCGAATAAATCGACCCAATCCATAGCGGTTAATGGATCGACATTGTTACGGCCTTCGGCTTTCAAACGACGGTACAGTGCAGGTGCACGACGACGCAGTTTTAGGCCGCCAGGTAAAATGCCTTCCTTCTGATAACCGCGTTCGATACAGGTTTTCATCGTTTGCCAAATATTCCACAGCTTGGCTTTGACTTCATCTTCAGTGGCTAAACTCAGTTCGTTCGCCATCATTAAAGAAGAAATGCTGAGACCTTGCTCGCCGCATAATTCCAGTAAGTGAGCCGCACTCACAAAATCAAAAGGAGCCGATTCAATTTGTGAGGCTGGTGAGGCATTACGTTGGCTAATTTCATCTTCATCTAAAATAAAGCCGCCACCCACTGAGTAGTAAGTGCGATCAAAAATGCATTCTCCTTTACAGTAAGCGTACAAGGTCATGGCGTTAGCATGCGCAGGTAGCGTTTTGCGTCTGTGATAGGTAATGCCTTGCTCACGGGTAAACTTAACTACTTTGCCACAGTGCAGCGTTAAGGTTTCGTCCTTGGAGACGTGTTCTAAAATACCGTCGATACTGTCAGTGTCCACGGTTTCTGGATCTTCACCCATTAAGCCTAAAATCACTGCTTTGCCCGTGCCGTGGCCTTTGCCTGTTTGGCCGAGGGAGCCAAAGAGTTCGGCTCTTAATTCATCAATCTGGGTCACGAGTCCTGAGTCAGTCAGGTTTTGCATAAAGATTTTGCCCGCTTTCATTGGGCCGACGGTATGTGAACTCGATGGACCTATGCCGATCTTGAACATGTCAAATACGCTAATCATGATAGAAGTCCTGTTGTGTCTTGTTTATTATTTTAGTCTGAGTGCATGGGATTGCTCGCTCTGCAGATTGAAGCACGCTAATCTTGCGCGTGTACTCTGGTCAGTGGCGGCGTTCTTTCATGCGAAATCTGCTTGTGTGATACTCTAACGCCAGTATCCCATAGATTAGTGTGACAATTCACATTAGTTTTTTTTATTCGTAATAGTTCGGATAAGCTGAACTTAATTGGGACTTTTTTACAGGCCATTTTATGGCCAAGAATACAGGCTTCGATAGCGCTACAAGGGTAGGTGGCTCGCTTTTTTTAGCTTTTTTGTGAGCGTGGACTACTTATGGCTTGAGTGGTTATTTTTTGAGTCTTAATGAATATTTTTAGGGAGAAGTATGAGCTATTTAATGTTGGATTTACTGTCGTTGGACGTCAGTGAGGCTGAATCTGAGATGCTACGCCATCCACAGGTGGGTGGTTTAATCCTATTTTCCCGCAATTTTTCGAGCCGTGATCAGTTGATCCGTCTGGTACAACAGATACGCCAAATACGCCCAGAAATATTAATCGCCGTCGATCACGAGGGTGGCCGAGTACAACGCTTCCGTGATGGCTTTACCATTATTCCCGCCATGGGCGACATTTTACCCGCAGCAAAGGGCGATATGGTATTGGCCAAGCGTTGGGCCTGTGAGCTCGGTTTCTTGATGGCGATTGAATTACTGGCTTGCGATATCGACTTAAGTTTCGCGCCCGTATTGGACTTAAACGGCGTGAGCCAAGTCATAGGTAAACGCAGCTTTAGCCCAGAGCCCGCCGAGGTGATTACACTGGCCGAAAACTTTATTGCTGGCATGGCCGTAGCTGGCATGGGCGCCGTGGGTAAACATTTCCCCGGGCACGGCAGTGTAGTGGCGGATTCGCACTACGAGAAACCCATTGATGATCGCGATGCTGAGGCGATTTTTGCAAAGGATATCCTACCGTTTAAAGAATTGATCGCAAAAGAAAAGTTATTAGGCGTGATGCCCGCGCACGTGGTTTACCCTAAAGTCGACCCTAACTCTGCGGGCTTCTCTGAATACTGGCTAAAACAAGTGCTGCGTAAAGAACTTGGCTTTAACGGGGTGATTTTCTCTGACGATCTTGGCATGCAAGGCGCAGGATTTGCGGGCGATTACCGTGCAAGGGCCAGCGCCGCCTTAGCCGCAGGTTGCGACATGATTTTAGTGTGTAATGACAATGCGGGCGTAATGTCGCTACTCGATGGCTTTACTTGGCCTGCGAGCGCGCCACAGTATCCTGCGAGTTTACTTAAACCCAATGCTGCGCAAACGGCAGCTGCGCTCGATAATACGGCCCGTTGGGAAAATGCCAAGCAGCTTGCCGAGCAAATTTGTTTGGCTCAACAGGCGAAAGTTTGATGTAGCGCAAGGTGTGAGATCACTCTTTTGCTAGGGTTAGTTAATTCACTGTAATCAAAAATGATTAAAAGGCCTTGATATGATTTTCTATCTTCATGGATTTGATGCTACTAGCCCAGGTAATCACGAAAAAATGCGTCAGTTGCAATTTATTGACCCTGATGTGCGTTTGATCAGTTACAGCACCTTGCACCCTAAGCACGACATGCAACACTTGCTCAAGGAAGTCGCTAAGCAAATGCAGCATTGCGACGATCCCGCGCCGTTAATGGTTGGCGTGGGACTCGGCGCTTATTGGGCCGAGCGGATTGGATTTTTAAATGGTCTTAAATCTGTGCTGATTAACCCTAATTTGCACCCAGAAAATAATATGCAGGGCAAGATTGACCGCCCAGAAGAATATGCCGACATTGCCAATAAGTGCGTGTCGCAATTTCGTGAAAAGAATACTCAAAAGGCCATGTGTATATTTTCGGTTAATGATGAGATGTTCGATAATCAGCAACTCGCCAGTGAATTAAGCCCCTATTATTCGATTGATTGGGATGACGTTCAACCCCACAAATTCCCCCAACTCGCCGCCCATCTCCCCAAAATAAAAGCCTTTAAGTTGGCTTGATTTATATCGATTGAATAAAAGTATCACTCCTCTTTTTATATTTAAGAGGGGAGTGGGTTTGTCTCATCGGCTATTCCGCCTTATGGTTTGGCTTTTAATACTTCATGCCGCGCACATTGCGACTCTGAATATGAGTGTGACTATGGGTATATATTTCAGTAGGGCATATTGAGGGCTCTAGATTATAAAATCGACTGTATTGGTTTTGGACTTAAATGTGTAGGAAAGTAGTCTAGGGTGGCTGCGACTTTGGGTTTTGGTTTTAGGGGATTAGCGTTGGCTGGTATCTACGCATGTAGGCTTGCCATGGCATTCACTCACCGACTCGCAGCCAGTCCGTCCGTGGATGCTCGACCGCCCCGGACGGTCGTCTCGCCAATCACCATGGCTCACCTTCGTGCATTCACGTAACCTGTAGATTTAAAAGACATACGCAACACACTTTTGTCGGATAGACGGCATCTGTTACCAAGTGCCGCCCTCCTAAGAACCGTACGTGCAACTTTCACTGCATACGGCTCAAGCCTCCACTAAGGCGTGTTCTGTTACCCAGCACCCTATATAGCAGCTAAGACAGGATCGAACCAAGAGTTTCGACCTTCCTTTGCCTGTTTCCGCTTACTTAAGTAAGCTTCGTATTCGG